>JAPHTO010000037.1 GCA_026196955.1 Colwellia sp. | reverse complement strand
CGTTAAACGCGACCGCATTAATGCCGTTAATGGTGGGTCTTTCTTCTGGCGTAAACCAAACCATCACAATAGGGTTAAAATAAACAATCATAAAAGCGCCACCCAACCCCATTAAAAAACGACTTAACAATAGCATTTCATAATTGGGCGCTAAAGGGGTTAATAAACCAATTGAAATTAGCAATCCTGAAACGAAAAAGGCATTTTTCACCCCTAATTTTAGTGCTAGCCCGGCGGCAATAAAAGTACCAATAATTTTTGCTAACGTCACCGCGCCACTAATAAAGCTGGCGGAGGCTAGGCTATCAACTTGCATCGCAGACATGATTTGACTCATGCTTGCTGTCCCGCCAACCCACGCCATCGCAAACAGGGTGTAGCTAACAAAAACAAGTACGGCCACTAAATGCTTATTGTTTATTTGAAATAGATTCATTAAAAGATTTTCAACTATAGATATCGACTTTTAATCAGCTTAACCAAATAAATAAACCATTGATGTACTACCTTCGTTCACTGCGTTTTTTTAACATGCGTGTTATGCTATTAGCTGCATTATTAAACAACCTATAAGTAACTTATTTAACTGAGGAATTTTTATTGTTAGTTTGGCTTTCTCTTGATACTTGGCTGATATCCTTACTCTCTATTGCTTATCTGTTGTTACTTTTTGTCGTCGCGTATTGCGGACAAAAACAAAGTAATAAGCAATGGCTCTCTCGCCCTTGGGTATACAGTTTATCGCTGGGGGTAAGTTGTACTTCATGGGCTTTTTACGGCACGGTTGGACAAGCCGCAACCACTGGTGCTTGGCTTGCCCCAGTTTATATCGGCTCAATTTTGTGCTTGGTTCTGGCTTGGCCAATGCTGTTAAGAATATTACGCATCAGCAAAGAGCAAAACCTCACCTCAATTGCCGACTTCATTGCTTGTCGCTACGATCGCTCTCCTATTATTGCAGCAACAGTTACCTTAGTAGCGCTATTGGGCACCATTCCCTATATCGCTTTACAGCTGCGCGCCATCAGTAAGAGTTTTGATTTGCTCACGGGCTCATACCAATCGGGCATTAGTACCACCTTTGTCGTTACCCTAGTGTTGATTATTTTCAGTATTTTATTTGGTGCTAGACAAGTAGTGGTAAACAAACAAAACCAAGGCTTAGTACTCGCGATAGCCTTTAGCTCTGTGATCAAGTTATTTGCCTTAACCGCTATCGGCATTTTTGCCACTTTTTTTGTGTTTGATGGCGTGAATGATTTATTTACCCAAGCAGAAAATATCAATCAAGTTCCGCAAGCCAATAGTATTTATTTTGCTATTTCTCAAGCACTGCTGGGCATGGTGACAATTTTCATTTTACCGCAGCAATATCACATGCTAATGATAGAAAACCATCATGAAGATGAGCTGAAAAGTGCCCGCTATTTATACCCTTTATACCTCATAGCCATTAACATTTTTGTATTACCTATCGCCCTTGCTGGACAAAGTTTATTTCCTGGCGGCAATGTTGACGCCGACACGTATGTCATTACCATCCCTTTATTTTTTCAGCAGGCTTGGCTTGGTGGTGTAGCGTATATAGGCGGCTTAGCCGCAGCAACAAGCATGGTTATTGTCGCGACTATTGTATTAAGTACCATGGTAACCACTGAAATAGTGACACCACTATTACTTCGTAATAATCGTTTTGTTACAACACAAAAAACACAACTATCTAGTGTACTATTAAACATTCGCCGCGTTGCCATTGCCTTGTTATTACTGTTAGCCTTGGTTTTTGAGCGCATTGTTGATCAACAAAACCACCTCGCGACTATTGGCCTTTTATCCTTTGTTCTATTGGCACAATTAGCCCCCTTGGTACTTGGCGCGCTGTACTGGCGAAAAGCCACTAGCAAGGCAGCCTTAATAGGATTGATTGTTGGTAGTGTCATTTGGCTATACACCTTGTTGCTACCCAGTTTATTACCGCACTCTACTTGGCTGAGCTCAGGACTTTGGGGACTAGCTTGGCTAAAACCCTATACATTATTTGGTCTCACTGCCCTTGATCATATTAGTCATGGGCTATTCTTTAGCTTGCTTGCCAACAGTAGCTGTTTCATTATTTTCTCTCTCCTCGGCCATCGCAGCGTCTCTGAAAAACTTCAAGCTGAATTATTTATTTACCAGCAACAAAGTGCCTATGAACAAGATTTATCAAGTAAAGATTTATATCATTTATTACAACGTTTTATTGATGATAATGCCGCAAATACCTTTCTACATCAGCATGCCAAACAGTTGTCTAATGCCTCCGCCAGCAAGGATTTAGTTGAATATACCCGCTTACAATTATCTAGCGTCTTGGGATCCGCCTCTACTCGCATGGTAATGAAGGCTGTTACTACCCAGCAAAACATGCCGCTGCAAGATGTCGTGAATATTGTTGACGAAGCCAACAAGCTTTTTCAGTTTAACCGAGAATTATTGCAAGCGGGCGTCGAGAACATAGAGCAAGGTATTAGTGTTGTCGATGCTGACATGCGCCTTGTTGCTTGGAATAAACGTTATCTTGAACTGCTCGAATATCCAGATAATTTTGTCTGTGTAGGCAAACCTATTGCCGATCTTATTCGTTTTAACGCCGAGCGGGGCGTGATAGCTACTCATAAAAATGCTGCCAATGCAGATGAGGAAAATAACTTTATTGAACGCCGCATCGAACATATGCGTCAAGGCAATAACCATCATTTTCAGCGTGAAATGCCCAACGGCATCGTGTTAGAGATTCGCGGTCAAGCCATGCCCGGTGGCGGTTTTGTTAGCACTTTTTCTGATATCACCGCCCATATTGAAGCGGCTAAAGCCCTGCAACAAGCCAACGAAAACTTAGAGCAAAGAGTCGCAGAGCGTACTCATGAGTTGAGCCTAGCAAAAGCCGAAGCTGAAGCCGCAAACACCAGCAAAAGTCGGTTTTTAGCCGCCGCTAGTCATGATTTAATGCAGCCCTTCAATGCCATGTCATTATTCACCAATATGCTTAACAAAAAAGTCGAAAATACCCATTTGCAAGAGCTCGCCACAAATATTCAAAACTCACTCAGTGCCGCAGAAACCTTGCTTTCCGACTTGGTCGAAATCTCTCGACTTGATAATAGTTCACAAAAAATAGATAACCACTGCTTTTCAATTGACGAATTATTAACCCCGTTAAGCAACGAATTTACTGTATTGGCACAGCAAGCAGGCTTAGAGTTTAGCTATGTAAAATCGAGCTGTGTTGTTGAAACGGACCAAAGGCTACTTAGGCGTGTTGTACAAAACTTCTTATCAAATGCAATTAACTATTGTCCACAAATAAGCCGCCAAGGCAAAGTGTTGCTTGGCGTCAAACACCAACAAGGCAATATTAGTATTGAAGTATGGGATAACGGCCCCGGCATACCAGAAGATAAACAGGCAACCATTTTCAAAGAATTTGAACGTTTAAATCAGGATCAAACAGCATCAGGCCTTGGCTTAGGCTTAGCTATTTCAGAGCGAATTGCCAAATTATTAGGTTTTACCATTTCGGTAAAATCAATCTTAGGCGCAGGCACTTGTTTTCGTATCACAATGCCGCGTAGTCGAAAAGTACTCCCGCCTATAGCAAGCTCAACAGTCACTGCCAAGCCCTCAAGCGCCAGTGAATTTGATGATTTAGCAGTTGTATTAATTGATAACGAGCCGTTAATGCTAACGGCAATGCAAACTCAGCTTCAAGAATGGGGCTGTCAGGTACTTGCCGTTAATGACGAGCCTGCCTTAACGGCTGCGCTAACTCAGCAAGCTTTCGCCCCTACGATTATCATCTCTGATTATCACTTAGACGATGGTAAAAATGGTGTCGACTTAGTACAACAAAACTTAAGCCGCTATGCGTGGCAGGCTCCGGTAATAATCTGCTCTGCCGATCCATCAGAGCAAGTTAGAGAGCACACCAGTCACGCTAAATTTTATTTTATGCGTAAGCCAATTAAGGCGTTAGCATTGAAGAAGCTAATACGGCAGTTATTAAGTGATTAACTTAGAGAAACATTTTCCTGTGGCGCTAACATCAATTGCTGATACACCAAGCCTGCTTGGGTGCGATTATAAACCCCAAGATGCAATAAAATAGCTGAAACATGTTTCTTCACAGTATTTTCTTTTATATCTAAAATTCCGGCTATCTGTTTATTCAGCTGGCCATCAGCAACCAGTGATAAAACCGTATATTGTTGCGGCGTTAACTGAGCTAATTGTTGGGCTAATTTTTTATGCTTTTGCGCTAATTCTGTATCACGGCTAACCGACATGTTTTCTGGTAGCCAGGTTTCACCAGCAAGCACGGTATTAATGGCTAATCCGATAGTCGCTAAGTCTACCGATTTAGGAATAAATGCCGCTGCACCAAAGTTGATGGCTTTTTGCATAATCTCTGGGTTTTCATCCGAAGACACCATAATAACAATTAAATCTGGATGATTGTTTTGCAATTGTGTTAAGCCGGTAAAACCATCGTTACCCGGCATATGTAAATCTAAAAAAATAATTTCTAATTCAGGCGATTGAGCAATAACACTGAGTAAATCATCAAAGCTTGATGCCTCTTTAATACCTGCATCAGGCATACAATCTACTACAGCTTGCTTTAACGCGGTACGAAACAACGGATGATCATCAGCAATCGCTACTTTGGCTTGGCTCATAACAGTACCTTTAAGACTAAAAACTCATTGTTTATTATCAAAAAAAGAGCCGGTAAAAACCAGCTCCTTTTTTATTTTTTCATCATTAATTTATTGACTAAAACGTATAACCTACCGTTAAAGCAATTGTTGATGGGTCACCATAATAACCTATCAATGTTGTATCACCACCTAAACCAGGCTGATAACTACCATCAGGATTTTGCTCACCCACAAAAGCATAGTTACCAACGAGATATTCTTCATCGGTGATGTTTTTCCAGTGTAACGCTGCTGTCCAATCACCATCATTGCTATACCAATTCACACCAAGGTTTAACAGACCATAACCATCTTGCGTCAATAAGTTGCCCGTTGGCGTTAAGTCATAGTCACTACGGTAATAATAGTTACCATTAACAACAAAGGCGCCTACTGATGTTTCTACATCATAAGTAAAGCCTACATTGGCTGTCGTGTCGGGAGTATTGGTAATTGTAAAGGTATCGCTAATATCTATCTGATTACCATCGCCATCAAATGATTTTACTTCTTCAAAAGATGAATCAATCAAGCCAAGTGTTCCAAAAAGGTTCAAGTTTTTAGTCGCCGCATATTGAATTTCAAGCTCTAAGCCTGACGCGGTTGATTGACCGATATTGCCTAAACGTTGACTCAATTCACTGCCATCACCACCTTCTATTGGTAATACAGTAACAAACTGTCTGTCTTTGTGATCAAGATAGAAAACTGTGGCGTTAACCCTTAAATTATCATTCCACTCGCTTTTTACACCAAATTCAAATGAATCAACCACTTCAGGATCTACCGCCGGCTCTGGGCCACTTGCTCTAGGGTTGAATGTGCCAGACTTAAAGCCTTGCGAATAACTGGCAAAAAACATCATATCAGTCGAATATTGATACTCAACACCGACACGAGGCGTAAAGCGAGACCAATCTTCTTTATCATTTAATACTTCTGGGAATTCTACAGCTCCACGATCATAGCCTGGCACCCAACCGCTTTCTGGATAAACCGTTTCAAAGACCACACCATTATTAACATTGGCGGTTTTTTCTTCTTGGGTATATCGAGCACCTAAGGTGAAGGATAACTTATCCGTTACATTATAAGAGCCCTGTGCATAGGCTGCGTAACTTTCACTATTATTACAGCCCGTTACTTCTCGCGTTAAACCCGGTAAACCAAGGGCATTGCCTAAATGCTCTAAAATAGCATCAAAATGACCACATGATTCACCATCAAAATAGTATAAGCCCGAAACAAAGGTCAAATTATCAGAGTCATAGTTTAGCTGAAACTCTTGAGTGAATTGTTCATCATCATAGATAGCGGGTACATCAAAAATTCGCTCTGCGGTATTATCAAAATCAATATTGGTTTTTGAATAGTTTTCTCTGCTTGAGGTGATTGATTTAACTGACCAAGTATCATTTATATAATACTCTGCAGTTAAACTGAAACCTTCTGATTCAACACTGTTCCATGTTGGCATACTGGTATATGAGTCGTAAACACTATCAGGAACAGGCGCGTCAGTGACGATACTAGGCAATAAGCGATAGCCGCCTTTTGCATTTGAATCATCCTCTGTTTTGTCATAATTAAAGCGGAAGAACAAATCATCTGTCGGCTCAAATTCGATGGTAATACGACCAGCAAAGACGTCTTTATTGTAGTTTTCTAAATCCTGACCAGCTAGGTCTGATTCAAGGAAACTGCCAAAACCATCACGGGTTAAATTTGCCAAAGCAAAACCAACATACAACTTGTCATCAATAACAGGGATTTTTCCAGCCACTTTATAATCTTGACGCGCATAGTCACCAAAAGTTGCTTGTAAATCAAACTCCATATCACCAGACATTTTTTTGGTGACATACTTAATCGCACCACCTATGGTATTTTTACCGTATAAGCTGCCTTGAGGGCCACGTAAAACCTCAATTCGCTCAACATCTAAAATATCTAACACAGCCCCTTGAGGACGAGCAATATAAACATCATCAACATAAATCCCTACGCCTGGCTCATAGCCCCAAAGTGGATCATCTTGACCCACACCGCGAATAAAAGCGGTCAATGTAGAGTTGGTACCACGACTACTTTGCAAAGTAGTGTTAGGTGAGAACTGCTGAATTTCTGTCATCACGCTAATACCATTTTCAGCTAGCTCTTGAGCACCAACTGATGTCACTGAAACGGGAACACTTTGTAAGCTTTCAACCGTTTTACGTGCGGTCACCTCTATACGCTCTAAACCACTGTCTTTTGCTGCAGGCGAAGTATCATTAGCTTCCTCAGCTAAGGCGATGTTAGTTGTTAGAGCGGTGGCGATTGCCAAAGCGAGATAATTTTTACTGCTCTTAAGCTGTTTCATGGGGAACCCTTATTTGTAATTGTTTTGTGTTATTAGTTAGTGCATTTATATTTTATTAGCGAGGCTTTTTGGCCAACTCATAACACTTTATCTGATCCATTTGAAAAAATAATTAGCACTATAGTGCCACAACTATCACATTGTATTTATTGAATATTTTTTGTTTGCTCACGTTGTAGGTGCCAAAAATCAACAAGATATTTAGCAGTACTTACCGGAGCTGCTAATAAGTAATCAGACGCTTCTCCGCCATTTGCAACCCTGGGGTTTACCATAATGCCGTGACCCAGTTTTGCGACTTCAATCAACTCCACTTGCGTTTCTTTTGCAACATTCTGCCAACGTGTCACTTGATACCCTGATTTATGGGTTACAGTTGGCTTAGCCGTGATCTTTGATAACTGTGCCCATTGCTGCGCAAGCATAGAAGCGTTTAATGGATTAACAATGCTATCCTCTACGCCTGTCCACACTGATAATCTAGGCCATGCTATTTGATTTGAGGTTATTTTTTCAATCTGTGAAACTAACTCATCACTCGTTTGTGAAGGACCATTTTTCATGCACGAAATACCCGTAATCAAGCCATCCGCACAAGGAAAGGGAATGCCTGCAATCACAGCACCGGCAGTGAAAAGTTCAGGATAGTTTACTAACATATTACTAGTCATTGCTCCCCCAGCTGAAAGACCAACAATATAAACCTTGTCACTAGAAAATTGCTGCTTCACAGTAGCAATCATATTTTTTAGAGATAAACTCTCACCTTTATCTCTGCTGTAATCATCTGTTGAATACCAATTAAAGCAGCGTTTAATATTATTGCTTAACGCCTGTTGCGGTAATAATAAGGCAAACTGATGCTTTTTCGCTAACCCAAGCAAGCCAGTTTGTTGGGCTAATTGCTCTCCATTTTGAGCGCAACCATGCAATAGAACCACCAGTGCTGGCGACTTTGCTTGTGGAGTAAAGTAACTTGCTTCAAGCGAACCTGGATTATCGCCAAATGCTTCTAACACAGTGAACTCAGCAAATGAATGTTGGCTAAACAAGATGAGTGTCATTGCCAAAAAGGGGATTTTTAGGTGTTGTATGATAACCATGATTATGAAGCCAAAATGAACAGGTAAATTGATCATGACTTATATTGCACTAAAGGTGAATGGCACTTTAGTGCAAGTGGCTGCTTAACCTACTAATAATTAATGGTTAACACTGTCCAGTACTTTTCACCTGATGGTGTGGTTACCACAGCTTCATCATCGACTTCTTTTTTCAACAAAGCACGAGCCATTGGTGAATCAATAGAGATATAGTCATTACGGCCAAAAATTTCATCTGGTCCAACTATTTTGAATTTAAGCTGTTCGCCGTCATCATTCTCGATTTCCACCCAAGCGCCAAAGAAAACCTTTCCTGCTTGCTGCGGGTTATAATCAATCACCTTGATATCTTCTAAACGCTTAGATAAATAGCGCACTCGACGGTCAATCTCTCGTAAGCGTTTTTTGTTATATTGATAATCGGCATTCTCTGAACGATCACCTAAGCTTGCCGCCCAAGAGACTTTTTTGGTTGTTTCAGGTCGTTCAACTTTCCATAAATGGCTTAGCTCTTTTTGTAACAGCTCAAAGCCTTCACGCGTAATTAAATTAGTTTTCATCTATATTGCGACCCATTATTTAGCATCAACATTTGCCTGTTTCATTCAGTTTATGATCTTGCTGTGCAATATAAACGATAAATCAGGACAAAGCACTTGACTACTTTAGCATTAGCTTTAAATGAAGCATTTAAAAGGATCCGAAGGACAACCCCTAAGCTTTATCGTTTTTAATCAACCGACTCCTGACCGGCACTTGACAAACATCTAGCACCGGAGGCGGTTTTTTATAAAAAAACTCATGCTGGCGAGTACGGCGTTTAGTTAAGCGCTCGGCAAAACTTGTCGACTCTGTATTCTCTACTTCAATGATTATACGCTCAGCTTTAGGTACATCGGCCATTAACTTCATGCTTAAAATAGGAGTGTGCTCGCGGCTGTCAATGGCATACTCTCCTTCAATAGCTGAGGTTCGTTGTATTGACTGAATATGCTCCATACCGTAAACCACTCGACCAAAAATGGTCATAATACGATCAAGGTAGCGTGGGGCTTGACCAATGACAAAATAAAAGTGACTCGATGCACTATCTGCTTCATTACCACGAGCCATTGCTAAGGTACCGGGGCAATGGGTTAGCCAAGCACTATCATTATCTTTGGCCAACGCAAAGCCACCTTTAAAACCCGTTTGCATGGCAAATAAATCATCGCTTTGTACTGGCGTGAATGACCAATCTTTATCGGTTATAAACTCTCCTTCAATGGCCAGTTGCGCAACAGATTTATCTTTATCGCTACCATCTTTTGGCCCCGCTTGCGCAACGAAGCCATCAATAACCCGATAAAACGTCGTCTTGTCATAAAAACCTTTTTTCACAAGCGTTGAAAATTGTTCAACATGTTTTGGTGAAAACTGCGGCGCTAGTTCAATGACAACCTTGCCTTGAGGCAAGGTCAGCAAAACAGTATTGTTTACCTCTAAAGCGCGCCACTGTTCATCGCTAACATTGTTTGCATCACAAGCACTAACAAAGGCCATAGCGCTTAAAAAAAATAGCTTTTTTAAGGTTGAATAAATCATAATTATCATTATTTTAGCAAAGTAAATTCAATGCTATCATAGCAGCCATCAAAGTTCTAAATCGAACATCTAATCACGGAGTTATCAGTGAATAAAAGCTTAGTCACTAATTTTATTGCCTTAGCCTGCACTTTGGCTGGTTTTATCTTATCTAACCATATTCTGTATACCGTCGGCTTATTTGCCTTATCTGGGGCAATAACCAATTGGCTTGCCGTGCATATGCTGTTTGAAAAAGTACCATTACTCTATGGTTCAGGCGTTATTCCTGCGCGTTTTGAAGACTTTAAATTAGCCATTCGCCAATTAATGATGGAGCAGTTTTTCACCAAAGAAAACATCGATCGCTTTTTATCTACAGGCTCAGGTGCTGCAAGCAGTATTGATTTAACGCCTGTTATTGAAAAAGTTGATTTAACACCCGCATTTAATAACCTAGTCACAGTAATTGAAGAGTCCTCATTTGGTCCTATGTTAGCCATGGTTGGCGGAAGTGAAGCCATTCAACCCATGAAAGATCCCTTTATCGAGAAAATGAAAAACTCGATAAAAGAAATCAGTCAAAGTGAGCAGTTCAACAACTTGCTTCGAGATGAACTAGAGCAACCAGACATGATTGCGAATATGCAGGAAAAAGTTAGCGATATTATCGAAAAGCGCCTCAATGAATTAACCCCTAAATTAGTTAAAGAAATCATTCAAAAAATGATTAAAAAACACCTCGGATGGCTAGTCGTTTGGGGCGGTGTTTTTGGTGGTGTTATTGGTTTAATTGCCGCCTTAACAAATAATTTTTAGCGCTTATGCAAAACCAAGTCATATACTGAAAAAATTAGTCTTAATTATTGGATAAAAAGCCTTAATTTTGGCGGACTTTTGAGCTATGCTTGCCTTTCGCTATTTCTTTCAATTAAAGGGGTTTAATTCATTTAAATTAAACCCACAAATATAAGGTACATTTCAGTCATGTTTGCTAGCTTAAAAGCTTTGCCTGCCGATCCTATATTAGGCCTATTAGCTAAATACCGAGAAGACACTAACCCACAGAAAATTGATTTAGGTGTTGGCGTTTATAAAAATGAAGCCGGTGATACCACAGTGCTAAATTGTGTGAAAAAAGCCGAGCAACATCGCACTGATACAGAAACCAGTAAAGTCTATATTGGCCCAACAGGCTCAAGCCTTTTTAATGATGAAATGGCTAACTTAATTTTCGGTCAAAGTCATAAAGTATTAACTGAAAATCGTGCACGTACGGTATCAACTCCTGGCGGAACAGGCGCATTGCGTGTAGCTGCCGAGTTTATTAAATCATGTAAAGCTGGCGCCACCATTTGGGTAAGTAACCCAACATGGGCAAACCATACTGGCTTGTTTGAAGCAGCCGGTTTAACAGTTAAAACTTATCCTTATTATGATTACGACAATAAGAACTTAGATTTTGACGGCATGTTAGCGGCATTGAAACAAGTATCGAGTGATGACGCTGTGTTATTACACGCGTGTTGTCATAACCCAAGTGGTATGGATTTAAACCAAGAACAATGGCAGCAAGTTGCTGATGTTGCTAAATCAGTTGGCTTTACTCCAGTTGTTGATATGGCTTACCAAGGCTTTGGGCAAGGTTTAGACGAAGATGCATATGGCTTACGCTTAATGGCTGAGTCTGTTAATGAAATGATCGTGTGTAGCTCATGCTCTAAAAACTTTGGTTTATATCGTGAACGTATTGGCGCATGTACTATTATTGGCGAATCAAGCTTACAAGTAGATATTGCCAATTCGGTACTGTTATCTGTTGTACGTGTTATTTACTCAATGCCACCAGCACATGGCGCAGCCCTTGTTGAAACAATTTTATCTTCAGACGAACTACGTAATGAGTGGTACAGCGAACTAGCTGAAATGCGTAACCGCATTAATGGTAACCGCCAACTTATTGTTGATAAATTAGTTGAAAATGGCGTTACGCGCGACTTCAGCTTTATTACTCGTCAAGCGGGTATGTTCTCTTTCTTGGGTATTACCCCAGAGCAAGTGCAACAATTACAAGATGAATACAGCATTTACATGGTTGGCTCTAGCCGCATGAGTATTGCCGGTATTGCTAACAGTAATGTTGACTACTTAGCACAATCAATTGCTAAAGTATTGTAGTTAGTTTTTAGCCCTCTTCAAGGAGGGTTGATCTTCGCCTGACTTTTTAGCAATCAGGGCTAGGCTTTTTTTATTCTTATAGAGTAAAATAAGGCTTAGCCTTTTTTATTGTCTTATTTAACCTCAAAGGAATTTCGTGTGACAGCTCCTGGTAACTTATTTATTCTTTCTGCGCCTAGCGGTGCTGGCAAATCTAGCTTAATTAAAGCATTACTAGAGCAAGGGGAAAAAGAGTCGATAAGACCTATGCAGGTATCTGTTTCTCATACAACTCGCGATCCTCGACCTGGTGAAAATAACGGTGAACATTATCACTTCGTTTCTGTTGATCACTTTAAGAAACAAATAAAGCACAATGCTTTTTATGAATACGCTGAAGTCTTTGGCAACTACTACGGCACATCAGAAGCAGCAATCGACGAACAGCTTGCTCAAGGTATTGATGTTTTTCTAGATATTGATTGGCAAGGCGCACAGCAAGTGCGTATGAAAAAGCCATCCGTCACAACAATATTTATTAGTCCGCCATCACGACAAGAGTTAGAAAATCGTTTGCGTGGACGTGGACAAGACAGTGAAGAGATTATTGCCAGTCGAATGGCACAGGCACAAGATGAATGTTCACACTTTCAAGAGTTTGATTACATTGTTATTAATGACAACTTTGAACAGGCATTAGCCGATCTTACCACCATAGTAAAAAACCAGCGTTTAAAACGCAGTCAGCAAGTTGTTCAGCATAAAGTCTTGCTTGATGAGCTGATTTGCTAATATTTTTCGAAATTAAATAAAATTGATTTAAAAGTAGAGGATTTTTCATTCAATGAAGGCTTTTACTTGCTAAATACCTTAGCACTCAGTAAAATGCAGCGCTATTTTGTAAATTAAAGTTGGAGTGACCAAATGGCTCGCGTAACTGTTGAAGATGCCGTAGAAAAAATCGGTAATCGTTTTGATTTGGTGCTAGTTGCATCACGTCGTGCTCGTCAAATTGCAACGGGCGGTAAAGATCCATTGGTTGAAGTCGAAAATGACAAACCAACTGTTTTAGCTTTACGTGAAATTGAAGCAGGCTTAATCAGTACTGAATCTATGGATTCTTCTGATCGCCAAGAGCAAATCCAGCAAGACACTGCTGAGCTAGATGCTGTTGCAGCCATTGTTGGTGATCAAACGCAAACATTCGGTTAATATTACCCCAGTTAAATTAACCCAAGGGCGCGTAATTTTTTTGTGTTAGTACACAAAGAGGTTGCGCGTTTTTTATTGCTCCTTGTACCACTTAGCTTATGCTATTAATTTTCTTTGCATTTCGCGCAAAGCCACGTATTCTAACTTTATTATCACATTATTAATTCTTGTTTTTTGTCGATTTGGAGTAATGGGTGTATCTATTTGAACCATTAAAAGAATTAAGCTCAACTTACCTCTCAAAAGTGCAAGTTGATCTGCTTAAGCATGCCTATATAGTTGCCCGTGACGCTCACGACGGTCAAATGCGCTCTAGTGGTGATCCCTACATCACCCACCCTGTTGCTGTTGCCATTAACCTTGCCAAAATGCACCTTGATCATGAAACCTTAATGGCTGCATTACTTCATGATGTTATTGAAGATACAACCGTGACCAAAGATGAACTTGCAGAGCTCTTCGGTCACACAGTGGCAGAGTTGGTCGAAGGGGTCAGCAAACTTGATAAGCTAAAGTTTGATAATAAAGAAGAAATGCAGGCGGAAAATTTTCGCAAAATGGTCTTAGCCATGGTGCAAGACATTCGTGTTATCTTGATCAAGCTTGCAGATAGAACTCATAACATGCGTACACTTGGCTCCCTCAGACCAGACAAACGCCGCCGCATCGCTCGTGAAACATTAGAAATATATGCCCCTATTGCCAATCGCTTAGGTATTCACGACATAAAAAATGAACTAGAGTTACTCGGGTTTGAAGCGCTTTACCCTATGCGCTCTCGCGCACTTAAGTCAGCCGTCAAAAGTGCCCGCGGCAATCGCAAAGCCATTGTTGATAATATTCAAGAAGAAGTTTCCGCACGTCTTTCTGAAAGCAATATTGGTGCACAAGTGTTGGGGCGAGAAAAGCACCTGTATTCAATTTATCGTAAAATGCTTAATAAAGAGCTCATGTTCAACGAAGTAATGGATATTTACGCTTTTCGTGTGATTGTTGGTGATAAAATCGATGATTGCTATCGTGCCTTAGGTGCAATGCATAATTTATTTAAGCCCATTGAAGGGCGCTTTAAAGACTATATTGCCATCCCTAAAACCAATGGCTATCGCTCATTGCATACGTCGCTTATTGGTCCTCACGGCATTCCGGTAGAGATTCAAATTCGAACCGATGATATGGATCAAATGGCCGACAAGGGCGTTGCCGCTCATTGGCTATATAAAGATGGCGGCGCCAACTCTGATACCACGGCACAAATGAAAGCGCGCCGTTGGATGCAAAGTTTACTGGAGTTACAACAAAGTGCTGGTAGCTCATTCGAATTTATTGAAAATGTAAAATCTGATCTATTCCCTGAAGAAATTTATGTTTTCACCCCAGAAGGTCGAATTATTGAATTGCCCATGGGCGCGACAGCGGTAGATTTTGCCTATGCTGTACATACCGATGTCGGTAACTCTTGCGTCGGTGTAAAGGTCGATAGAAAACCTTACCCTATGAGTCAGCCACTTGATTCAGGCCAAACCATTGAAGTGGTTACGTCAGCAGCGGCAAGACCAAACGCTACATGGTTAAACTTTGTTGTTACCGCTAAAGCACGCTTACAAATCAGAACGTACTTAAGAAGTCGAGAGCAAACCGAGTCTAAACAGCTGGGTCAACGCCTGTTAAGTCACGCCTTAGGTAAAGTCAAATTAGAAGAAATCAGCGAAGAAAAAATAGCTGAGGTAGTAAAACAAAGTGGCAACTTAACCTTCGATGAATTACTGACAAATATCGGCTTAGGTAATGCCCTAAGTATTGGTATTGCTAGGCGTTTAACCGATGAGTTTACTGAAGACAGTGAATTAACGCCAAGCAACAGTAAAGCCAAAATGCCGATAAAAGGCACTGAAGGCATGTTAGTCAGTTATGGCAAATGCTGTCGCCCAATTCCTGGGGATTCTATTTTAGCCTACCTAAGTCCAGGAAAGGGTTTAATGGTGCACCAACAAGGCTGTCGCAATATTAAGGGCCATGAACAAGGCAACCTGTTCCCTGTGAAGTGGGATACCGATATCGATAAAGAATTTATTGCTAAGCTCAGAGTAGAGATTATTAATCACCAAGGAGCACTTGCGTTATTAACCAGTGTTGTCGCTAAATGTGGCTCAAATGTTCACAGTTTAAATTCTGGTGAAAAAGAAGCGGGACTTTATGTTATTGATATGGAAATTACTTGTCGCGATCGCATTCACTTAGCAGATATTATTCGTAAAATTAAAGTCATGATTGATGTTCAACGCGTCATTCGTAATAAATAGTTTTGCTTTAAGATGTAAACTTGAAGCTAAAAATTAAGGAAACAAAATGAAAAGTATTATTAAAACAGATCAAGCCCCCAGTGCTATTGGTACTTATAGCCAAGCAGTAAAAGTAAACAATACTGTGTACTTGTCTGGGCAAATCCCGCTAATACCGGCGACCATGGAAGTGATTGAGGGCGGTTTTGCCGAACAAACTGAGCAGGTGTTTAAAAACTTGTCTGCTGTTTGTGAAGCTGCTGGCGGCACGATTAACGATATGGTTAAAGTTAACATTTTTATGACTGATCTAAGTAATTTTGCCACCGTTAATGAGATCATGGCTAAGTATTTTCAACAGCCCTATCCTGCACGTGCTGCAATTCAAATATCTAAATTACCTAAAGACGTTGACATTGAAATTGATGGTGTCATGGAATTACCTAGCTTGCGCTAATATTTTTAAACACGACAAAGAAAATAGCCATGACCCCAGAAAGACTCCAACGCATAAATACTATGCTAGATAAGCGCCAGCCTGATTTAACCGTTTGCATGGAAGGCGTGCACAAAACTCATAATTTAGCGGCCGTAGTACGCACTTGTGACGCTATTGGTGTTAGTGATGTTCATGCGATTTGGAAAAGCGAAGAGGCTGAAGTGCGTGGTGGCAGTGCGGCCGGTAGCCAAAACTGGGTTGATGTGCATAATCATCATAAAACCGCTGATGCGATTACTCAGCTAAAAGCACAAGGCATGCAAGTGTTAGTGACCAACTTATCAGACACTGCCATTGATTTTCGAGACGTTGATTACACCAAGCCAACCGCTATTATTTTAGGACAAGAAAAGTTTGGCGCCTCCAAAGAGGCTCTAGCACTCGCCGATCAAGACATAGTCATTCCTATGGTTGGTATGGTGCAATCATTAAATGTTTCGGTTGCCTGCTCTGTCGTCTTATATGAAGCACAGCGCCAAAGACAGTTAGCGGGTATGTACAATAAAGCAACATTAAATCATCAACGCCGACAGCGTATACTCTTTGAAGGTGGCCACCCTATTTTTGCCGAAGCCTGTCAACGTAAAGGCTTACCTTATCCCGCTATAGACGATGAAGGACAAATCGTTGCCGATGAGCTTTGGTGGCAAAAAATGCAGATGGATAAAAGCGCTTGGCAACACCTTGATGATTAATTTACCAAGTCGATTTTAATCGCGAACATTATTCATGGAAGCACTGACAAAATTATCACAAGTTTCCCTCTCAACCTTTAAAGGTGTTGGGCCTAGCATGGCGGCGAAGTTAGCCAAGCTAGGTTTAGTGTCTGTACAAGATTTATTATTCCATTTACCGCTTCGTTATGAAGACAGAACCCGTATAACCACCATTCGAGATTGCTTACCTGGCACCCATACTAATATTATTGGTGAAATTACCAGTAATCAAATAACACACGGCAAACGCCGAATGTTGGTGGTTAACTTAAATGATGGCACAGGTAATGTGCAATTATGCTTTTTCAGCTTTTCTGCCAGTCAAAAAAATAGCTTGAATGTCGGCCGTACTATACGATGTTATGGTGAAATAAAACGAGGGCCACGCGGCTTTCAAATTGTTCACCCTGAATACAAAGCACTTGACGATGACAGAGCACTCACCCCAGTAGAAGAAACGTTAACGCCCGTTTACCCAACCACCGACGGTTTAAAGCAAATTTCGCTGCGTAACTTAACTGAGCAAGCGCTTGTACGCTTACAACGCGGGCAAGTTGAAGAATTGCTACCTGATAGTTTATTTGATGAGCAGTATTCGCTGGCACAAGCACTGACAATAATCCACAGGCCACCTCCGGAAATATCAACGAGTCAGCTTGAGAATGGTAAACACCCGGCACAACTGCGTTTAATCAAAGAAGAGTTACTAGCCCACAACTTGAGTATGCTAAAAGTCAGGCAACAAAGCGATATTCATCAAGCCGTGTCATTGAATGCTAAACAAGCAGTCGAGAATGACTTTTTAAAAACCTTGCCTTTTTCGCCCACTAAGGCGCAAACAAGAGTGGTCAGTGAAATTAAAACTGATTTAGCAAAATCTCAACCTATGATGCGTTTAGTCCAAGGCGATGTTGGCTCAGGTAAAACCTTAGTTGCTGCTTTAGCGGCCTTGAGTGCAATTAGCCAAGGTTATCAAGTCGCATTAATGGCACCCACGGAAATTTTAGCTGAACAGCATGCTATTAATTTTACTCATTGGTTTAGTCCTCTCAATATCACAGTCGGCTGGTTAGCAGGAAAAACCAAGGCAAAGGCGAGACGGTTAGCTCTAGAGCATATCGCCAGTGGTGAAATGCAAATGGTTATCGGCACACATGCATTGTTTCAAGCTGATGTGGTTTTCGATAAATTAGTGCTAATTATTATTGATGAGCAACATAAGTTTGGTGTTCATCAACGCTTATCGTTACGTGAGAAAGGGGTTTTTGATAACAATTATCCCCACCAGTTAATTATGACAGCAACGCCCATTCCGCGTACCTTAGCCATGACGGCTTATGCTGATTTAGATACCTCAGTGATTGATGAACTTCCCCCCGGCCGTACACCAATAAACACTGTCGCTTTACCTGATAGTCGTCGAGATAATGTTATTGAGCGTATTAGAGAAGGCTGCACGAATGATAATCGCCAAGCTTATTGGGTATGTACCCTTATTGAAGAGTCAGAAATATTGCAATGCCAAGCAGCTGAAGATACCGCGCAATACCTACAAGCACAGCTGCCAGAGCTTAAAGTCGGCTTAGTCCACGGACGAATGAAGGCCGTAGAGAAACAAGAAATCATGGATAGCTTTAAAACGGGTGATATTCATTTGCTGATCGCCACAACAGTGATTGAAGTTGGTGTTGATGTCCCTAACTCAAGCTTAATGGTGATAGAAAACCCTGAACGTTTGGGATTAGCACAGTTACATCAATTGCGTGGCCGTGTTGGCCGAGGCTCAATTGCTTCACATTGTGTCTTACTGTACAAAGCACCACTCTCAAAAACAGCAACTAAACGTTTAGCCGTATTAAGAGAAAGTAATGATGGCTTTGTTATCGCAGAAAAAGACCTTGAAATTCGCGGCCCCGGGGAATTATTAGGCACAAGGCAAACCGGCTTAGCTGATTTGAAAATAGCAGATCTTAGCCGAGATGGTTATTTGATCCCTGACATACAACAAAAAGCTTATTTATTATCTCGTCAAAACCCTGAATGTGCTCAAGCGCTTATACAACGCTGGCTTGGTAACAAAGAGCGCTATTCAAACGCATAGCTTCTCTAGACATAAAAAAGCTGCCACACTGACGACAGTGTGGCAGCAAAAAACACGAAACACACAAAGTAAAGGGGTACTGTTTGTGTACTTAATAAGAACCTATGGCGGCTGAATAAATTTCAACAGCATGTGATTTAGCCATATTTGCTAATGCGCTTCATCCCAATTATCACCGATACCTGCTTCTGCAATAAGTGGCACACTGAGCGCTACTGCATTGTTCATCAGCTCAACTAATTTAGTTTTTGTTTCCTCGACAATATCTTGATGGATTTCAAAGATAAGCTCATCGTGTACTTGCATGGTCATTTTTATACGGTCATCATTTTGCTCATTAAGCCATGTTGCCACGGCCAGCATGGCTTTTTTAATGATGTCTGCGGCTGTACCCTGCATTGGAGCATTGATAGCTGCACGTTCAGCCGCTTTTTTACGCATGCCGTTTTTAGCATTGATATCCGGTAAATATAAACGACGACCAAATAGGGTTTCGACATACCCTTGCTCACTTGCTTGCTGACGGGTATCTTCCATATAGGTTAATACTCCAGGATAACGTTGGAAGTATTTGTCTTGATATTCCTGTGCTTGAGCACGACCAATATTTAACTGCTTCGCTAATCCAAAAGCAGACATGCCATAAATTAAGCCAAAATTAATCGCCTTGGCACTGCGACGTTGCTCACTGGTAACTTCATCTAATTCAACAGCAAAAATTTCAGCCGCGGTTGCTCGATGAATATCTTTACCTTCACTAAACGCTTTTACAAGGCCTTTATCATTAGACAAATGCGCCATAATGCGTAGCTCTATTTGTGAGTAATCGATGGCAACAATTTTGTAATTTTCAGGGGCAATAAACGCTTGACGTATTTTACGACCTTGCTCTGAGCGAATTGGAATGTTTTGCAAGTTAGGATCTGTTGAAGATAAACGCCCTGTTGCGGTAACTGCTTGATGATAAGAGGTATGTACCCGACCTGTTTTATCACTCACCATAAGCGGTAGCTTATCCGTATAGGTCGACTTTAACTTACTCAAGCCTCTATTTTCTAAAATTATTTTTGGTAAAGGATAATCCAACGCCAGCTCTTGCAATACCTCTTCTGCTGTTGATGGTGCCCCTTTCGGTGTTTTTTTGATGACCGGAATATTTAACTCTTCAAACAAAATTTGCTGCAACTGTTTAGGCGAGCCAAGATTAAAGCTTTTTCCTGCTAAGTTATGCGCTTCTATCTCTAATTCATCTAGTCGCTGACCAATAGTATGACTTTGTTGATCAAGTAAATCACAGTCAATAAGTACGCCTGTTTGCTCCATTTTTGCCAAAACAGGCATTAAAGGTATTTCAATATCATTATAAACGCTCAGCTGCTCTGGCAACTGCTCAAGTGCAGGAAAAATAGCTTGATGTAGGCGTAAAGTAATATCTGCGTCTTCAGCGGCGTAATGCCCGGCTTTTTCAATATCAATTTGATTGAAGGTCAATTGTTTCGCGCCTTTTCCTGCAATATCCTCAAAATGAACAGTTTTATAATCAAGGTATTTAAGTGCCAAAGCGTCCATATTGTGACGAGTAGCAACGCTATTAAAACAATACGATTCAATCATGGTATCAAAATCAACACCTTGTAACGTAATACCGTTACGGCTTAGTACATTGGCATCATATTTTAAGTTTTGACCAATTTTTTTTATTGCTTCACTTTCTAATAAAGGCTTTAATTGCGAAAGCACCCAATCTTTATCGAGTTGCTCTGGTGCGCCAACATAATCATGACTTAGTGGCACATAAGCCGCTTTACCTGCCTCTACTGCAAAAGATACCCCGACTAGCTCTGCTTGCATATAATCAACACTCGTGGTTTCTGTATCAAAAGCAAAAGCTGTACTGGCGGTTAATTTTGTTAACCAGGCATCAAAACTGTTTTTATCAAGAATAATGTCATATTCACAGCTAGCAACTTGTGGCGCTGTAACTTCTGTATCATTGCTTGTTGGCGAAGAGACGCTTGATACTTGCTTACTTTCTACTGCATTTGTGTCGCCACCTTGAGTGATTTCAGCGAGTAAACGTTTTAATTCATACTCTGAATATAGTTTTGTTAAAGCGTCAATATCAGCATCAACAGGGTGTAATTGCTCTGCACTTTTTTCGAGTTCTACGTCACATTTAATCGTGGCAAGTTGGTAAGACAGTGGCAATTGCTCAAGTGCATCGCGTAAGTTTTCACCTATTTTGCCTTTCACTTTATCAGCATTGGCAATCACTTCATCTAACGTACCGTGCTCAGTTAGCCATTTAACTGCCGTTTTCGGACCACACTTAACGACACCAGGGATGTTATCCACTTTATCGCCCATCAAGGCAAGGTAATCAATAATTTGATCGGGACGAACACCAAATTTTTCGATGACACCCGCTTCGTCCATTTCAACATCTGTCATGGTATTAATTAAGCGCACATGCGGTGTAACTAGCTGCGCCATATCTTTATCGCCCGTCGAAATAACCGTTTCTATGCCCTGCTCGCTAGCCTGCTTTGCTAGAGTACCAATTACATCATCCGCTTCAACACCAGGAATGACTAATAAGGGTAAGCCCATAGCTGAGATCATTTCATGCAAGGGTGCTATTTGGCTACGCAAATCATCCGGCATAGGTGGGCGATTAGCTTTATACTCTGGATACATGTCATTGCGAAAAGTTTTACCTTTAGCATCAAAAATCACCACCACATTGCCGTTTGGGTAATCCTTTTTTAGACTGCGGATCATATTTAATACCCCAGTAATAGCTCCAGTAGGTCGACCATCTGCAGTCGATAATGCTTGTAAATAAGGAACGTGATAAGCACGGAATAAATATGAAGATCCGTCAACTAAAATAAGTGGGGAAAGTTGAGAGTTTGTTGCCAAAGATGCCATAAGAAAAACACTAAAATTAATAATGGGCATAGCATGCCATAAAGCGGGCCTTTGCACTACTGCCGTGTGATTATTGTCACATCAATCTTTGTGGATAACTTTGTTGATAAGCACGCAAAAACACCTGAATGAGAAATATTTCCTTTCGGGTGGTTTTATTTAAAGTTATGATTTTATTAAAAAAGGTAAGAACAAAATCCCTTTAATACCGCACATCTTTTATTTTTATTATTGTGGATAAATAAATTTATCTCCGTTACTTTTTTAATTGCACAAAAGAACAACCAAAAAAATAATGTGCTAAAAGACTATCAGATTTTCGCGCCATTGCTAGTACATTATTAAACTTTTTTTAAAGATTTATTACAGCTTAAAATAACAAAAAAACATAAGCGAGAATTGACGTGAGCTAGCAACTGTTCAACCAGTTGTCGTTACGAAAAACACATTTAAATTTTAGCAATAAAAAACACCCTCTTTTCACTTTCCACTAGTCAAATAACACTAAACATTTTACACTTTCAAAAAACAGTTACGCTAAAGTTCAAAAGCAAAAAAAACTCACCTGAACAATAGGCTAACGGTAAGCGATCTAATTAACGGAGTGTTAGATGCCAATAATAAAAATATATAAAAAATTAAGCCCTTTTCAGCGTGTTATTATTGCTCTGCTGTTAGGCATAAGCACTGGTATCTTTGTTGGCGAGCCAGCGGGCGACTTAGAAGTTATAGGAAATATTTATATACGCTTATTGCAAATGACTGTTTTGCCCTACGTGCTAGTATCTATTATCGGCGGCTTAGGTCGCCTTGATAGTGATATGGCTGGCCGAATAGGCATGCGCGCTGTCAAAGTTATTTTGATAATGTGGTTGGCTGTTATGCTAACCCTGTTACTACTACCTTTAGCTTATCCTAACTGGCAAACCAGCGGCTTTTTTAGTACCAGTATGACTGCAGAGCCTGCTGCGTTTAACTTTATTAAACTTTATATACCAAGCAATATCTTCGCATCATTATCTGAAACCATAGTGCCTGCCGTCGTGCTATTTTCCCTATTAATGGGTGTGGCATTAATTCAAGTAAAAAACAAAGAAACACTTTTAAATTTAACCACCAATGTGGGTGACAGCTTGATGAAGGTGGCTTCTTATGTTGCTAAGTTAGCACCTTTGGGGATTTTTGCTATTTCAGCCTCTGCGGCAGGTACCTTAGAAGTTGAAGAGCTAGGCCGTTTGCAGGTGTTTTTATGGGTTTATATTATCGCAGCAGCTTTGTTAGCTTTTGTCTTTTTGCCTTTGTTAATACACTGGGCAACCCCTTTCTCTTATCGACAAATATTATCCACTGCAGGTGAGGCTGCTATTACTGCCTTAGCAACAGGCACTGTGTTAGTTGTGCTGCCTATGATCATTGAACGCAGTAAAGAGTTATTAGCTAAGCACGGTATGGAATGTGAGGAAACTGATTCCACCGTCGACGTAATGGTGCCTACAGCCTATAGTTTTCCTAGCACGGGTACCTTGCTTGGCCTTGGATTTATTCTTTTTTCTGCCTGGTATGTTGGCTCGCCATTGGGTCTAGAGCAGTATATTTCCTTTGTCGTCATGGGGGCACTTACCGCTTTTGGTAGCATGGCGGTTGCTATTCCTTTTTTGCTTAATTATTTTGATTTACCTGCCGATCAGTTTCAACTTTACCTATTAGGTAGTGTAGTGACAGCAAGGTTTGCCACCGGCTTAGCCGCATTACATGGCTTTGTAGCAACTTTATTGGTTGCTTCAGCCGTACTTAAAAAAATGAAATGGCACAAGCTCATGCAGGCCATTGGTGTTCATTTAGCGATTACTTTTGCCGTGATGGTGGGCGCAGGTTTCACCCTAAAAGCCTTGATCCCTTATAAGTATGAGGGGGTGCAAACATTTGAATCAATGCAAGCGATGAATAAGCCTGTCAACGTGGTGAAATATGATGAATTGACACCTTTAACGGCTTCTGAGCAAAAGCAGCCTAGATTAGACATCATCATGGCAAGAAAAACTATCCGAGTTGGATACTACAAAGCCAGCCTACCTTTCGCCTTTCGAAACAACAATAATAAGCTAGTGGGCTATGATATAGAGCTACTTAACGAGCTTGCAAAAGATCTTAATTTAAACATTGCTTTTATCTATTTAAAAAATTATAAAAATGAAGCTAACCTGTTAGCGGATGGCAGTATTGATATTGCCGTTGGTGGCCGAGCTATCACCCCACGAAAAGCCTTGTCTGTTTCTTTCTCAGATCCATATACTTATCATACAGCTGGCTTATTGCTAAATGACTCAAAGCGAGATGCCTTTGCCGAATTATATGATATTCAAGCAATGAAAACATTGAATATGGGAGTTGGCAGAAGTGCTTATTATCAGCAATGGTTAAAAGAGCACTTTCCTAATGCTAAAATCACTGAAATTGACGATATTAGGCTATTCTTAAAAGGAAAGCAGCCAGAAGTTGACGCTGTGCTATTTTCAACAGAAGTCGGCTCAGCATGGTCAATGCTATACCCTGAATTTTCAGCTGTAATCCCTAAAGGCTTAAAACTAAAAGCCCCTGTAGGCTTAGTATTACCAAAAGGGCAAACAGACTATGTGCAGTTTATCAATACTTGGTTAAAGCTTAAAAAGGACAATGGCTTTCAACAAAAAGTCTATAACTACTGGATATTAGGTGAAAACCCGCAAGCGAAAAAACCACGTTGGTCGGTTATGAGAGATGTATTAGGTTGGTTGTAAATCGCAGCCTAAGAAAATCTTAGGCTGCGCAATGTTTAATTTACTGCTACAGCTTTAGCATTGGGGCGGCGCGGATCAGCAGCGCCGTAATAAATACCATCTTTAAGCATAATAGTTTGCAAACTGCCTAAAGACGTAGACAATTCAATTTGATAACCCATTTGTTGTAGCAGCGCTATCGAGTCTGCTGCAACATTTTGTTCAACATAGAGAATATCAGGCTGCCATTGATGATGAATACGAGGAGCGTTAGTGGCCTCACTGACATTCATATCAAACCACAATATATTGACTAATTGCTGAAACACTGAAGTAATAATTTTACTACCACCGGGAGTGCCCGTTGCCAAAAAAGGCTGACCTGACTTCAATACTATGGTGGGTGTCATCGAGCTTAATGGCCTTTTTTGCGCGACAATAGCATTTGCCTTGCCACCCACTAGACCGTAACTATTAGGACTACCTACTTTAGCTGAAAAATCATCCATGGTGTTATTCATCAACAGCCCTGTTCCCGGTATAGTGATACCACTACCGTAATAATGATTTAGCGTATAAGTATTACTAACAATATTCCCCTGTTTGTCTATAACAGAAAAGTGTGTAGTGTCTGGACTTTCATACCCGCTAGGCTCACCAGGCTTAATTTGGCTTGAGGGTGTTATTTTTTCATGACTAATGTGTTGGCTTAATTTTTTAGCATAAGTTTTACTGACAATGCCTTTAGCAGGCACATCAACAAAATCAGGATCACCCAGATGTTTACTGCGATCGACATAAGCACGTTTAAAAATTTCTGTTTGCAAATGCATCATACTCGCACTGCCTTGGGCTATATTTTCAATCGGTAATTGCTCTAGCATATTTAACATTTGCACTAGATGAACACCACCCGAGCTAGGCGGCGGCATCGTCAGTATTTCATAACCATTAAAGTGCCCCTTTATCGGAGCGAGTTCTTTTACTTGATAGCGGCGTAAGTCTTCTATGGTGATCAACCCTTGCCCCTGCTCCATTGCTAAGACAATTTTTTTAGCAATATCCCCTTGATAAAAACCGTCAGCACCCTCTTCGCTCAAATACTGTAAAGTCGTGGCTAAATCTGGCTGTTTAAATAACTCTCCTGTTTGATATGGTTGACAACCTTGCTTAAAAAACACCCGACAAGTTTCATTGTTTTGCTGTAAAAGCGTTTGTGTTTTTTTAACAATACGCACCATATCATCGTTAACAACGAAGCCTTGCTGTGCTATTTCAAGGGCAGGTTTTATCAACTGCTTTAACGTCATTGTGCCGTAATTTTCCAGCGCGTATTCAAAGCCAGCAACAGTGCCTGGCACCCCTGCAGCGGCAAGAGTTTCTAATGCCTTGTCATTGTCCACGTCACCTTTGCTGTCAATAAACATATGTTCAACCGCGGCAAGTGGTGCCATTTCTCGATAATCAATCGCAATGGTTTTATTGAGCTCTTGTAAATGCACGAGCATAAAACCGCCACCTGTTAAATTACCGGCTCTAGGTAAAACAACCGCTAACGCAAAGCCAACCGCGACAGCGGCATCAACAGCATTACCACCACGTTGTAGTATTTCAGCGCCGATATTACTGGCTATTTCACTTTGACTGACCACCATGCCCTTACGCCCAATAACAGGGTGGTTAATATCATAATAGTTAACCACCCTATCAATATCTAAAACAGCTGCTTTTGCTGGTAAGCGAGTCGCTGTCTTTTGCTGCTCACAAGCAGTCAGTAACAATGTAGTGGATAAACATAGGGTAACGGCGGGGAAAAGAGTACGAAAAGAAGGTAATTTCACTGTGCGTTACTTGCCATGATATTCATTGATATAAGACTGAGTATGTTGCCTAATACTTGCATTGTAGGCCTGTTGCAGCGAAGGCAATACTTTATCATCAGCACAACCGGTAAGCTCATCCATAAAAACTTTTTTGGCTTCGGTAGCCAGCACTAAAACATTATCATAATTACCATGACAAAATGCAGCCAAATAGCCCTTACCAAAGAAGATATCATTCTCAGCAGCTGTCACTTCTATGCCATCAACTTTCATCGCTTGTAAACAAGTTAACCAACTATCAATTACCGGGCGCCATTTCTCACTTTTAACAGAAGTTGTACCAAGATTTAATACCGGTAAATCTTGACGCTCATGCCTTTTATAGTTGTATGAATGATTATCATAAACAATGCATTGGCCAAAATCAGCCTGTAAAGCCTCAACAATAGCACCGACAATACGATAAAACTGTGCATGCTTAGCTTTGCTTTTCATGATTGCTTCAGGTGTCAGAGGGGCTTTCCAAACATCAACCCCCCAGGCAGTTTCATAAACACACTCATCAGTGTTGCGATTTAAATCATATTCATAACGAGAGTCATGAGCAATTAAGGTGATCGCTTGTTCGCTGATAAAGCTTCCTGTGTGTGGATCTTCTTCGTAATAACGTTGCGATTGATCAAGCAAGCAATTTTCTACTAGTTCAGGTCTTAACTGACCACCATTATGAATAGCTGCCGACATAGCAGGTAAGTATTTTTCAATTTTCAAGGTAAAAGCGCCACCTAGAATAGTGGCACTAAAACACTCTCTATCATTAATTTTACTTATGATCTCTTGCTCAGATAAACACTCATATATTGCCAGTTCCATGTCATTCCTCTTAACTAATACCTTAATATTGATAAAGAAACCATATCAGGATATTAATAAGGGGTACATACTTTGCTAGCTATATTTTGCTAACTTAGCTCTAGAGAAACTTTGGTAGAGTACCGGCAACACAAATAAAGTTAATAAAGTAGCACTGACTAAACCACCGACTATCACTGTTGCTAATGGTTTTTGAATTTCAGCACCAACGCCTGTAGCTAGTAGCATAGGTATTAACCCCAGTAATGAGGTTAGTGCGGTCATCAATACTGGCCTTAATCGAGCACTAGCTCCTGCAAAAATGGCATCTTTTACGGTAAAACCTGCAATAATATGCTGCTTAACCTGAGCATTAATACTTTCCACCATCACAACCCCATTGAGTACAGCAACACCAAATAAGGTAATAAAGCCAACAGATCCCGGCACAGAAAGGTATTGACCTGAACAATACAAAGCAACAATGCCACCGATAATCGCTAAAGGCACATTGACTAAAATAAGCAATGCCTGACCTAAAGAGCTAAAAGCTAAATAAAGTAACAAAGCAATTAATAACAAAGAGATTGGCACCACGATAGCAAGACGTTGTTGTGCTCGCTGTTGTGACTCAAACTGACCACCAATTTGTACACTATAACCACTAGGCAGTGTGACTTTCTCAGCAATTTTTAACTGAATATCAGCAACAACACTGCCCATATCTCGCCCTTGTACATTGGCTTGAATCACCACACGTCTTTGCACATCATCACGTCTTACTTGCGGGGGGCCTGATGCAATATTGATTTCTGCAATATCGGCCAAACGTAGCCATGCTCCTGATTTAGAACGTAAGCGTAGCTCTTTGATAGCAGATATATCTTGACGAAATTTCGGCGCTAAGCGTACATAAATATCATAACGCTCATTACCATCAATAATTTGCCCTGCAGCACTCCCTCCTAAACCATCCCTGACCAATGACATAACTTCAGCAACCGATACGCCATAACGTGATAATTGCCGACGCTTCGGAGTGATCACCAACTGCGCTTCCCCCGTTATTTGCTCCATAGCAACATCTTTTGCACCTTCAACATCACCAATAACTTGCGCTATTTGTTGCCCTTTTTTAGCAAGTACATCAAGATCTTTACCGAATAGCTTAATAGCCAGTTGAGCTTTCACACCTGACAGCAATTCATCAACACGGGTAGCGATGGGTTGTGAGAAATTAAACAACAAGCCCGGGAATTGCTCAAGCTGATTTAACATTTGCGCTTGCAACTGATATCGATTGTTGGCACTTTGCCATTCACTCATTGGCTTTAAGCCTAAATATATTTCAATATTGTTAACAGGCTCAGGATCGCCACCAATTTCTGGACGTCCTAACCGGCTTAAGGCATAGGTCACTTCAGGAAAATTAAGTAATATTTTCTCTAATTTAGGCGCGACATCAAGGGCTGTTGCTAAGCTAGCTGAAGGAGCAAGCGTCACTCTTAAATTAATAGTGCCTTCTTCTAGCTCAGGGACAAACTCAGTACCCAATTGAGGCACTAAAGCTAAACTAACAATTAACAAGGTAAAAGCGCTAACTACAACCGTTTTTTTCCATGTTAATGCTTGAGATAATACCTTGTTATAAAACCTCTCCAAGCCATTAAGCAGTGAGTTATTGCCAACCCTAATACCTGTTTTAAATAATACACTTGCCAATGCAGGCACAATAACTAGTGCAACAAATAATGCCGCTACCATTGCCAACATAATACTAATAGCCATCGGCTGAAATAATTTAGCCTCCACACCTTCAAAACTAAATAACGGCAAAAATACCACGAGAATGATGGTGCTAGCGAAAAATATTGGCCGAGCCACTGACTGCGCCGCCTGCTTTACCAGACTCTTTACTTCCCTCTCAGTAAGCGCTTTATCACCTGCTCCTGCTTTAGTTAAATGTTTAAAGATATTTTCAACCATAACGACTGCGCCATCAACCAACATACCAATTGCCACGGCTAAACCGCCTAAAGACATGAGGTTAGCCGATACTCCCAGCAATGCCATCACCATTAATGCCATGCCAATCGCAATAGGAATAGAGATCAGCACGAGTATTGTTGCAGGTAGATTCATCAAAAAAAGTGCTAAGACAATAATGATAAACACAAAAGCCAACAGTAAGGCGTTCACCACGGTTTCGATAGCATTGGCAATTAAGTCTGATTGATCATAAAGCACTTCAAACTCAACACCTTCGGGTAGAGCCTGGTTGATTATCGCTATTTTGTCTTTAATACCGTCAATAGTGCTTTTAGTGTTTGCCCCCATACGTTTTAACACTATGCCTGAAAGAACTTCTCCCAGCGCTTGTACTTGACCATTATCGTCACGACGCGACATAGTGACTGCACCTTGGCGTATTTCACTGCCTAAGCTAACATCAGCCACGTCTCCAACAGTTACAACAACACCAGCAATAGTTTTTAACGGTATTTGCGCTATTTGTGTTAGTGCCGACTCGCCTGAATCTAACCAGCCCATACCACGGATCACTAATTGCTCTTGACCTCGATTAAGGTACCAAGCACCAACATTTTGATTATTAGCCTCAATAGCTGACATCACTGCTTGCTGACTTAATTCATAAGCCAGTAAGCGAGAAGGATTAATATTGACCTGATACTGCTTAACATCACCACCAAAAGAAAGTACTTCTGTCACGCCATCTACTGGCATCAACAACAGCTTAACAAGGTAATCATTGAGACTGCGCAGTGACATAGTATCAAAGCCCGAGTTAGGTTTTGCAGTAAGTAAGTACTGATAAACCTGTCCTAAGCCAGAAGTGTTAGGCCCAATTTCAGGCACTGCAATGCCAGCAGGGATCAATTCCTTCGCAGCTTGCAAACGCTCAAAAACTAACTGGCGAGCAAAGTAAATATCTGTACCTTCCTTAAACACCACGGTAATTCCAGATAAGCCTGTTTTAGAAATAGAGCGTACTTGCTTTACATCAGGCAGGGCATACATTACCGCCTCGATGGGGAAGGTAATTAATTGCTCCACTTCTTGTGCCGCAAGCCCCGGGGCTTCGGTATTGATAGCCACCTGAACATTAGTGACATCAGGAAAAGCATCAAGGTTTAATCTTGGAATAACAAACGCACTACTGATACTAATGCCTATTAATATAATGATCACTAACAGGACATTATTAACTGACCAGCTAACAACTGATTTCAACATAATAAACTCCAGCAATTAGTGATTATGGGCATCAAAGCCAGATTTGGCCGCCTGAGAAGCAATAAAAAAAGCGCCTGTAACCGCTACATGGCTGTTAACAGCAAGGCCTTTAACTTCTCGCCAGTTTTGCCAAGTTTGTTCATTACTCGAGTAGATACGATAAACCCCGCCTAATTCTACTTCTTGTGGTACAAACGTTATGTTTTCATGATCTTCTGCGTCTTTCTCATGATCATGAGCTGCTTCTGCTTGTTGTAAATACACCAACCAATCACCGTCTTCACCGATCAATAATGCTGTTTCAGGCACAAGCATAACGGGCTCTTCTTGCGTTAAAGCAAAGTAAACATCCACAAATAACCCCGAATGCAAGCTATGATCTGGATTGTTAACTTTCAAACGAACCACACGGGTACGAGTTTTAACATCTATGGTGTGGCCTTGCTGGATCACCTGTGCATTAAAATGCCTTTCTTTTCCTCCTGAGGTAAACACCATTTGCGCCATATCACCCGCAGTTAAAATCACTTGATTATTTGCCGCTAACCGCGCCTCTACCCACAGTTCAGTTTCATCACTTAACACCATAATAGTATCGCCAGCAGCCACCCTTTGTCCTTGCTGAAAATCATCAGAAAGTACAGCGCCACCACGTTCTGCCACTAAGGTATATTCACCCAAGGTTGAATCTTTATCACTCGCTACAGCATCAATAGCCTGTTGGCTTAAGCCATACGCTTTTAACCGGGAAAAAGCGGCGATGTAATCTGTTTTTGTATTGAGTAACTCCTTGTCACTGATCACGGTTTTATCCACTTTTTTTGCTCTTTGCCAGTCAGCATAAGCAATACGGTAATTAGCTTGCGCTTCGGCAACCGCTTCACTAAATAAAGAAACAAGAGCCTGACCTTGTTCTACATGTTCACCTAAAATGGCATGGCGGCGTAAGATCACTGACTCCACTCGAGATGAAACCAAATAGCTCGTATAACCATTGGCTTTAACTTCTCCCGGCGCATAAAGACGTTGGGAAGCTTGTTGAAGAGAAATTTCTGCAATACTAATATTGGCTAGTCGCATTTGCGTTTGACTAAACGATAAGGTCTGTTCCGTTTCTTCTATATAGTCAGAAGAGAGTGATTGTCCGGTATTCACGGCATTAGCAAAGCCGCTAACAAGTAATTGAAATAATATTGCTAAAATCAGCACGTTAGTTTTAATCGAAGAATTCATAGTTAACTCATAAAATTTGTAAAAATAATAAAAATAACTACTCACCAAGCAGCAAAAGCTTAACACTCTGCCAGCTATTTTTTAGTGGCACGATATTAAGATCCTCGATGAACACAGCATCAGGATGAAGTTGGTAAGTAGTTTGAAAATTTAAAACAAATTAAACGATAGGAGGGCGCAGATCAGGAGTTAGAAAATATGAGATAAAAAAATTACTCATTGAGATTGACTGACTAACATTTTGTTTGACGAAGGTTCGAATAGCTTCAAGCTCAACGAAAAGCATTGGCCCATGATGACAATGACTTTGATGACAATCTGGGTGTTTTTCGCCTTTACTTTGATTTGAATGATTGCTTTCTTCACTATCAAGGTGGGTTACCAAAGTGGCGAGTTCACTGGCAGTGTGATGGTCACTGTCTTGATGCACTAACTCATGAGTATATTGGTGCGTTGTTGTCGTATCAAGGATCGAAAATACCGACTGCAAAGCAATCAGCACAACAACCATATAAGAAACGAAGACCTTCAAAATAACGAACCTAAGGATAAAAAAGCAGTAGTATTCTATCAGAGCAGTAAATATTTAACACGAAAATGACGCACAATATATCAACTAACCTTTTTCTTCTCCATTTTTTACAACGGCCAATTCAGTGGCTACTTTTTTCTGACACTTTTCGTTATACAAAGATGATGCATAAGCTTGAGTGCGTAAATCTAATTCTGCAGCTTTAAAGGCTACTTGAGATCGAACTAAACCCCTTGCTCTATTAAGCGCAATATCTTTACGTGAAACCCCTTGACTCAAAATACTAAAGTTTGTAGCTATTGATTCAAGGTTAGCCATTTTTTTTACTTCTGCACACTGAAAAAGGCTTAATTCTTGGGAATATACATTACTACTATAAACGAAGAGCAATACCAAAATAATATGTTTCAACATGGAGCTACCTTTTGCGTTAGGTTAATATCATTATAATAATAGAATAACTTTTCCATATTTGTTTTTTATTACAATGAAATTAATTTAGCGTAGACTTATACTCTTTTTTATAAAAAAAGATATATAACGCAATAGTAATGCGGTGAAACAGCCTAAACAATGAGATAAAATGGACTGTTTACTTTAAATTTTACAGTCCATTACTCACTATCAAGCCATAGTAACGAACTCTTCTGCAGACGTTGGGTGAATCGCAATGGTATTATCAAAATCCGCTTTAGTTGCCCCCATTTTCATCGCAACCGCAAAACCTTGCAGTAATTCATCACTACCAAAACCAATACTGTGTAAACCAACCACTTTTTCATCTTTGCCTGCACAAATCAGTTTCATACGGGTAGGATCGCGATAATCTTCGGTGATGGCTTGGTATAGGGCAGTAAACTGAGAATTGTAAACACAAATATTATCTTCACCATACTCAGCGACCGCTTCGGCTTCCGTTAAACCAACAGTACCAATAACAGGATGACTGAAGACCACTGTGGCAATGCCAGAGTAATCCAAATGTTCTTCCGGTTTGTTATTAAATAAGCGCTCACATAAGCGACGACCAGCAGCAACAGCAACCGGTGTCAGTTGTGCACGACCTGTATTATCACCAACGGCGTAAATACCATCAACACTGGTATTTTGGTATATGTCAGTAACAATAAAACCACGCTCGTCTAGCTTCACACCTGCGAGATCTAGATTAATATTATCAGTGGCAGGCTCTCGCCCAATAGCCCAAACAAGTTTTTCAACCGGGCCGACAGTTTGACCATTAGTCAGGTGAACCACCAAGTTACCATCCGCTAATTTTTCAATACGCTCTGGCGTACTATGATTGTGAAGCGTTGGGCCATGCTTCGCCATTTGCTCCACAAGTGTATTACTTAACATGTCATCAAAGGTACGTAATGGCTTTTCATTTCGAACTAATAAATGGGTTTGTGTACCTAAACCATGGAAAACTCCGGCTAATTCCACAGCAATATAACCTGCGCCGATTACAGCTACCGATTTGGGTTGCTCCGTTAAAGCAAAGAATCCGTCTGAGTCCATACCAAACTCAGCGCCCTCAATCACAGGAATAGATGGGCGACCACCGGTGGCAATAGTAATGTGGTCGGCAGTGTATATAGTGCCATCGACTTCGACTGTGTTTTTATCGACAAATTTAGCAAAGCCTCGAATAACCGTGACATCATTGGCATCAAAACCCCGCTGATAGGCAGCATGAATGCGTTCTATATAAGCTTCTCTGTTTTTTATTAACCGATCCCAGTCAAAGCCATTATGCGCTAAAGTAAAGTTACCTAAATTAAAACCATAATCATGCGCATATTTGAGCGCATCACTAATTTGTCCCGCATACCACATAGCCTTTTTAGGCACACAACCAACATTCACACAGGTGCCACCTAGCTCTTTTGCTTCAATAACAGCCGCTTTTTTACCAAGTCGCGCTGCTCTATTGGCTGAAGCAATACCACCGCTACCAGCGCCTATGGCTAAATAATCAAAATGTTGGGTCATAATATGTTCCAAAAAGTATGTTTGTGTTGCTAGATATGGGCACAAAAGCAAATAATTCAACCTATTGCCTAATGTTACCAAAAACTAAGTTGCTTTTAACTCGACTGTATTAACACTTAAGTAGTCGCAAATGGTTTTTTCATCCACGGGCTTACTATACAAGTAACCTTGAATATAATGGCAATCTCGATTTGTTAAATATTCAAGTTGCTCAGTTGTTTCAACACCTTCAGCAATACAATGCATGTTCAATCGTTTTGCCAAAACGATTGTGGCATCAACAATCGCTTCATCAGTTTTTTCTATACCTATGCCTGAAACAAAACTACGATCTATTTTGATAATATCAAGTGGTAATCGTTTCAAATAAGAGAGTGAAGAAAAGCCAGTGCCAAAATCATCAAGTGCTAAAATAACACCCAATTCTGACAATGCTTGCATCGTTTTTATTGCTTGCTCAGGCTCTGACAGCAAGGCACTTTCTGTGACTTCTATTTTAAGCAAGCGTGCAGGTAAATTATGTTCTTCTAACAAATTAGCAATATAGGAAACTAAACTTGTTTTAGCAAAATGTTGTGGTGATAAGTTAACCGACAAATACAAAGCAGGACGCTGTTTATGCCATTTTTTAAGATCCACCAAGCCTCGCTCTAGTGCGGCCTCAGTCATAGGGATGATCAGGCCCAACTCTTCTGCTATGCCAATAAAGCCAGCTGGAGCAACCAGACCTTGACTACTTTGCCAACGCATTAACAGCTCAAACCCAGTCGCTTTACCTGTATGAGCATCAATAATGGGCTGATAATAATTAAAAAACTCATTATTGCTATAAGCTAATTTCACATTAGACTCTTTTGTTAATCGCTCATTAGCTTCAAAGTTCATACGTGGCGTAAAGAACTGAAAGGTGTTTCTGCCTAATTGTTTTGCATGATACATGGCAACGTCTGCATGCCTCAACAAGGCATTACAATCACTGGCATCATCGGGATATAAAGCGATACCTATGCTTGCACCAATACTGACTTTATTTCCTTGCAACATCACAGGTTGCTCTACGGAGGCAATAATTTTTTGAGCAATTTGACCTAATTGATTAGCACCACGAAATGACTCTAACAGTACAACAACTTCGTCACCGCCAATACGGGCGACAGTATCGTCAACTCGCAGTAACTCAGATAAACGACGGGTTACTTCAATCAATAATAGGTCTCCGCAATCATGACCCAAAGAATCATTTACCTGCTTGAATCTATCTAAATCAATAAAGAATAAAGCAATTGAAGTGTTTTTACGTTTTGACGATTCTATAGCATGTTTAATGCGCTCTAATAATAAGCTGCGATTTGGCAAATCGGTTAGGTGATCATAGTTAGCCAAATAACGTAGCTCTTTTTCAGCTGCTTTTTGTGCACTTATATCAGTAAACACACAAACGTAATGTAAGCTATTGGTAGTATGACTCATGCCCACATTAATATTTACCAGCACATGAAACTCATCACCTGAGTCCGTAACCACTAATTCTTCACCACGCCAATGTTCACCTTCACTGAGTGAAGGAAGTAATTGTAGAAAGAATTGCCAACGCCTTTTACTTAATCCCATTAAATTACTGTTGAATTCAAAATCTTCATCAAGCCAGCCAAAAACAGCTCTCAACGATTGATTAGCGGTTACTCGAGTAAAATCTTCATTAACAATAAGCACCCAGTCATTAGTTTGCTTAAATGCTTCACCGTAATATTGGCTACGCACTTCTTCCGCGCGCGTTTTAGTGATATTAGTGTAAGAGCCCGTAATTCGGCTTGGCTTATTGTGTTTATCAACACTTACGATTTTTCCTAAATCTTTATACCACAGCCAATGTCCTTTCGAGTGCTTTAAACGGTATGTACATGAGAAGGTTTCTTCGGGGTTGTTCTCTTCAATAAAGGTACGCCAACTCGATAAAAATGTTTCTATATCATCGGGGTGAATTAACTCAACGTGTTGCTCAAAACTATGTGACGTCGCTAAGTCTACATAGTCCAATTCCTGAGCTATGCGCTTACCAAACATTAAATTATCGTGAGCTTGCCAATCCCACACTTCACTATTACTACCCACTAATGCTAATTGCAGTCGGTTCTCTCTATACTTAACATCCTCATGGGCTGCAATTAACCTTTGTCTTTGCAAGCTTCGTCTATAGAGCCAGATAAAGGAGAGAACAAATAAAATAAAGGTATACACAAAATAGGCTAAAGGTGACTGCCAGGGTGCATAACTTACCCTTATCTTTACTTGTCTAGGTGCCGAATACTCTCCTGAAACAGGAGAGATAGCACGAACCGATAAGATATATTGACCAGAAGGTAAACTTGGAAATGAAATTCTATTGTCCGTCGTCACTGGGTAGGTAACAGTACTTTCACCCGACAATTTATATTCAAATTCTACCTCTTGAGTATCTGCATAGGAAAGTGTCGAGAAGTCAAACCGAATGCCAACATCGTCATATTGTAATTGCACCTCTTCTTGCTGGTTTATCAGCAAGGGTAGGTCCAACTGTCGAGAAGTCACCTCAATACCTGTGGTATAAATCTGTATTGTGCTATCAGGATACTTATTTTTTAATCTTACGGGGTTAAAAACACTGACTCCCTCCATAGAGCCATAGGCTAATTGTCCATCGTTGAATTTAAGTTTCGCGCTGGCATTAAACTCCATTGCAGGCAAGCCATCAGCAATAGAAAAGTGGCGAATATGCTGATTATCGCTATCCAGTAAAAATAGCCCTTTATGAGTCGAAAACCAGATATCGCCATCATTATCCGTCGCTAAGCTATAAACATTGTTATCTATAATAGAATTATTGCTGTGATAAAAATATTTTGGCTTAAATGAAGGTAACGCTAAGCCTACCAAACCTTCAGTTGGGTAGCTTAACCAAAAAACATTATTTTTATCAATAATCCAATTATCAAACGAGCCCCACTGACTAGCAACAATGTCAGGATGTTGATAAAGGCGCTTAACGGCTTTTGTATCTAAGTCATATCCCCACAGGCTATCATTGGTGGTAAAGAGCATGGTTTGACTGTTGGGAAGCAAACCGAGAAAACTATAAATTTTCTTTAATGGTACCACTGAAGCAATATCAGATAATGTGTCAATTTCCCCTGTTTGCAAATCAACCAAGGAAGCTTTTTCTTCATAGACTAGCCAAAGATAACGCTGGGCTTGCATGTGCACGGCATAGTGATCTTTAGCTAAAATTTCATCGACTTCATCGCTAAAAGACAATCGAGTAACCTGTTTCAAGCGAGTATCATAGCGAAAAATCCCTTTTGACGTTGACAGTAATAAGCTGTTTTTACCGTAGTTAAAAATATTAAAAATATGATTTTCAGTAAATTGGCTTTTATCACTTTCTGTCAACATATATTGTTCAACAGTGCCTTTAGCCTTATCAACTAAGTTTAATCCCTGACTAGTACCTACCCAAAATTTTTGCGGATCATCGCTATGGGATTGTAAAGCCCACACTGCATTATGGCTTAAGCTATTTTTAGCATTTTTTTGATAGCGATAATTGCTAATTAACTCGCGGCTTGGATCCCACAAGTAAACACCTGAAGTTTCTGATCCTAACCAAAAAACGCCACTATTATCTCGTGCTAAGGATTTAACGGTGTTATCAGAAATATTGTCAAAATAGTCGCTAAAACCAAATAAAAAACTAGCCTGTTGAGTCGCCACATCAACTTTGTGCAAACCTTTATTACTGGCAATATAAAGCTGTTCCTCTTCATACATGAATTGCCAAACAGAGACTTCATTTACTATTTGCTTATAGTTTGATAATGGTTTTTCTTCTTGAATATATTTATCCATATTCTTAACGTTGACACTAAAAACACCATCATTTGTGCCTATATATAAATTATTTTGTTCACAAATATATAAAGCATAGCTTTTGCTGGCTTCTACTAAATTGAAACTATCTTGTGTATTAATTTTTGCTAAGCTAGGAAGCTTTCGCCATTGTGCTGTATTGACATTATAGGCATACACTCCTATGCGCGTAGCAACATACAATATCTGCTGATGGTATTTTATTTGATAGATAATATTTTTATCGAGTAACTCTTTTGATAAGTCTAAGGTGTTTTGAAATTGCTCTTTATCTGGCAAATAAAAGCCGATGGTTTTGGCGGTAGCAATCCAATAGCCATTATCATTTTTGCTGTTTGTTCCCTCGACAACATCTACAACATAATGCTCTTCGTCACTTTGAAAAACTTGCTGATATTGATTGTTTTTCGGTTGAAATCGATACAGGCCATCATCAACATTTATCCAAACGCCACCCTGGCTGTCTTGTTTTACCAAATATATACTTTCATCAATAAAACGATTATTTGGTCCTGGCAGTTGCTTTATTGTGTAACCGTCATAGATATTAAGGCCATTATCAGTAGCAAGCCATATAAAACCACTGCGGCTGGCTAAAACACTGTTGACCGTGCCTTGGGAAAGGCCCTCCTTAACAGATATATGCTCTAAGTATAAGTTTTTAACGCTACTATTATCTTCAGCCTGTAATTTAAGACTAAATAAAGCAAGAAGCACAAATAGTTGCGATATTTTCCAGAAATTAACGCGTACCAAACCATTACAACCTTAACGAAAGGGTTTCACTACAACAAAACATTGATAAAGTATAACAGCTCTAAAAATAAGCTGCCCATTAACCTATAAAATTTTTCACTTGCAAGAGCCTCTTCCCTTGAATAATCCCCTTGTAGCCATTACATCTAGATTATTATTCATTGACTTGTGCTTATTATGACTAACCCTTTAATGCAAAACTTCGACTTGCCTGCTTTTTCTATAATTAAACCTGAACATGTAAAACCCGCTGTTGAACAAGCTATCCAAGACTGTAAAGACGTTATTGCAGACGTGCTAAGCCAGAACGAGCACTATACTTGGCAAAACTTAGTTGAGCCTATTGATGCCATTGATGATGTATTGTCAAAGTTATTTTCACCTGTTTCTCACATGAATTCTGTAGTGAGTACCGATGAATTACGTGAAGCTTACGAGTCTTGTTTACCGTTGTTATCTGAATACGGCACCTTTGTTGGTCAGCACCAAGGTTTATTTCAGGCTTACCAAAGCATTAAAAATAGTAATGAGTTTTCTTCACTCACTACCGCACAACAAAAAGTAATCACTAACGCCCTACGCGATTTTAAATTATCGGGGATAGCACTCAAGGATGAAGATAAAAAACGCTATGGTGAAATTGTTACCCGTTTATCCGAGTTAAGCTCAAGTTTTAGTAACAATGTGCTCGATGCAACTCATGCTTTTACCATTAACATTACCGATAAAAATGAATTAGCGGGTTTACCTGAAAGTGCCCTTGATGCGGCGCAAGCATTAGCAGCAAGTAAAGAGCTGCAAGGCTATTTATTTACTTTAGACATCCCTAGCTATCTACCCGTTATGATGTATTGTGATAACCGAGAGCTGAGAGAAAAGTTATACCACGCTTTTGTTACTCGCGCCTCTGATCAAGGCCCTAACGCTGGCGAATTTGATAATAGCGAAATCATGAACGAGCTATTAGCGCTACGTCACGAATTAGCTAATTTGCTAGATTTTGATAATTACGCCCAGCACTCATTAGCCACTAAAATGGCCAATACCACTGACGAAGTCATGGCCTTTTTAGAAAACCTTGCGCTTAAATCAAAACATCAAGGTGAAAAAGATTTTCAAGAGCTAAGCGATTTTGCTGCCAGTGAGCACGCTCAAACTCAACTACAAGCATGGGATCTTGCCTATTACAGTGAAAAGCTAAAACAAAGCCGCTATGCCATTTCTGATGAGCAACTACGCCCGTACTTTCCTGAAAGCAAAGTGGTTAGTGGCCTATTTGAGGTTGTACACCGCCTGTTTGGTTTAACCATAACACAACGCCAAGATGTTGATGTTTGGCATAACGATGTCAAATTCTACGATGTGTTTGCAAAAAATGGCACCTTGCGCGGCAGCTTTTACCTAGACTTATATGCACGTGAGAAAAAACGCGGTGGTGCTTGGATGGATGACTGCGTTGGTCGTCATGTCATGGCCGATGGCTCCAGCCAAAACCCTGTGGCTTATTTAACTTGTAATTTTAATGGCCCAGTAGGTGACAAACCTGCGCTATTTACCCACGATGAAGTGGTGACTTTATTCCATGAATTTGGACACGGCATTCACCATATGCTTACTCAGGTTGAAGCGAGCTCAGTTGCAGGGATCAATGGTGTTCCTTGGGATGCTGTTGAGCTACCTAGCCAATTTTTAGAAAACTGGTGCTGGCAAGATGAAGCTTTAGCCTTTATTTCTGGTCATTTTGAAACCGGAGAGCCATTACCACAAGCGTTATTAGATAAGATGCTCGCCGCGAAAAACTTCCAATCGGCAATGCAAATGTTGCGTCAATTAGAGTTTAGTATTTTCGACTTTACTATGCACGCTAACTACACGAGCAACGCCAGTGAAGATCACATTCAACAAACTTTAGATCAAGTACGCCAACAATACGCTGTTGTTAAAGCGCCCGATTTTAACCGTTTTCAGCATGGTTTTGGTCATATCTTTGGTGGCGGTTATGCCGCGGGTTATTACAGTTACAAATGGGCAGAAGTGTTATCTGCTGATGCATTTGGTTTATTTGAACAACAAGGTATCTTCAATGCAAAAACAGGCATGTCGTTCTTAACAAATATTTTAGAAAAAGGGGGCAGTGAAGAGCCAAGCGAGCTATTTGCAGCCTTTAGAGGCCGTGCACCTGAGATAGATGCCCTACTTCGCCACTCAGGCATTGAGGCATAACAAAACTATGATCGAAAAATTTGATGATTTATATCAGCGTGCTGCTCAACGTAAGGGCGGTAAGCAAGCATTAGAAGCCTTATTAGTGGTTAAGTATGGTGAGATGGGCGATGCATCTTCTTTATCAAGGCTCACTGACGATAGAGTGTTGAGTGCCTTTACCAAGCAAATCTTTAAATCTGGCTTTGTATGGCGTGTTGTTGAAAATAAATGGCCTGATTTTGAGGACAGCTTTTTCAATTTTGACATAGAAAAAATGTTGATGATGCCTGATGAAATGCTTGAACGAAAAGCTGCCGATCCTAAAATCATCCGTAATTACAACAAGGTTAAAACCATCAAGGCAAATGCCCAAATGCTCTTTGAGCATCAGGTTGAACATAATAGCTCTTTTGCAAAATTTATTAGCGATTGGCCTACCACTGACATCATTGGTTTATGGGCCTATTTAAAAAAGCACGGTCAACGCCTTGGCGGCAACACAGGCCCTAACGTGCTGCGTTTATTAGGCAAGGATACCTTTATTCTTAGCTCAGATGTAGAAGCTTATCTGAGAGGGCAGAAAATTATTGAAGGTGGCCTACACAGTAAAAAAAGCTTAATGGCCATGCAAAATTATTTTAACGATCTTCAAACTCAAACAGGCTATAGCTTAATGCAATTAAGCCGTTTAATAGCCTTTGCCAGCGGGGATAATTTTGTGCAATTAGAGCAACAAGCTTAATGACTGACTATACGCATATCGGCGTCGCCTACCTTGACACCATTGACCGTGATGCGGCAAAAAAAGTCGCTCACAAATGGCAGTTCACTTATATTGGCGATGCTGCCTCGGTAAGCAAGTACCCACAACTGCAATTCTTATTACAGTTTAATCAACAGGCATTGGAGTTAATAAAACTCGATGAGCCTAAATTGGCTGGTATTAAAGTCGACTTTGTTGAAGGTGCAAGTGCTCACCGACGAAAATTTGGTGGCGGCCGCGGGCAAGATATCGCCAAAGCGATAGGCTTAAAACATGGTTTTACCCCTCATGTGCTTGATGCCACCGCAGGCTTAGGACGAGATGCTTTTGTTCTCGCCAGCCTTGGTTGCCAAGTAACCTTAATGGAGCGTATGCCTGCTGTTGCGGCATTACTTGATGATGGTCTAGCACGAGCAAAACTCAACAGTGATGTTGGCGATATTGCCAACCGCATGCAGCTTGTACATGTTTCCTCTATTGATAATATGGACTTAGCGGATCACATTGATGTAGTTTATCTTGATCCTATGTATCCACACCGTGAAAAATCAGCCGCGGTAAAAAAAGAAATGCGTGTTTTTCAGTCGTTAGTCGGGGAAGATCTAGATGCTGATAACTTACTTAACCCTGCCCTTGAGCTCGCCAAATACCGCGTGGTGGTAAAGCGCCCAAGCTATGCACCTTGTTTAGCTGACAAAAAATCGACAATGAGCATAAAGATGAAAAAGAACCGCTTTGATGTTTACGTTAATGCCGCTATCCCTAAAAACTAACCAATGCCTAGTACGTTAAAGTATCTTTCTGCATACTCACCCGCGGTGCAAAGCCAAGTACAACAAATGCTTGCGCAAAACACCTTGAATAAATATCTATTAGCCAAGTACCCTGATACTCATGATATTAGCAATGACAAAATGCTCCGCAGCTATGTTGTCAGCTTAAAAAATCAATACTTAAAGAAATCCGCTCCTTTAAGCCAAATAAAATTTGATGATAAAATCCACATTATCAACAATGCATTAGGCCTACATACCTATGTATCTCGTGTGCAAGGTAGTAAATTAAAAAGTAAAAATGAATTACGTATTGCTAGCTTATTTAAAAAAACACCTGAAGCATTTTTAAATATGATTGTCGTTCATGAATTGGCGCATTTAAAAGAAAAAGATCACAGCAAAGCTTTTTACAAGCTATGCCAGTATATGATGAGCGACTACCACCAAGTAGAGTTAGACTTACGTATTTATTTAACTCAAATAGATGCTTACGGCGCTATATATTATTAGCATTTATCGCATACAATAACTTATCTTTAATTGACGACTCAGGAATTATGGCAAAAACCACCATCACTTTTGAAATTGAAAAACAAAACAAAAACAGCGTTCGCTATAAAGAAGTCCCTAAAGAGGGAATGCCTCCCGTACTTGGCTCAATTTATGTGCAAAAATGGTTTGCCGGTAATAGCCAAACTATTGAAGTCACCCTAGACAAAAAATAGTTATCTTTTACCTTAATGGCTTGAATATTCACCCAGACCAAGGCAAGATCCTGCTACTTCTTATTATTAACAGGCTTAATCATGTTAAAAGCGACAATGGTAGAACAACTTAACCACCAAATTAACCTTGAATTTTATTCGTCAAATCTTTACTTGCAAATGAGTGCATGGTGTGAAGAAAAAGGCTTTGAAGGTGCTGCAGAGTTTATGCGTAAACATGCCGCTGAAGAAATGGATCACATGACACGCCTCTTCACCTATGTAAGTGAAACAGGTGCTTTACCTATTTTAGGTACTATCCAAGCGCCACCTCACGAGTTTGACTCTTTAGCGGATGTTTTTGAAAAGACTTATGAGCACGAATGTGAGATCACTGAGCGCATTAACGCCCTTGCTCATCAAGCTTTCACAAACCAAGACTATTCAACCTTCAACTTTTTACAATGGTATGTTTCTGAGCAACACGAAGAAGAAACATTATTTAAAAGCATCTTAGATAAAATCAATTTAGTCGGTCACGACGGCCATGCTTTATTTTTTGTTGATAAAGATCTTGCTGAAATGGCAAAAAATGGCTCAAGTAGCATAATGACAGACTCTCAAGCCTAAGTAATGACCTTAACCACCACTGATGTGTTAATTATTGGCGCAGGCGCAGCTGGATTAATGTGTGCTGCAAGCGCCGGTTATCGAGGCAAAAATGTCACGGTTATCGATATGGGTAAAAAGCCCGGTCGAAAAATTTTAATCAGTGGCGGTGGTCGTTGTAACTTTACCAACCAAAATGCACAGCCTAGCAATTATATTTGTCAAAATCCTCACTTTGTTAAATCGGCTCTCAGTCGCTACACAGCTGACGACTTTATTGAGTTAGTTGATCGCCACGGGGTAGACTATCACCACAAAACCTTAGGGCAATTATTCTGTGATCATAGCGCTCAAGATATTCTTGATGTGCTATTAACCGAGTGCGACTGGGCTGGCGTCACTATAAACATGCGTACTGAGGTGCTTAGCGTCACCAAAAATGACACTGGCTACTTAATCCATACCAACCACAGCACCTACCAATGTCAAGCGCTTGTAGTGGCTTCTGGTGGCTTAACCATGCCAAAGCTTGGCGCATCACCCATTGGTTATAAAATCGCTGAGCAATTTGGTTTACATGTTTTACCTACCACTGCCGCTTTAGTGCCTTTTACTCTGCATGATCATGATAAACAGCGTTTTGATGGCCTATCAGGCATTAGTATTGATTGCTTAGTCAGCAGCGAAAGTAATGACAGTTTTCGCGAGAATATTCTTTTTACCCATAGAGGCTTATCTGGTCCGGCAATATTACAAATTTCATCATTTTGGCGTGCTGGACAAGCGATAACTATCAACTTATTACCTATGCACAGCTTGCTTGATTTACTTAACGAATGGCGCCTAAACCAAGCTAACAAGTCCTTAAAGAACTTATTAGCGACACTATTGCCAAAACGCTTTGTTGAAGTATTAGTTAACGAAGGGAGCGTGATAGATAAGGCTGTAAACCAGTTAACCCATACTGAAATGACTCAGTTAGCTGAGACTATTCATGAATGGCAAATCAAACCCAACGGCACCGAAGGCTATCGCACCGCAGAAGTAACATTAGGTGGAGTAGATACCGACGAACTCTCTTCAAAAACCTTTGAAGCAAAACACAGCAAAGGCTTATATTTTATAGGTGAAGTTGTTGATGTTACAGGTCATTTAGGAGGGTATAATTTTCAGTGGTGTTGGTCTAGTGGCTGGGCATGTGGTCAAGCGGTTTAGTGACAATAAGGTTAGTAACCTTGGGGGGATCGTTTCGTCCCTTTATTTGTAATCATAGAAACCCGTCGCTGCACAACACTGATTATAATACTTCTAAGGGCTATGTTAGCCCTTAAATAACCTGCTTGTAGATTAACTATTTAGCACTTGTATCTTTTAAGAATTTATAACTTCCTTTAATAGTGGCTTTGTATTGGCCAAATAGCTCACCCAAAGGAGCTTCCATTTTTAACTTAAACAAAAAAACGCCCTGTCACTTGCGTAACAGGGCGTTTGTATTTGTACACTAAACCTTGGTTTATATCTTATTTAAAGATATTAACTAGCCTTTCTTGTTAGACGCTTGAATAACACGTAATTGCGCTACCGCACGGGCTAATTCAGCAGCAACAGCGGCATAGTCAACATCTGCGCCATGGGCGTTCATGTTGTCTTCAGCACGTTGTTTAGCTTCTAAAGCAGCTTGTTCATTTAAATCATCTGCACGCGTTGCAACATCAGCAAGCACGATAATTTGATTTGGTTGAACTTCTAACATACCACCAGAAAGATAGATAACTTCTTCGCTATTATCTTCTTTAGTGATTAATGCCATACCTGGTTTTAGTGAGGTCAATAAAGGTGCATGACCAGGCATAATACCTAGCTCACCTTCACTACCTGTGATCTGTAATGATTTAATGCTGCCTGAAAACAAGCTTTCTTGTGCACTAACAACATTTAGATTTACAGTAAATAATGCCATTTGACTCGACCTCTAATAGCGTAAGTATCTAAACAAGTGTCTAGATACTTACTAGATGATTACATCTTGTTCGCTTTCTCTACGGCTTCTTCAATAGAACCAACCATGTAGAACGCTTGCTCAGGCATATCATCGTATTCACCCGCTAAGATTCCTTTGAATCCAGCGATAGTGTCTTTTAATGATACATACTTACCTGGAGAACCAGTAAATACTTCAGCAACGAAGAACGGCTGAGATAAGTAACGTTGGATCTTACGTGCGCGAGATACCGTTTGCTTATCTTCTTCAGATAACTCGTCCATACCTAAGATGGCGATGATATCTTTCAGTTCTTTATAACGTTGTAATACTGACTGAACGCCACGAGCTACTTCATAATGCTCAGCACCAACCACTAATGGGTCTAACTGACGAGAAGTTGAATCTAGTGGGTCAATCGCTGGGTAAATACCTAGCTCAGCAATAGAACGTGAAAGTACTACGGTTGCATCTAAGTGAGCAAAGGTAGTTGCAGGGCTTGGATCGGTCAAATCATCCGCAGGTACGTATACCGCTTGGATTGAAGTGATTGAACCCTTATTCGTTGACGTAATACGCTCTTGTAATACACCCATTTCTTCAGCAAGTGTTGGTTGGTAACCAACCGCTGATGGCATACGACCAAGTAGTGCTGATACTTCAGTACCTGCAAGCGTATAACGGTAGATGTTATCTACGAAGAATAATACATCACGACCTTCGTCACGGAATTTTTCTGCCATAGTCAAACCAGTCATGGCAACACGTAAACGGTTTCCTGGAGGCTCGTTCATCTGACCGTAAACTAACGATACTTTATCAAGTACGTTAGAGTCGTTCATTTCGTGATAGAAATCGTTACCTTCACGTGTACGCTCACCAACACCAGCGAATACTGAGTAACCACTGTGCTCGATAGCGATGTTACGGATAAGTTCCATCATGTTTACAGTTTTACCAACACCAGCACCACCGAATAGACCAACTTTACCACCCTTAGCGAATGGACAAACTAAATCGATTACTTTGATACCTGTTTCTAACAATTCGTTAGACATGGCTTGTTCTGCGTAAGCAGGCGCTTCACGGTGAATTGACCAACGGTCTTTTTCGCCAATTGGGCCAGCTTCGTCAATAGGGTCACCAAGTACGTTCATGATGCGACCTAAGGTCTCAACACCAACTGGAACTTGGATTGCATTCCCTGTATTTACTACATTCAGTCCACGACGCAAACCGTCTGAGGTACCCATTGCGATAGTACGCACAACGCCGCCACCAAGCTGCTGTTGCACTTCAAGTACTAAACCGTCAAGGTCACCTTCGGTTACATTTAATGCGTCATATACCTGAGGTACGGCATCTTGTGGAAATTCAACATCCACAACTGCGCCAATGATTTGGACGACTTTACCTGTACTCATGTTTATTCCTCTTAATTTAAGCTAATTGCCATTTTAGCAACTAGCTTTACGTTAAATTACGAAAATATATTAATTACCAATTAACCAACCGCAGCAGCACCGGCAACAATTTCACCCAACTCTTGGGTAATTGCCGCTTGACGCGCTTTGTTAAATACCAATTGTAAATCATCAATTAATTCGCCAGCATTATCTGTTGCGGCTTTCATTGCGATCATACGGGCGGCTTGCTCACAAGCTAGGTTTTCAACCACGCCTTGGTATACCTGCGATTCAATATAACGAACCAATAATTGATCTAACAGTGCGTTAGCATCAGGCTCATATATGTAATCCCAACGATGCTTAATTTCTTCATCGTCAGATTTAGGTAAAGGTAACAACTGATCAACTGTTGGTTCTTGTGTCATGGTGTTTACAAATTTATTGTAAACCACAAACAACTTATCAATTTCACCGTCATCATAGGCTTTAAGCATAACCTGTACGCTACCAACTAAGTCAGTAACAGAAGGGCTATCGCCTAAGCCAGATATTTGTGCAGTTACTTTAGCGCCCATGTTGTTGAAAAACGATGTAGCTTTTGAGCCAACTACCGCAAATTCAACTTCAGCTTCTTGACCCTGCCATTTAGCAGCATCAGCGAGCACTTTCTTAAATAAGTTAATATTTAAGCCACCACACAAACCACGGTCTGTTGATACAACAATATAGCCAACACGCTTAACTTGACGCTCTTCCATATATGGATGGCGATATTCCAAGTTACCAAGCGCGATATGACCGATCACATTTCGTATATTTGTCGCATATGGACGAGAGGCTGCCATACCATCTTGCGCTTTGCGCATTTTAGAGGCGGCAACCATTTCCATAGCGTTTGTGATCTTTTGAGTGTTTTGTACACTCGCAATCTTGGTTTTTATTTCTTTACCAACGGCCATGACTCTTTCTCCGAAAAGGTTACTTAATTAAAAACGTCTTACCAAGTTTGCGTCGACTTGAATGTTTCAAGTGCTGACGTCAATCCTGCTTCGATGTCTTTATCGTAGTTACCTGATTCGTTAATCGTAGCCATAAGCTCAGCTTGGTTACTGTTCATATAGGTTTGTAACGCGTCTTCAAAATCATTGATTTTGTTAATGGCAACGTCGTTTAAGAAACCTTTTTCTGCAGCAAATAAAGATACGGCAGTTTCAGCAACAGATAACGGGCTGTATTGCTTTTGCTTCATTAATTCAGTAACACGTTGACCATGCTCTAATTGAGCACGAGTAGCGTCATCTAAATCTGAGGCAAATTGAGCGAAAGCCGCTAATTCACGATATTGAGCTAAGGCTAAACGAATACCACCACCAAGTTTCTTGATGATTTTCGTTTGCGCAGCACCACCAACACGAGATACTGATAAACCAGCATTTACCGCAGGACGAATACCTGAGTTGAATAAATCAGACTCAAGGAAAATTTGACCATCAGTAATTGAGATTACGTTAGTTGGTACGAATGCAGATACATCACCCGCTTGCGTTTCAATAATAGGTAAAGCAGTTAAAGAACCAGTTTGACCTTTTACTTCACCGTTAGTGAATTTTTCAACGTAGGCTTCGTTTACACGAGCAGCACGTTCTAATAAACGACTGTGAAGATAGAAAACATCACCTGGGTATGCTTCACGACCTGGCGGACGACGAAGTAGTAATGAAATTTGACGGTAAGCAACAGCTTGCTTAGACAAATCATCATATACGATCAACGCATCTTCACCGCGGTCACGGAAGTATTCACCCATTGAACAACCAGAGTATGGTGCTAGGTATTGTAGTGCAGCAGCTTCAGAGGCTGAAGCAACAACTACGATAGTATTTGATAATGCGCCGTGCTCTTCTAAGCTACGCACTACGTTAGCAACAGTAGAGGCTTTTTGGCCAATTGCTACATAAATACTTTTGATACCTGTGTTCTTTTGGTTAATGATGGCGTCAAGTGCAATCGCTGATTTACCGATTTGACGGTCACCAATGATTAATTCACGTTGGCCACGACCAATTGGAATCATAGAGTCAATTGACTTGATACCAGTTTGTACTGGTTGGTCAACTGATTTACGGTCGATAACACCCGGTGCAACAACTTCTACAGGAGAGAAGCCATCGTTTTCAATTGGGCCTTTGCCATCAATTGGTTCACCTAAGGTGTTTACTACACGGCCTAATAGACCACGACCTACAGGTACTTCCAAAATACGGCCAGTACCTTTTACTTTTTGTCCTTCAGCTAAGTCCGCGTACGGACCCATAACTACCGCGCCGACCGAATCACGGTCTAAGTTTAATGCGATAGCAAAACGGCTACCAGGAAGTTCGATCATTTCACCTTGCATTACATCGGCAAGGCCATGGATACGAATGATACCGTCTGTTACAGAAACGATAGTACCTTCGTTACGAGCTTCGCTGACAACGTCAAACTGTTCAATGCGATTCTTGATCAGTTCAGCGATTTCAGTGGAATTCAGTTGCATGCTCTGTTCCCTTATCTAAGATTGTAATGTTGTTGCTAGACGACTCAGTTTACCTTTTACAGAGCCATCAATTACCATGTCACCCGCTTGAATAATCAAACCAGAAACAATGTTTTTATCAACAATACAATTAAGCTTTACTTTACGTGCCAAGCGCTTTTCAAGCGCGGCGCTTAATGTTTTTGTCTGTGCTACTTTTAATTTAACAGCAGAGGTAACATCCACAGTGACTTCTTGTTCAAATTCAGCTTTTAAAGCTATAAATTGTTCAAGCACTTGTGGTAGCACCAACAAACGTTCGTTTTCAGCCATTACTTTAATAAAGTTTTGGCCTTGACCATCTACTTGCTCACCACAAACATTTAAAAATAATGTTTGTGCTTGCTCTACCGATGCACCACCAGTTAAATAACCAATGATGGTATCGTCTTGAGCAACTTGAGCAGCAAAAGTTAACTGGGCTAACCAGCTATCAATTGCTTTAGCTTCAACGGCGAAGTCGAACGCTGCTTTAGCGTAAGGACGAGCGACAGTTGTCAATTCAGACATAGCTCTTTCCTCTTAAAGTTCAGCGACGAGTTTATCTAAAATGTCGCTGTGTGCAGCGGCATCTATTGAACGCTCAAGAATTTTCTCGGCACCCGCTACAGCAAGAACAGCCACTTGTTGGCGTAGTTCTTCTTTAGCACGGTTACGTTCAGTTTCGATTTCTGCGTGACCAGACGCTAAGATTTTTTCTTTCTCAGCTTGTGCTTTACCAGCAGCTTCTTCAACAATTTTAGCTTCATGTTTTTTAGCAGCATCAACAATAGACGCAGCTTCAATTTTAGCTTCTTTTAGTTGAGCTGTAGCTTTCTCTTGAGCAAGCTCAAGATCTTTAGCAGCACGGTCTGAAGCAGCAAGGCCATCAGCAATAGTTGCTTGACGAGCTTCAATGGCACCAATAATAGGTGGCCATACATACTTCATACAGAATATTACAAATACGACAAAAGCGACTAATTGGCCAATCAGTGTGGCATTAATATCCATTGTGCGTACCTCCTAACAATGTTCGTTAAAAAAAAATGGTTTCTTAATTAAGACCAACAACGAACAATAGGTATAAACCGATAGCAACACCGATCATAGCAATCGCATCGATAAGACCCGCAACGATGAACATTTTAACCTGTAGTTGTGGTGCTAATTCTGGTTGACGAGCAGCAGATTCTAAGAATTTACCACCTAACAAACCAAAACCGATAGCTGTACCTAAAGCACCTAAACCGATTAGTAGAGCAACTGCGATAGCAATCATATTTTTCTCCGATTATTTAAAGTAAAGTTTAAAGTTAAAAAATAATTTTTTTGGGCTTCCTGCCCTATTTTCAGCGCTGGTTATAGCGCTAAAGATTAGTGATCCTCGTGCGCTAAACTAAGATATACAATAGTTAGCATCATGAAAATAAACGCCTGTAATGGGATAACCAATAAATGGAATGCTGCCCATAAGAAATGCACTGGCAACTGGAATAAACCAATAGTTGCAATCAGTAAGAAAATTAACTCACCTGCATATAAGTTACCAAACAAACGTAAAGCAAGTGATAACGGACGCGCTAACATGGTGACTGTTTCTAGAATAAAGTTTACTGGGTAAAGTGACCAATGACCAAAAGGTTGAGTCGTTAATTCTTTAATAAAACCACCTAGCCCTTTCACCTTGATTGAATAGTAAATAACTAAGAAAAACACACCAAATGCCATAGCAAATGTAATGTTAGGATCGGTTGTTGGTACAGGCTTCATGTAGATATGAGATAACTCAATACCTGTGACCCAATGAATTAAATGGGGTAGTAAATCTACAGGAACCCAATCCATTGCATTCATTAGTAATACCCAAACAAATATCGTTAATGCTAATGGTGCAATTAAAGGGTTTTTTCCGTGAAAAGTACTTTTTACACTGTCGTCAACAAATTCAACGATCATTTCAACAGCACATTGCAACTTACCTGGTACACCCGTGGTTGCTTTTTTAGCAACTGAACGAAATGTAAGTAAAAAGATAAAACCTAAAAATACAGCCCAGCCCAATGTATCTACATGTACAGTCCAAAAGCCTTCGCCAACTGTAAGATTAGATAAATGGTGCCTGATATATTCTTGGCTGGTTAATTCAGCACTTGCAGACATATTAACATTCCCAATGATTAAAGTTTAAAATATAAATTTTTTCGTTTTTGGTCATTACGTTTAGGTTAATGTTTCCAAATAAACGGTCTTAGTAGCGGCAGTACCATTACTAAACAAAACATACTAAAAAAAGGTATTGGCAGTAGCACTAAAAATTTAAAGGCGAGTGCAAATAATAAAGCCGTTAATACCATTTTTAATTTTACGCCGCTAAAAAAAGAGTCAACCACTAATTTTGACGACTTAGCACCAGCATATTTAAATGCCTTATGCGCAAAAACAATATTGGGAATTATAGTAACCACACCCGCAACTAACGTTGACTGAGCATGAGCTAATCCCCAAATAAAATAAGTTACTAATGAACAAAATAAAACCACAACAATAGATAAAATATTTTGTCGCCATGCTAGCTTTCGACCAGCAATAGTTAATTTATTTGTCATCTTTATTTCTATCTAAAGTTATAAATAAAGCAATACGAATAAACTCGTAGCTTGTATACTTTTTTAAAGTAAAAACTTTAATGATAAAAAGTTTGCGCAAGTATACTCATTTTGGCTTTTTTTGCAAGAAATTAGGGCAACGAACGCCCTTTATTTGTGCGAATAATTAATATTTTTTTGGTAAATGCGACTAAAGGAGTAGAACTTTTGGGGAAGGTAAAAAATCACAAGGCAATTATCTCTTACAACTCAGAGGAGTTAATAAGAGATAAACCGTGCAAAAATGTCACAAGTCATTATTTTATTTTAGCAATAAACTCGTTAAGCTCAGCTAAATTGGCATAGGAGATGACCAACTTACCTTTGCCTTTTTTATTATGATTAACGGCAACTTTCAATCCTAGCTTGTCGCTTAAATCAGATTCTATAGTAACGCTTGTTTGATCTTTTTCTTTTAGGGGCTTTTCTTCGCTCGGGTTTTGTATCTTTTTAATGAGTGATTCTGTCTCTCTTACCGTCAACTCTTTAGCAGCCACGGTTCTAGCAGCATCTGCTTGTAAACCGTCGGCAAGCGCTAATAAAGCACGTGCATGACCCATTTCAATATCGCCATTTTCTAAAAAGGTCTTAACTTCTTCATTTAAGTTATTCAAGCGTAAAAGGTTAGTCACGGTTGTACGTGATTTTCCGACCGCAAGAGCAACTTCTTGATGGGTTAAATCAAATTCGGTAAGTAATCGCTCTAGCGCTACCGCTTCTTCCATGGCATTTAAATCTTCACGCTGAATATTTTCTATCAAGGCAATAGCAACGGCAGACTCGTCAGGCACATCTTTAATTAAACAAGGAACCTCGGTTAATTGTGCTAACTTCGCAGCACGCCAACGACGTTCACCTGCGATAATTTCATACCTTCTTTCGCCGTCATCATCTTCACCAATAACTCTAACCACAATAGGTTGAATAATACCTTGTGATTGAATAGACAATGACAACTCTTCAAGAGCCGCATCAGACATGTCTTTTCGAGGTTGGTATTTACCGGGTGATAATGAGTTAATTGCTAATTTACTTAAATCACCGTCTTTAGGTTTTGTTGGCTCACCCTCAGTATCTTGACTAGGAGCTTTAACTTGTGGAGTAAGTAATGCGTCAAGGCCTCTGCCTAAACCTCTTTTTTTTGCTGGACTCATACGTTTCCTTGAAATTATTGTGCAGTACTTTTATTTTGATTAGCGTCTTGCTCGTTATTCACTTTTTTGCTGGTAGGGTTTTTACGCAACACTTCACCCGCTAGCGCTAAATACGCTTTAGCGCCCGTAGATGATTTATCATAGTACATGGCAGGAGCGCCAAAACTAGGTGCCTCAGCTAAACGTACATTTCGCGGAATAACGCTGCGATAAACTTTATCACCAAAATGACGCTTTAATTGCTCAGAGACATCATTAGCCAAACGATTTCTCGGATCATACATAGTACGTAAAATACCTTCGATATGAAGATCGCCATTCACCACTGATGTTAATTTTGAAATAGTGTCCATTAAGGCCGTTAAACCTTCTAGTGCATAATATTCACACTGCATAGGCACAAGCACAGAGTCAGCCGCCGTCATAGCGTTAACCGTTAACATATTGAGTGAAGGCGGGCAGTCTATAATGATAAAATCGTAGTAATCTTTAACGGGTGCTAGCGCTGTTTTTAAACGTTGCTCGCGCGCAAAAACTTCCATCAATTTAATTTCTGCAGCCGTAACATCAGTATTAGCCGCAAGTAAGTCATATAAACCTGAGGTTTCAGTTTGCACAACCTCTGCGACGGGTTTTTCTTCAATTAATAACTCGTAACAAGTTGCTGGTACTTCATATTTATCAATACCACTGGCCATAGTGGCATTGCCTTGAGGATCAAGATCAATTAATAAAATTTTACGTTTAGTCGCAGCTAACGAGGCAGCCAAATTGACGGCTGTCGTTGTTTTTCCAACGCCACCTTTTTGATTTGCAACAGCTATTATTTTTCCCACAAGCGCCTCTATTATTATTTATATTATTTCCTGCCATCCTCAGGTAGCTTATTGAGGAGCTCAGTATTTATTCACAAGATCCCGTATAAGAGACTTACAAAATATTATCTCACCTAGAGCGAGGTGATTTTTCGCTTTTAATTCACTTTTTTCAACACAAGTACATGACGTTCACCAACTAACTCAGGCACTTTAATTTCATGACTTGATACTAAACAAATATTTTCGGGTAAGTTGGCTAACTCATCCTCAGGATATTGTCCTTTTAACGCAAAAAATTGTCCATGATCTTCACTAACTAAGTGAGAGCACCAGCTTACCATATCATTTAATGATGAAAAGGCTCTACTTAACACGCCATCAAATGCCACATCCCCTTGATATTCTTCAACGCGAGACTTCACAGGCTGAACATTGGTTAGTTTTAGCTGAAATACCACTTGTCTTAGAAAAGTAATTCGTTTGCCTAAACTGTCTAATAATACAAAATTTCGTTCAGGATACAAAATAGCCAATGGAATACCTGGTAAACCAGGGCCCGTTCCGACATCAATAAAATTATCACCCTGTAAAACACTACCTACCATAAGGCTATCCATGATGTGCTTTACTAACATATCTTGCGGATCACGCACCGACGTTAAGTTGTAGGCTTTATTCCATTTATGCAACAACTCTACATATTGAATAAGTAGTTGTATTTGTTTTTCAGATACTTGCAGCGATGTTTTAGCGAGTAAATTTTCTAATGTTGAAGTTAACGTCATTGTAATGCTTTCATTTTGCCTTAAATCTAAGATGCCTGCCTACGCTGTTTTTTTACGCAATAAACCATGCTTCTTCAAGAAGACTAATAATAACGAAATTGCCGCTGGAGTAATACCAGAAATTCGAGATGCTTTACCAATAGTTTCTGGACGGGCATCTTTTAGCTTGGCAACCACTTCATTAGACAGCCCAGATATTTGTTGATAATCAAAATCCGCAGGAATTAAGGTATCTTCGTTGCGCTTTTTCTTGGCAATATCATCAAGTTGTCTATCAATGTAACCAGCATACTTGGTTTGAATTTCTATTTGTTCAGCCGCTTGAGAATCCTCAATGGCTGGGCCTAACCCTTCTATTTTCATGAGATCTTCATAACGCACTTCAGGGCGACGAATAAGATCTTCAAGGCTAGCTTCTTTACTCATTGGATTTTTAAGCAGTTCATTAACTTGCTCAACTTGACTATGATCTTTTTGTACCCAAGTTTCTTTTAAGCGTTGACGTTCAAGCTCAATATTTTCCATTTTTTCATTAAAGCGCTGCCAGCGAAGATCATCAACCAAACCCACTTCACGACCTTTTTCGGTTAAGCGGATATCAGCATTATCTTCACGTAACAATAAGCGATATTCAGCACGTGAGGTAAACATACGGTAGGGCTCTTTTGTGCCCAACGTGGCCAGATCATCAATTAATACGCCCATATAAGCTTGATCACGACCTAAGATAAATTCATCACGGCCTTTAACACGATTAGCGGCATTGGTTGCAGCAATTAATCCTTGCGCACCAGCTTCTTCATAACCTGTAGTACCATTAATTTGGCCAGCAAAGTAAAGATTATCGACAAATTTACTTTCGAGTGATTGCTTAAGATCACGAGGATCAAAATAATCATATTCGATCGCATAACCAGGTCGGGTTATAAATGCGTTTTCAAAACCTTTAATTGAGCGAACTAAATTCATTTGCACATCAAAAGGCAGACTGGTTGAAATACCATTAGGGTAAATTTCATGGGTTGTTAACCCTTCAGGCTCAACAAATATTTGATGTGATGTTTTATCTGCAAAACGGGTGATTTTATCTTCAATAGACGGGCAATAGCGTGGGCCTATTCCTTCAATTACCCCAGTATACATGGGGGATCTATCTAAACCATCACGAATATGTTGATGCGTTTGCTCATTAGTGTGAGTAATATAACAAGAAATTTGCTTAGGATGATCCTTAACCGATCCCATAAAAGAAAACACAGGGGAGGGTGTATCACCCGGCTGCTCTTCCATCACTGAAAAATCTATAGATCTTGCATCTAATCGCGGTGGGGTTCCTGTTTTTAAACGATCCATTCTAAATGGCATATCACGCATTTTAGCGGCTAAGTTTACGCTTGCAGGATCACCAGCACGACCACCTTGATAATTATTTAGCCCAATGTGTATCTGTCCCGCAAGAAAAGTTCCTACGGTTAATACTACGGTTGTGCCTTTAAATTTAAGTCCCATTTGGGTAGAAACACCAACAACACGATCATTTTCTAAGATCAAGTCATCACAAGGTTGTTGGAAAATGGTTAAATTTTCTTGGTTTTCTAAATACTGACGAACAAAATTGCGATATAAGGCGCGATCTGCTTGGGCTCTGGTTGCTCTTACCGCAGGGCCTTTACTGGCATTTAAGGTTCTAAATTGAATAGCACTATGATCAATAGCGGTTGCCATTAAACCACCTAAAGCATCAATTTCTTTCACTAGATGTCCTTTACCAATACCACCAATAGCGGGATTACAAGACATTTGCCCTAACGTATCAATGTTGTGAGTCAACAAAAGAGTTTTGCAACCCATTCGTGCTGAAGCAAGCGCTGCCTCGGTGCCTGCATGGCCACCACCAACAACAATCACATCATAAGACTCTTGATACCACATAAATTTATAACCTTTGAAAAAGAATAGTTAAAGCAAACTGCTTTACGAAAATAAGGAGACGTATTTTAGCGCTTTTTTATCAATAGGGAAACGATCAAATGAGTAAAAAGATCTAAGCGCGATCTCTCTAATATATAAAAAGATCTTTATAAAGATCTTATTACTATTACTTATTAAGGAAGCCATTTGCTGTGAGTAAGTGTTTTTTTATTATATTTTTTATAAGGTTAAACAAATGATAAAGTTGTGATCAAAGTTTGATCAAGTCACTTATAAGCCCTGATCAAAACCTTGTTTTATCCACAGTGAAATTAATTACTAAAACTAATAACTGAATAATAATAGAAAATTAATAGTTTACTCACCAAACTATCCACAGATGAGTTTTACTAACAGAGGATTTGTTAATAACTTATGGGTAAGAAGGTTATAAAAGATCACTATTTTCACTTAACCATGCTTGGGCAAGATCTTCTGGATCGATATCTTGACTCATATCTAGGGTTTTAATTGTCAGTAGTTCTCTGCAACCTTTTGTTATTAGTAGTTTATTTATATCTATACCTGCTTTACAAAAGGTATCGTAGCTAGAATCTCCAACAGCGATGATCATAAAACGAATTGAGGATAGATCTTGTTCACAATTTTTAAGATCTTCAACGAATGCTTGAATGTTATCAGGAAAGTCGCCTGCGCCATGAGTAGAGGTACAAATTAACCATGTGTTGTTTTTTTTATCTTTTGCTGAAAAAGTGCTCGCAAGGATCGATGAAAAATCGGGTTTTAAATGTACAATGGCTTGATGATTTTGGGTATTAAGTTGTTCTTCACAGGCTTCAGCAACATATTCTGTTGCACCAAGCATACTGCCGACAATAATTTGAAATGAGCTCATATAAGTATCTATGGATGAATAAAGCGCTCATTGTATACCTAATAGGATAAATTATTCTAACCATACTTGACCCGTCTACAGGGTTAAGGTTGATACTAGCTGGGTGTTCAACAAAAGGTAGTAATTTTATTTCAATGAGTACTCAATTCTGTTTTATTTAGTGTGATAAAAGCGGTAATAAAAAATAAACAGAAAATGATAAAAGTACCAATGTAGCTTTGATTTTTAGCTAATAGATCAAAAAAATACAAACCATTTTCGATTAATCCAATACCAAACCCAAAGATAAATAGAAAATGTTTACTCGCCTTACCGTTCGCATTAAGCAACTTAGCTAACCCGAAGCCAATAAAAGGAATAAGTGACCAAATAAAAACAACAATAACTGAAAACAATATTGATGAAGCTGAAATATTGGTTTCAAATAACTTTACTATTAACGGATAAAATTGAACGAGAAGATAGCCCAAATATAAATACAAGAGTGCGCCTTTTTATTGAGTAAATGTGAAGTAAAATAGAAAGGGTGACGTTTATCTGTACCGCTTTAATTATTTTATTTTTTTAATTTAACCGTTTTTTGAATAATAACAGTAGTTAACACAACAGGCAGTAACGAAATAAGCGCAAAACCAGTGTTACCACTAACAAAAATTAAGACTGCAGAAATAAAGAACCCTACAACCACTAATACAGCACCGTATAATCGCATTTTTTTATAAGAAAGCAATGCAGCCCCTAAAATTTGAACAGCTCCAAAAATACTAATATGTGTATTATTTAACCCAAAGCTTTGAAGAAATTCTACTTCTTGTGGGGTATGCATTACTTTGGCAACTCCTGCCATTGCACTGAGTAATACAACTATTATGAGCACTAGGTTGAAGACGTATCTCATGTAATCTCCCATTTAAAAGTAATAATCTGTTTAAGTGAGTATGGCATGAAATATAAGACTATTTAAATGTTGAAATACGCTTTAAGCAAAACAATATTTTTATTATGGTGTTGGCGAACAACCCTGTTCTTTTAATATACGTTTAGTTGATGCTGGATGCTTTTTTAATGCAGCACTAGGTCTAATTGGCCGACTAACAAAGTTACCACCACAATTAGGGCATTGGTTATTTAAAACCCCTTCAACACAACTTGTGCAAAAAGTGCATTCAAATGTGCAGATATGAGCTTCCGTCGATTCTGGTGGTAAATCCTTATCACAACACTCGCAATTTGGTCTTAATTCTAGCATTAAAAACTCCAATTTAGAGAAACACATAACCCCCTAAAAATTAGCTTGTTATGTGTTCTTTAAACATTTTTTTAGGCTTTATGCTGACGCAGTAGATTTAGGGTTTACACCATAGTCGTTATCGTCATGACTATCTTGAACTAAGAAAACAAGCATTACGATTAAACCGATAAGTGGTACAAAGTAGATTAACTGCCACCATCCAGAACGGCCTGTATCATGTAACCTTCTAGTACCAATGCTGATACTTGGAATTAAAAGAGCAAGACCTATAACTATTGAAATTATATCCATACCAAGTAAAGCTAAAATAAAGTTGATAATCATATAAATAAGGACGAACATCCAATATTCTTTTCTGCGTGCTCTTCCATTGAAATCCGCATATTTTTTTAATGCACCTATAAAATAATCCATTTAGGACTCTCCATGTTATTGATAAAAATCTATACCCATTAAATATTTGCTATTAATACACTACACCAAAATGCCATTTAATAAAAATGCGGGGTAAAATGCACTTTGCTTATAAATTTGCGCATTGTTGTTTTAATCCTATTAAATGAACAATATCAAAGGACAAACAAATTATAGAACTCCAAAACCAAAACTCAAGTGAGCGCCTTATTGGCTAATTTATTAAGAAAAAGCATACTGCACCTACTATTTATCCGTATGCTTTTTAAGTGAGTCGTCAAGCGCCTTTTTTTGCTTTGCTTGCGCACTTTTACATCTGTTTCTTTCATAATCATATGGGTGATTACAATCTTTGTCAGCACCTAAGCCGATTAATAAGCTTTGCTCTCTTTCTTTACATTTCATCTCTTGAGCTGGCTCCATATTTATACATGAAGATTCCTTTTTACTGACATCAGGATCTCCATAATCTTCTGCACTATAAGAGGTACAGCCATTTGTCAAAATAAGAGCTATTGCTGAGAATATTAACTTAAGTTTTAAATTCATTAGGAACCCTTTTTGTGCGTGTAACGCCCAAATAGTGGGCAAATATCAGCTGATTAAAATGTGAAGCGAAATAGAGTTAACGGTTAGAAGCTTCATTAAGTTTGCTCGTTATGTGTGTGTTTCATCTAAAGATACACACATTTCAATGAGATTACTCTTGAATCCTACTTTTTCGTAAGCCCTTATAGCTAGCTGATTACCTGAATATACATCTAAAATACAGTGATATACATTTTGGGCTTTGCTCCATGCCTGAAGGGCGTTGAGTATCAACTTATTAATGCCTTTACCTCTATAATTAGGTGCGACATACATGAAACCTAGATAAGAATGTAAATCATGCTTCATATATGGTTTTGATTCTTTTATTTGTGCATATCCAGAGCCGACTATTTCATTGGATACTTCAGCGACAAGTACTTCTGCTTTTTCTGACAAGATGAGCTCCTTCAAATCATAATATGAAATAGGATCATCTTTTAAGTGGTTATCATAAGGGCGCTCTGCAGTTATTATATGCTGCTCAAACTCAAGTAAAGTCGGCAAGTCATTTAAATTTGCGCCTCTGATAATAATATCAGACATGTATCACTCCTTAGCGGTTTCTGCTACACATAACACCCGTTTAATGGGCTGATAATAATTGGTAAAATAAGTGATGAAGGAGCAAAAAACAATTGTTTTGAGGCTCTGTTTATTTTCTTGTTAAGCATTACTTTGTCCCAAACCTTTAAACACTGTACGTAATGCTATCAAAAGACAAATCACATGAATCAAAACAGCTACATAAAACGCTGTTGGTTGTGCACTAAGGTGATATACATGATCATTTTTGAAATGAATCGAACCATGCTTATATGCATTAATTAATTGCCATGAAAAAAAAGGAATGCAAAGGAGCATTATAAATCTTGCAATGTAAGCTTTATTTTTTTTATTAGGCTTCTGAGGCTCAGGTTCCTTCTCAGGGGTCATCTCTCGCTTTCTTATCTCATTTAATAGTGAAGCATATCGTTCGGGATAAGACTCGTTATCAATGTTATCTTTAACATCATACAACTCTACAAGTGTATATTTCGTATAATCTGGATTCATTCAACCCTATCCGTTGTATAAACTAACGCCCATTAAGGGGCTCTTTAATAGTTTGCTAAAATATGAAGCGAAACTGAGCCAACTGTTACGAGCCCGACTTAATTGTCTTGCTATATGCACTTTATATTACTGTTTATTATTCGTTTTTTACCGATGTAATTATTATAGAAATTTTGATGCGCAACCATTGAGAAAGTGTCATCTCTTTGTTTATATTGGCATATCCAGTCAATTAACATTTCCAAGTTTTCGTCTTGAGCTTGCTTTGATTTATACTTATGGGGTTCCCAAGGGCGAGATTTTGCATTTGAAATACACTCTTCAATTGGTAAGTTCATAAATATTATTTCACTGGAATGTGATTTGGCTAGCTCTAGCAAGTCAGTATAACAACCCTCGATAACCCAAGAATCATTTGTTTTGATAAAATTATCAATGTCTTTTTTAGAAGCGTTTAAACTTTTTCTTCGAGGGGGAGTTGTTGCTTCCCATGCAAACGAATCTAAATCTAAATGCGCTAGGCCTTGATCTTTACACATGCTCTTTGCAAGTGTTGATTTACCGGAACTTGAATTACCAAAGATTAAAATATTGCTCAAACTCTTATCTTCCTTGTGTATGACGCCTCGTTAAGCGGTAAAAATTTTGGCTAAAATCAGCGACGAAGGTGCAAAAGCCAACTGTTTTTTTGTCCTTTTGAGTGACTTGTAAGTTTTAAGTTAAACCACACTCTTCTTTTATTTTTTCTACAATCCCTTCAATACCTGGATATATACTCATTTTATTAATTCCCAAGATGCTTAAATCCTTTTTAATATCTTCTTTGGACTCTGCTGGAATTATAACTTTCTGAGTTAAGGAACGCTGTGTATATTCGTCTAATGGTTTCATTTCTAACGTACTATATTCCAAAGGGAAAACAGCAAAAGCACTTTCTTGTGCTGTAATCCTTGAATTAATATGCGTTGGACGGTAAAAGCACGCAGACTTTATTTCTAATGATGGAAATTCCGCATCTCCATATTCATCTATTGTAAAAACAACTCCATCTGATTCAGAATTTGACTCAACCGCAAAGTAAAGGGCTTTTAGAGGATTAGTTGTAAAGTCTAGTAGTCTTGAAGGCAATCCATAATGTTGAGCATGTAAAATCCAGTCACTTTCATTTGTAATATCACCTTTAAAAAAAGGGTGACCAAGAAGTTTTAGGCTTTCGAGTATATTTTGTTCGACTTCAAGTAATCCCTCTATAACGACAACATTTACTCTGCCTATTGAGGGTATTAAAGGCCAATCTTCTTCTTGCCCTCGATAAAGACTCATATAGCCACTTTCTTTTAATATATTTAAATACTCAGATACATTCTTAGCTACTTTTGTATCACGTTGCACAACACTTCCTTTTAAAACTAACAGCTTATTAGACGGGAAATAAGCTTATTTTCATCATTAATCTATATTTATTTACACAATATTTCAAATACTTATCAGCAGTGTTTTTATAAAAGTGTAGAAAGTAGGAAAGTTCACGCTTTCTAGGGGGAAAGCGTGATTTGATCAGGTAGGATTTTTGTTTTATTTACCAATACAAAAAGAACTAAATATTTTGCTTAGTAGATCATCACTGGTGAACTCTCCGGTGATTTGATCTAATTCTTGCTGGCAAATACGTAACTCTTCCGCCAGAATTTCGCCCGCAACAAAAGATTCCAGTTGCTCCAAGCCTGTAATTAAATGCTGGTGAGTGTTGTCTAAAGCGGTTAAATGACGTCTTCTAGCCATAAATCCACCCTCTGTGCTACCTTGGTAGCCCATAATTGCTTTTAAGTGCTCTTTCAGTGCATCAACGCCGTTACCTGTTTTGGCAGATAAGGTGACTATGGTGTGTTTTATTTGCTGATTGTCAGTAAATTCAGTTAAACCAATATTTTCAGGTGAAATAGCCTGATTAAGATCGGCTTTGTTTCTAACTAATGTTAAGCCGATATTGCTCGGCAGCTTTTCAAAGAATTCAGGGTAATAACTTTTAAGATCTTGCTCATCTTCTAAAACGCTATGGTTTTCACTAGCGTCAACCATTAATAACACGCGATCTGCTTGTTTTATTTCTTGCCAAGCGCGCTCTATACCTATTTGTTCAACTCTATCATCACTTTCGCGTAGACCTGCAGTATCAATGATATGCAGCGGCATACCATCAATGTGTATTTGCTCTGCAAGTACATCACGGGTGGTGCCGGCAATATCGGTAACTATGGCACTTTCTTTGCCACTTAAGGCGTTTAATAGGCTTGATTTTCCAGCATTAGGTTTACCGGCAATAACCACACGCATGCCTTCACGTATGATACTGCCTTGATGTGCTTTTTTTCGTACATCTTCAACTTGGCTAATGATGGCTTTAAGGTCATTAACAATTTTTTTGTCAGCTAAAAAATCAATTTCTTCTTCAGGAAAGTCAATGGCTGCCTCAACATACATACGCAAATGTATGATGCTTTCTACCATTTCATGTACTAGTGTGGAAAAGTCTCCTTGCAAAGAGTGTAGGGCAGAGCGTGCTGCTTGCTCAGAGCTTGAGTTAATCAAGTCTGCGATAGCTTCTGCTTGGGTTAAGTCAAGCTTGTCATTTAAAAAGGCCTGCTCACTAAACTCACCAGGTTTTGCCATAATTACTTTAGGTATAGCTAAAATTGCTTTTAGCAGCATATCTAAAATAACTGGGCCACCGTGACCTTGAAACTCAATAACATCTTCACCTGTGAAGGAATTAGGAGCTTGGAAATAAAGGGCTATACCTTGATCTAATACTTGGTTATTAGCGCCCACAAAAGGTAAATACTCTGCTTTTCTGACTTCAGGTACTTTACCTAAAATGATTTTGGCGACGTTTTTGGCTTCTGGCCCTGAAACACGAATAATACCTACACCACCACGACCAGGAGCTGTTGCTTGCGCGGCAATAGTAGTTTTTTCGTTAAATGTTGATGTCATGGCGTTTGTGTTAGTGGTCAAAATTCTAGTTTGGGGCATTTTACTGCATAAAAGCCTACTATCCTATAAAAACAAAAAGGCGACCAACTTTGCAGAGGCCGCCTTTGTTTGTACACCTATTATTTACAGGGTGTAACTTGTCGTGATTAACTCGCTTTCGCTAGCTTTTTCTTTTCAATGCCGTTGAAAATTATTTTCATTTGAACAATTGAAATTACGTTACTGATAAACCAGTAAAGTACTAAGCCAGAAGGGAACCAAGCCATAAAGATAGAGAAAACGACAGGCATATATTGCATGATCTTTTGTTGCATTGGATCTTGTATCGTCATTGGCTGCATTTTTTGCATTACATACATACTAACACCCATTAATACAGGCAATACAAAATATGGATCCATTGCCGATAAATCTTGAATCCAAAATATAAACGGTGCATGGCGTAATTCAACACTTTCTAAAAATACCCAGTAAAGCGCAAGGAAAATAGGCATTTGTAAAAGTAGTGGTAAACAACCACCAGCAGGGTTTACTTTTTCTTTACGGTACATTTCCATGGTGGCTTGTGACATTTTTTGTCTGTCATCACCAAAGCGCTCTTTTAACTGCGCCATTTTAGGTGCTAACTCACGCATTTTAGCCATTGAGGTATATTGCGCTTTAGTTAAAGGATACATACCACCTTTAACAATTAGGGTGATTATAATGATTGCCACACCCCAGTTTGAAACAAAGCTTTGAATCGTTAGCAATAACCAAAATAGTGGTTGGCTGATCATCCATAAGAAGCCGTAATCTATGGTTAAATCTAAGTTAGGTGCTATTTTTTCTAATACTTCCTGATCTTTAGGACCAACATAAAAAATAGCGGATGTAGCACCTTGTTGGCCAGCGTCGATGGTTACAGCAGGGGCTTTAAAACCGATAACAGCCTCTTGGTTGTTGCTTAAACTGGTATATAGTTGGTTGTTTTCTGTTGCATTTGGAACCCAAGCAGAAACAAAGTAATGCTCAAGCATAGCAACCCAACCGCCTGGTGTTGTTTTGTTTAAGTTTGCTTCGGCTATATCGTCAAAATCATATTTTTCATAACGATCTTCGTTAGTTGAAAAAGCGGCACCACGATAAGTTGGTAACATACCTGATGAGGCATCTTGTAGTGTTGATTGCTTAAGCTGGCCGTACATTTGTACAGACACACTATTACCCGTGTTATTATTGATCACATAATCAACAGCAACGCTGTAACTGCCAGCATTAAAGGTATAACGTTTAATGACAGCTAAGCCATGTTCATCTTGAAAGGTTAAGTCTACCGTTAGACTATCGCCATTTAATTCATAACTGCTTTGAGCGCTAGCATAAATTGGACGGCCTTTAATAATTCTATCAAGACCATTAGCACCAGTTAAACCTGATTGAGCAACATATTTCTGATTGCCGTTTTGCATCACGGTAAATGGAACGTCATTACCTTGCTCGGTATCATATTTTAATAATTTAGCTTCAACAATATCGCCACCTTGAGTATTAATTTTAATACTTAGTGTGTCAGTGGTAACTGTTATTAGTTTTGCACCTACCGCTAAGGTTTTGGTAGTTGGTGCTAGAGCATCAGTCGATTCAGGAACAAAATCAGCATCGGCTGCTTGTTCAACATTTGTGTTTTGACTAACGGGAGCTTGTTCAACTACTGGAGCATTTTCTAATTGCCACTGACTAAAAAGTAAGTAAGTAACAACCATAAGCGCAATAAATAGCAGACTGCGTTGAGATTCCATAAGATTTGTTTCTCTTGTTTTTGGGATAATGTTTTAACTGCGTGGCATTTTAGTATACGTTTGCCTGTTAACCAACCAACTTTTAAAATATGTAGACTAAAATATTATATTATTGTGCTAGCACAAGCTTTATTGGTCTTTTTTTACTGGTGGAACAGGATCTTCACCACCTTCATTTAATGGATGACACTTTACTATTCGTTTACTTGCTAACCATCCACCTTTTATTACGCCAAAGCGTTCAACTGCTTCAATGGCATAACATGAGCAAGTAGGGTGAAATCGACAATTAGAGCCTAGCAAAGGACTGATAAAACGCTGATAGCCCTTTATACAGGTTATCGTTAGTTTTTGTGGCGCTGAATTATTTTTCGCCATATCTTTGCTAATTCTTTGTTGATTTCTTTATTGTCGAGCTGATCAATACCAGACTTTACCATAACTACCATGTCAATAGCGGGTAAATCATGCTGATTTAATCGAAAGCTTTCTCTAACAATTCTTTTGATGCGGTTACGCTGCACGGCAAGTTTTACGCGTTTTTTGGCAATAGCTAGGCCAAGACGATTACTTTTACTTGAATCTTCAGGTAAATGAGTTGGTGTTATGAGTAGAGTAAAGTGGCGAGAGCCAAATTTGAGTGGTTTTTTGAATACTGCTTGAAAGTGACCGGGAGTCAACAGACGTGACTCCCGATTAAATTCATAAGTAACCTTGTTGGTTACCATCTTAATTCTATTTCTTAAAAGAAAAGGAGTTAAGATTAAGCGCTAAGGCTAGCACGGCCTTTAGCACGGCGACGAGCTATAACAGCACGGCCATTCTTAGTTGCCATACGAGCACGGAATCCGTGGTTACGCTTACGCTTTAATACGCTAGGTTGAAATGTTCTTTTCATTACGCTAATCCGTCGGTTGTTGTTGCCCTGGCAAAACAGCCGTTATGAGCACACTGGTCTAAAAAATGAGGCCGAATTCTAAAGCTTAACTAAGCTATTGTCAATATATTATCTCGGCTTATTTATTAAATGATCCTGTAGCGATCGTTCAGATCGTCGTAAAGATCTCATAAAATGATCATTGATATCCACAGTTTTAAAAAAGGCGCTTCTTTTTTGTTTATAAAGGTGTGGATCTTTGGAGAGATCTTTTAATAATTAAATAAACTATTAATCATTTTTTAGCATCAATTTAATATAAATAAGTAGGTAATATGCCAAATTTACAAGGTGTTAGCTTATTTTTTATAAAAATAATTGAGAATTGTTAAAAGTCAATATTGCACTTGTGGATAAGTATAGAGATAATGGCACTACATAATAAAAATTTCCGCTTGCGTCATCTGATAAATTAGTTTTATACATTACGTGTTAACGTGTATTTTATATATTCGCTATCTTTTCTTTTTTCATTCACTTGTTATAAAAGTTAGATATTATTAGCAAGCAGATAAGTTCACTTTCCCTTGGAGTTTTGGTTGGAACATTCACTTTGGCAGCGATGCCTATCCGCATTGCAAGAAGAATTGCCTGCACAACAATTTAGTATGTGGATCCGGCCATTACAATGTGTTGTTGACGATAATATCATGACACTTTACGCACCTAACCGGTTTGTTTTAGATTGGGTACGTGATAAATATGTAAACAGAATCAATGAACTAATTACCTTAAATGATGATGCAGACTCTTATTTACTTAAGTTTGATGTTGGCAGTAAGCCACTTAATTCTGCAGGATCTTCTCAGCCAACCAACGCAATAAAGTCTGGTAATAACAAAAACGCCACATCAGCGGCGGCTATTCAGTCAGAAACTAATTTACCCAAAAAGGCGAATGTAAGAGTTAAGTATACTTTTGATAACTTTGTCGAGGGTAAATCTAACCAACTAGCACGTGCCGCTGCATCGCAAGTTGCGGATAATCCAGGTGCAGCCTATAACCCATTGTTTATATACGGTGGAACAGGTTTAGGCAAAACGCATTTATTACACGCGGTTGGTAATGGTATTTTACAAAATAATCCGAATGCAAAAATTGCCTATATGCATTCAGAGCGATTTGTTCAAGATATGGTTAAAGCGCTACAAAATAACGAGATGGAAAAGTTTAAGCAATATTATCGTAGTGTAGATGCTTTATTGATTGATGATATTCAATTTTTCGCTGGCAAAGATCGTACCCAAGAAGAATTTTTCCATACTTTTAATGCTTTGTTAGAGGGAAATCAACAGATCATTTTAACCAGTGATCGTTATCCTAAAGAAGTAGCCGTTGAAGACAGATTAAAATCTCGATTTGGCTGGGGGCTTACTATAGCCATTGAACCACCTGAACTTGAAACTCGTGTTGCTATTTTAAAACGTAAAGCTCAAGAGAGTCATATCAATCTTGCCGATGAAGTTGCATTTTTTATCGCTAAGCGACTTCGTTCAAATGTTCGCGAGCTAGAAGGGGCACTCAATCGTGTCATTGCTAATGCTAACTTTACTGGGCGCGCTATCACTATCGATTTTGTTCGTGAAGCGCTGCGGGATTTATTAGCGCTACAAGATAAATTAGTTACAATTGATAATATTCAGCGTACCGTTGCAGAATATTATAAGATTAAGGTCGCTGATTTACTTTCTAAACGAAGAAATAGATCTGTCGCTAGACCTAGGCAATTAGCAATGGCATTATCTAAAGAGTTAACTAACCATAGCTTGCCTGAAATAGGGGATGCTTTTGGCGGAAGAGATCATACAACCGTACTTCATGCTTGTCGTAAAGTTAAGTCTTTACGAGAAGAACTACATGATATTAAAGAAGATTATTCAAACTTAATCAGAACTCTTTCGTCGTAAAAATAAATGTTGAGCAATATTGGATGCTCTCTAATTATAATAAAATATGTGCATAAGCAGGAAATAAAATGAAGTTTTCACTAAATAGAGAATTATTACTTAAGCCTTTATTGTTAGTTTCAGGTGCTGTCGAACGTAAAAGTACGTTACCTATTTTAGGTAATATTCTTTTTGAAGTAAGTGAGCAATCACTTACTCTGACAGCTACTGATTTAGAACTTGAAATGGTTGCTTATGCGCAAGTTGATAATCAAGGTGCTGATGGAAAAATTACCATTCCGGCTCGCAAGTTATTAGATATATGTAAAAGCTTGCCTGAAAACTCAACCATAACTTTCAGTGTTGAGGAAGACACAGTTAAGCTTAGCTCAGGTAGAAGTCGTTATTCTCTTTCCACTTTAGCAGCGAGTGATTTTCCCAATATTGAAGAGTGGAAGGGGGATGTAGAATTTAAGCTATTAAAATCTGAGTTATTACGCTTAATTGAGAGCACTCATTTCTCTATGGCAAATCAAGATGTCCGTTATTACTTAAATGGTATGTCTATTGAGAGTGAAGGAAATGAAATACGATCTGTTGCCACAGATGGGCACCGTCTCGCTATTTGTAAAATTTCAAACGAATCCTTAGTTTTACCTGCAAGGCAAGTTATTGTGCCTCGTAAAGGTATTTTAGAAATTATCCGTTTACTTGCGCCGGTTGATGAAGAAGTACAAGTATACCTTGGCTCTAATCATATTCGAATTATCGATTCAGAGTTCTCCTTTACTAGTAAGTTAGTTGATGGTCGCTTTCCTGATTACAGACGAGTTTTGCCTAGAAACGGCGATAAAATTTTTGTTACAGACAAAGAGCAATTACGTCAGGTTCTTTCACGCGCTTCTATTTTATCAAATGAAAAATTTAAAGGTGTTCGCTTAAACTTTTTAAATTCGCTTTTGAAAATTACTGCGAATAACCCAGAGCAAGAGCAAGCAGAAGAAGAGCTAGAAATTGATTTTCCTTATGAAGAGCTAGAAATTGGTTTCAACGTTAGCTATGTCCTTGATGTATTAAATGCCATCAAAGACGAAAAAGTTAAGTTTACCCTAGCAGATGCAAATTCTAGTGTTGTAATTGAAGGGGCTGACTCAGGTGAAGCACTCTATGTTGTAATGCCTATGCGCCTTTAACTGGTAAATGCAATTTAGGGTTAATTTTTTGTTATACCTAAAGTATAACAATGGATACAGATTTACATGACAGTAGCTCGGCTTACCACTCAACATTTTAGAAATTTGAGCCCTAAAACCATAGACTTTAATCCAGCACTTAATTTCTTTGTTGGAGATAACGGTAGCGGTAAAAGCAGTTTACTTGAAGCATTATTTTATTTGGGGCATGGTAAATCATTTAGAACCAGCAAAACTGACAGCTTGGTGCGTTACGAGCAAAAAGAGTTTGTTGTTAGCGTAAAGGATGGAAGAGGAAGTCAGCTTGGATTAAGCCGTGATACTACATCCGGGACAACAATTATAAAGATTGATGGTGAACGTCATGCTCGTTTATCTGAGTTAGCAAAAAATATAGCAATTCAGATAGTGACACCAGAAAGTTTTAAACTTTTTTTTGGTGGTCCAAAGGAAAGGCGTCGCTTTACTGATTTGGGGATGTTTCACGTGAAACATAATTTTTCCAGTCAGTGGAAAAACTTTTCACGGGTGCTAAAACAGCGAAATGCATGTATAAGAAATAAGGCTGATGATGTTACACTGGCATATTGGACTGAGCAATTTTGCCAGCATTCTGTAATTGTAGCTGAGGAAAGAAGTGTTTATATAGCGAGTTTAATTGAAGAACTAAAAGTTTGGTTATCAATTTTACTTCCAACGATTAGCGATAAAGTAACTGTTCAATACTTGCAGGGCTGGTCACAGAAAAGATTATTGTCCGATGTATTAGCTGCTAACCAAGATCGTGAATTAAGTTTTGGTTATAGCCTTTATGGCGCGCATAAATTTGATGTTAAGTTTTTATTAGACAAACAAGCAATAGAAACTCAATTATCAAGAGGGCAACAAAAGTTGTTTTTATTGGCGTTAACTTTTGCACAAGCAAAATTGATTGCAAAAGTTAATCGAGTAAAACCAATTTTATTAATAGATGATATTGGTGCAGAGTTAGATATTAAGTCGCGTACGGCATTATCATCTGCAATAGAATTTTTAAATTGCCAAGTAATAATTACGGCAATAGAAGAAAGTGTGTTACAGCCTTTTATCGAGTCAAATAACTCAAATGAATATAAGGTGTTTCACGTGAAACATGGTGAAGTGATATCTATTTAATTAGGCATGAAACCAACTAGCAGTACCCAAAAGCAATGTAATAAGAGCGAATAGGCTAAAACTATGACAGTAGAAAACGAATATGACTCGTCCAGTATTAAAGTACTAAAAGGACTTGATGCAGTACGAAAACGACCAGGCATGTATATTGGTGACACAGATGATGGCACTGGCTTACACCATATGGTTTTTGAAGTTTTAGATAACTCTATCGATGAAGCTTTAGCTGGTCATTGTAGCGATATAGTTGTGACCATTCACTTAGATGGCTCGGTATCGGTAAAAGACGATGGTCGAGGTATTCCAACCGAGATTCACCCTGATGAAGGTGTGTCAGCTGCAGAAGTTATTATGACTGTACTGCATGCAGGTGGTAAATTTGGTGGTGAAGACTCAGGCTATAAAGTCTCTGGTGGTCTTCATGGTGTAGGGATTTCTGTTGTTAATGCCTTAAGTAAGAAGTTACAATTGAATATTCGTCGAGAAGGTAAATTATACGAACAATTTTACAGTATGGGCGAACCAGATGCTCCTCTTGCTGTTGTTGGCGATACAGACCAAAAAGGAACGGAAGTACGTTTTTGGCCAAGTGAAGAAACATTCTCAGATGTGCTATTCCACTATGACATTTTAGTTAAACGCATACGTGAGTTATCCTTCTTAAACTCAGGTGTTTCAATCCGTTTGACTGATGAACGTGAAGAAGGTCGAGAAGAACACTTTTGTTATGAAGGTGGGATTCAGGCTTTTGTAGATTACTTAAATACCAATAAAACAGCTGTAAATGACCAGATATTTTATTTTGATTTAGAGCGAGATGACGGCATTGTTGTAGAAGTAGCAATGCAATGGAATGATGGTTTCCAAGAAAATATTTTCTGCTTTACTAACAATATTCCTCAACGTGATGGTGGTACTCATTTAAGTGGTTTTAGAACAGCATTAACCAGAACACTTAATTCTTATATGGTTAAGGAAGGACTTAATAAAAGTAAGAAAGGTGAAACCAGTGCCACAGGTGATGATGCTCGGGAAGGTTTAACTGCGGTTATATCGGTTAAAGTGCCTGATCCAAAATTCTCATCACAAACGAAAGATAAACTAGTTTCATCAGAAGTGAAAACAGCAGTTGAGCAAGCGATGGGTGAAAAGTTAGGTGAATACCTACTTGAAAACCCAACGGTTGCTAGAACTATCATCATGAAAATTGTTGATGCAGCTAGAGCGCGTGAAGCTGCGCGTAAAGCACGTGAAATGACACGTCGTAAAGGTGCACTAGATATTGCCGGTTTACCTGGAAAGCTTGCCGATTGCCAAGAAAAAGACCCTGCTCTTTCTGAACTCTATATTGTGGAAGGGGACTCTGCTGGCGGCTCAGCCAAGCAGGGGCGTAACCGTAAGAACCAAGCTATTTTACCACTTAAAGGTAAAATTCTTAACGTAGAAAAAGCACGTTTTGATAAAATGATATCGTCACAAGAAGTGGGTACTTTAATTACTGCTTTAGGTTGTGGTATCGGCCGAGACGAGTATGACCCTGAAAAACTACGTTATCACAGCATTATCATCATGACTGATGCTGATGTTGATGGCTCGCATATTCGTACTTTATTATTAACCTTCTTCTATCGTCAAATGCCAGAGATCATGGAGCGTGGACATATCTTTATTGCTCAGCCGCCTTTATATAAAGTGAAAAAAGGTAAGCAAGAACGTTATATTAAAGATGATGAAGGCCTAACTGAATATTTAACGACATTAGCTTTAGAGAATGCATCGATTCATGTAAATGAAGCGGCACCAGCTATCTCAGGTTTAGTGTTAGAGCAGTTAGTAAATCAATTCCGTACGACCATGGAAACCATACAGCGTATTTCTAGACAAATACCCGCTGATATATTGGAAAAAATGGTTTATAGCGAACTTATTGCTAAGGAAGATTTTGCAGATAAAGCGAAGGTAGAAGCTTGGGCTCATGACTTGATTACTCAACTAGATAATCAAGACGGTAATGGTTCAATTTATAGCGTTTCGGTTGAGCAAGATAATGAGCGTAATATTTATCATCCACGCTTTAATGTTCGTCAGCATGGTATTGATAAAGAGTATGATTGCAGCTATGAATTTATTCAGTCGAGTGAGTTTGCGGCAATTTTGTCTTTGAACGAAGCGATCAATGGTCTTATGGAAGAAGGCGCCTATGTGAAGCGTGGTGAAAAAGTTAAACCTGTCACTATGTTTGAAGAAGCGCTTAACTGGTTAATGGCAGAGTCGAAGCGTGGTCAATACATTCAGCGTTATAAAGGGCTAGGGGAAATGAACCCAGAGCAGCTTTGGGAAACAACCATGGATCCTGAGACTCGTCGTATGTTAAGAGTTACTATAGAAGATGCGATAGCCGCTGATCAGTTGTTCACTACCTTAATGGGTGATCATGTAGAGCCGCGCCGTAACTTTATTGAAGAGAATGCCCTAAAAGTATCTAATTTGGATTTTTAATCCTATTAGTTATATGGGCTTATCCCATTTAATATTTAATATATATGCTCGGTCATCATAACCGGGCATTTCTACTTTAAAAACAGAGGGTTAATCTAACTCTCATATGTAATAAACAAAAAGCGAATTGTAAACCCATGACAAGTTTCAATTGTAAAACCTTTCAAGGCCTTATCTTGCAGTTGCAGGATTTTTGGTCGCGTCAAGGCTGTGTTATTGTCCAGCCTTTAGATTTAGAAGTAGGGGCTGGTACTTTCCATCCCATGACTTTTTTGCGCTCCATTGGTCCTGAGCCAATTAGTAGTGCTTATGTTCAGCCTTGTCGACGCCCTACAGATGGCCGTTATGGCGAAAACCCAAACCGTTTACAACATTACTATCAATTTCAAGTTATGTTGAAGCCATCACCAAAAAATATCCAAGAGTTATATCTTAATTCATTAAAAGAATTAGGTATTGATCCACTTGTTCATGATATTCGTTTTGTTGAAGACAACTGGGAATCACCAACACTAGGCGCTTGGGGCTTAGGTTGGGAAATCTGGTTAAACGGCATGGAGATAACACAGTTTACTTACTTCCAGCAGGTCGGTGGTTTAGAGTGTACGCCAGTAACGGGCGAGATCACTTATGGTTTAGAGCGCCTGGCAATGTATATTCAAAATGTTGATAGCATTTATGATCTTGTTTGGACTGATGGCCCGATGGGCACGGTTTATTATGGCGATGTCTTCCATCAAAATGAAGTAGAGCAATCTACGTACAACTTTGAACATGCTGATGTTGATGCTTTATTTAAACAATTTGATCAGTGTGAAAAAGACAGTGAAAAATTGATTGCAGCTAACTTACCCTTACCGGCTTACGAGCAGGTGATGAAAGCATCTCATGCGTTTAACTTACTTGATGCGCGCCACGCTATTTCTGTAACAGAGCGTCAACGCTATATTTTGCGTGTCCGTACTTTATCTAAAGCTTGTGCAGAAGCGTTTTATGCTAAACGTGAAGAGCTAGGTTTCCCATTATGTAAATCAAATAACAACGAAGGAGATAAATAATGAGCACAGAAACTCTCCTTATCGAATTAGGTACAGAAGAACTACCACCGAAATCATTAAGAACACTAGCAACAGCGTTCCATGACAGTATCAAGGCTCAACTAGAAAGCCATGACCTAGCCTATAAAGACATTAAATGGTTTGCTACTCCACGCAGATTAGCAGTGCAAGTATTGTCTCTAACTGACAAGCAAGCCGATAAAGTAGTAGAAAAACGCGGTCCAGCAGTTAATGTTGCTTTTGATGAGCAAGGTCAACCAAGTAAAGCCGCTATGGGGTGGGCACGCTCTAATGGTATTACCGTTGAAGAAGCAGAGCGTTTAACAACACCAAAAGGCGAATGGCTGCTATATAAAGCAACGGTTGCTGGTAAAACTATCAATGAATTAGTGCCAGATATGGTCACAACAGCAATAAATAAATTACCGATTGCTAAACCGATGCGTTGGGGCGCTGAGCGCACCCAGTTTATTCGCCCAGTACATACATTAACCATGCTATATGGTGAGCAGATTATTGCAGGCTCAGCGCTTGGTGTTAATTCTGGTAACCAAGTGCAAGGTCATCGATTCCATCATCAAGGGTTAGTGACACTGAATCATGCGGATGATTATCAAGCAGCGTTAGAAAAGGCCTTTGTTAAAGTTGATTACCTAAGTCGACAAAGCGAAATTGTTGCGCAAATAAAAGCAGCAGCAGAAGATATATCTGCGATAGCACTGATTGATGAAGATTTACTTGAAGAAGTGACTTCACTTGTTGAGTGGCCGGTAACCTTAGTGGGTACTTTTGATGAAGAATTTCTTAATGTGCCAGCTGAGCCGCTTATTTATTCAATGAAAGATCATCAAAAGTATTTTCCAGTTACAGATAAAGCGGGGGAGCTGGTAAATAAATTTATCTTTGTTGCCAATATTGAATCAAAAGAGCCAAAGCAAGTTATCTTTGGTAATGAAAAGGTTATTCGCCCGCGATTAGCGGACGCTGAGTTTTTCTTTAAAACAGATAAAAAGCAAAGTTTAGAATCTAGGTTAACAACACTTGAATCAGTATTATTCCAAAAACAGTTAGGCACTTTAAAAGCTAAATCAGAGCGAATTGCCAGTTTAAGTAAAACTATTGCAGCGCAGTTAGGTGACGATGCAGAGCAAGCTTATCGCGCGGGTTTACTGAGTAAAACAGATTTATTGTCAGATATGGTACAAGAATTTCCACAAGTGCAGGGCACCATGGGGAAATACTATGCCATCAACGACGGTGAAGATATAGCCATAGCGCAAGCCTTAGAAGATCAATATCGTCCAAGGTATGCTGGTGATAGTTTGCCAGAAGCGAACACAGGCTGTGCAGTAGCCATCAGTGATAAAATAGATACACTTGTGGGCATTTTTGGTATTAACCAACCTCCTAAGGGCGACAAAGACCCCTTTGCGCTACGAAGAGCCGCTATTGGTGTTATACGTATTATTATTGAAAAACAGCTGAATTTAGACTTGTCTACGCTTATTAATGAAAGTATTCATTTATTTGCAGATAAATTAACTAATGAAAATACCGCTGAAAACGTGCTCGATTTTATTATGGGGCGTTTCCGTGCCTTCTACCAAGAGCAGGGTATTGCAGTTGATGTGATTCAGGCAGTATTAGCGAAAAAGCCTAGTGCGCCGTTGGACTTTGAAAAGCGTATTAAAGCTGTAAGCTTCTTTGGTAATTTGCCTGAAGCGGCAACATTAGCTGCGGCAAACAAACGAGTGGGTAATATTTTAGCGAAATTTGATGGCGAACTTTACGACGGTTTTAAAGCTGAGCTAGCGAATGAGCAAGCAGAAAAAGATCTTGCTGACACATTCCAAAGCATCAGCTTAAAAGTAGCACCATTAGTTGCCGATAAAAACTATCAGGCAGCGCTAACTGAGCTTGCAGCGCTTAAAACACCTATTGATACCTTCTTTGATAGTGTCATGGTCATGAGTGATGATGAAGCGATTAAAATTAATCGTTTAACCTTACTAAATGAAATTCGAAATAGCTTTTTTGCCATTGCCGATATCTCGGTACTGCAATAAAACTAGGTCATTAAAGTAAGTAAAAAGGGCATATGATTATGCCCTTTTTTTGTGAATATTTTATTAACCAGAGCGCCGCTTAAATAGCGTAGATATCTTTAAAGAATCGATCATCTCTAGGCTGGTAATAATTATCATAGTTAAGCGAGAAGGCAATGCGGGTTGCTTTCCCTTTTAATTCATGACGAGGGACAAAACCATAAACGCGAGAGTCTGCACTATGGCGGCGATTATCGCCCAATACCAGATAGCTGTTTTTTGGTACAAGGGTAGCTTTAAAACTACTTAATTGGTTACTTTGATTTTCATCAACTTGAATGGCATGCTGAATATTATCGATTGCTTCAATCGCGTGAACGAGGTGATTTTTTTGCTGCGAGCTATGATAATTGAGAGCCTTACCGTTAATAAATAAGACTTCATTTTTCATTTCAATCACATCACCAGGCAAACCGATAACACGTTTGATCAATCTATTGTTTGCGGCTTTTGATTCAAAGACCACTATCTCTCCTCGCTTGGGCTCTCCTGTTTTGAACACTGATATCTGACTAAAAGGTATTTTTAAATCATAAGCCATCTTATTGACTATAACTCTATCGCCTTCTTTAATTGTCGGCTGCATTGAACCGGTTGGAACTGTATACCAATCAGCTACAGCACTTCTAAATACAGACATAAGCAAAATAAACAGAATGAATTGCTTGTTATTGTGCCAAAGCTGTTTGAAAAAAATCATAAAATAGCGCTCCTTTATGTTAAAGACTTAACAATAGAGTTACTGAAAAAGAGAAAGTTCCGAGTAGCAATATTTGCTTACAACTGAGCGTAGCAACCTGTCTTACATAAGGTTAATTATTCATGATAAATAAGGCTTTGAGCAGAAAGCTTGTACTGATAAGAAGCGGTGCAAAATTGCCCTTATAAATGGTAGTAGCTTTGTGCTAGATCAAACACTGAGATCTATATAGGCGTAGAGTATTAGGTAAAGGCTAATCGTAAATATTATTTGAATAATCAGGAGCAAAACATGGCATTAGAAAAGCACGATCTACATCACGAATTTCCAGAATTTAATGACGAAATACATCACCTAAAAATGAATGATAATCACTTTGTGCGTTTATTCAAAGATTATCATGAGGTAAACCAAGAGGTATTACGCATTGAACATGGAGTTGAAAATACCAGTGATGAATATATAGAGCAAAGAAAAAAACAACGGTTAAAATTAAAGGATGAATTATTTATTATGTTGAAAAAAGTAGATTTGTCTGCATAAAAGGGAAATTCTAACTCTTTCTAATCACATATAAATATGGCTTTTCATCGACCTGTGTTGCAACTAGCTCATGCTCCATAAAGCGGCAAAAGCTTGGGATATCACGGGTCGTTGAAGGATCATCACACTTAATTAATAGTGTTTCACCACTGGCTATTTTTCGTATATTTAATCGAATCATCATTACAGGCTCTGGGCAGCGTAAACCCATGGCGTCTAAAAAGTGATCTGCGGTTTGAAAAGTAGTACTGGTCATGTCTGAAGTAAGCGAATTAATATAAACGAAAGTTACTAGTCAGTATTATACGTTATCTAAAAAATAATTATGAGTGCTTGAAATAATTAATAGCTTAGTGAACTATACTGTTAGCATTAGAGAATTGAATAAAAATTGAAATCAATGGCCGTAAATCCTTTAAAAAAGCTGTGTTTGCTTGTTATGGCCTTTGCCTTAAGCACGAACCTATGGGCTGATGAACCGCTACTGTTAAGTGTGAATAAGTCTCAACAGCAGTTGTTTAAAAAAGCCGAGAGGAGTGCAGTCAACTCAGCCCAATTTCAAACACTCTATAATCAACTTCATTATTACCCTCTGCAGCCTTATCTTGAGCAGCGTCGCTTGATGGCGAATATGCGTTTATCTTCAGCCGGAGAGATCGCTAAATTTTTAGATAAATATCAGGGTTCACCGCTTGATTGGCCTTTACGTAAAGCATGGCTGAATTATTTAGCTAAAAAAGAGAATACACAGCTTTTTTTAAACTTCTATAGGCCAACAACCAATGCCAAGCTAAATTGTTTACAGTTAAAGTTTCAATTACGTTCTGGCATACCAGAACGTGTTGTTTTGCCGCAAGTGACCAAGTTATGGGTGGTAGGGAAATCACAAGATAAAATGTGTGACCCTTTATTTGAACGCTGGCAGCAGGCTGGATACCGTACCAATGATGTTGTTTGGCAACGTGTGGCACTGGCCGCAGATGGTGGTAAACATACACTTATTCCTTACCTCACAACATTATTGCCTGCTGAACAGCAGTATTTAGCAAAGCTTTGGCATAAAGTGCGCAGAGACCCTTCATTGGTCAGTAAATTAAAATATTTTCCAAATAACTCGGTCAGAGAAACACAAATTTTAGTTTATGGATTAAAACGGCTTATTTGGCGTTATCCAGATGTTGCGTTGAAAAGCTATAAAAAAGCGCAACAAAAGTTTGCCTTCACTCAGGCTCAACAAATTCAAATTGCTGAAAAATTTGCTGTGGCTTTGGCAGCTAAAAATCACAATGAAGCACGCACATGGTTAGACAAGCTTGAACTGGGAACATTGGATAAAAGTATGTTGCAGTGGCGTTTGTCGCAAGCATTAAAAACACAAGACTGGCAGCGATTAATTGTTGAATTAAAGCAGCTGCCAACAAAACATAAAGATGAATTGCAATGGAAATACTGGTATGCCCGAGCGCTTATTGCTACCGACGCAAAACAGCGGGGTGAGTATTTACTTGAGCAGTTAGCTAATGAACGCCATTATTATGGTTTTTTGGCGGCTAGCTATCTGCAAACCCCCGTGAGTATGCAAGATAAACCACTGTCTTTTACCTTGGCTGAAAAGCGTCAGGTCATTAATAAGCCGGCAGCGAAAAGGGCATTTGAGTTTTATTATTTAGGTAAGCATGTCAAAGCACGATCAGAGTGGAATTTTTTAATTAGCCAGTTAAGTAAGCGAGAGCAACTAATCGCTGCTAAAGTCGCTAACGAAAACCAATGGTTTGACCGAACCATTTTTACGCTAGCCAGTGCTGGTTATTTAGATGATGTTGATCTTAGGTTTCCAAAAGCGTTTGATAAAGAAATTAACCTTTATGCTAACGATCAAAAAATAAATCCTGCTTGGGCTTTTGCTATTGCACGCAGAGAAAGCTCTTTTATGGCTGATGCTCACTCTCCTGCGGGGGCAAGAGGTTTGATGCAGTTAATGCCTAATACGGCTAAAAACTTAAAGCAGGGAAAAATTAGCCGTAGCTATTTACTTAACGCAAATAATAATATTGCCTTAGGCACACAGTATTTGAAGATTTTATTAGATAAAAATAAAGGAAATCAGGTACTGGCTACAGCGGCCTATAATGCGGGACCATACAGAGTAAGACACTGGTTAAAAGATGTTGATATTATGCCAGCAGATATTTGGATAGAAACAATTCCCTTTAAGGAAACGAGAAACTATGTAAAAAGTGTTTTAGCTTACCAAGAAATATATCAACATGAGCCTGGACAAGTGAGTCGAGTTTTTGAGCAGGTCATCAACATGAGCATTGGCGATTAATACATTTGCCCGCTTTTATTGTTAACTCATTAAATTTGTAAATATTGATTCACAATATCAATCGCCTGCCATTACGCTTATATAGCGTGAAATTATTGGCCTGTGTTATCATGTTGAAAAATGAAAGGAGGGTTGAATGACAACACAATTCAATAAGCTAAAAGAGCAATATCCTGCGCATATAGCGTGCTTACAACAAAGAACTAAAAAAGCCTTATCACGTGAAAATATTGAAGGTGTAGTGATACATTCAGGACAAGAAATAAAAGCTTTTCTTGATGATAATGCCTACCCATTTAGAGTGAACCCTCATTTTAAACATTGGCTTCCCTTGATTGATGTGCCTAATTGTTGGCTTATTGTTAATGGTGAAGACAAACCGACACTTATATATTACCAACCAATTGATTTTTGGCATAAAGTTGTTCCTTTATCTGAAAGCTATTGGGGTGAGTTCTTTACTATTAAAGTGCTGACACAAGCAAGTGACGTCGATAAGTTGCTGCCTTACGATAAAAAAGGCTTTGCGTATATTGGTAGCCATATTGAAGTGGCTAAAGCCCTTGGATTTGAAGTGATCAATCCTGAGCCATTGCTCAATTATTTTCATTATCATCGCGCTTATAAAACCGCTTATGAGCAAGTGTGTTTACGCGAATCTAATGCTTTAGGGGTTACGGCACATAAAGCAGCAAAAGAAGCTTTTTTCAGTGGTGGAACAGAGTATGACATTCAAAATGCTTATTTGAATGCTATCGGTTATAGCAATAATGAAACGCCTTATGGCAACATCGTTGCGTTAAATAAAAACTGTTCGATATTACACTACATGACCTTAGAAAAAGAACAGCCACAAACGCATCAATCATTTTTAATCGATGCTGGCGCAAACTTTCATGGCTATGCTTCCGATATTACTCGTACATATGCTTTTACACAGAACAAATTTGCTGATCTGATAACACGTATGGATCAACTTATGTTAAACGCTGTTGACGGTTTAAAGCCTGGCGTTAGTTATGTTGATTTGCATATTGCTACTTATAAAGACATTGCTCATGTACTTGCTGAGTTTGATTTAATTAAGGTAAGTGCAGATACCGCAGTAGAGTCAGGTATTGTAAGTACTTTTTTCCCTCATGGTTTAGGTCATCATTTAGGCTTACAAGTTCATGATATGGGCGGCTTTATGGCGGACGAACGAGGTACACATATTAATGCGCCAGACAAACATCCGTTCTTGCGTACGTCGAGAGTGATTGAAGCAGGGCAAGTATTTACTATAGAGCCGGGTTTATATTTTATTGATTCTTTATTGCAGGAATTAAAAGCGTCAAGCAATAGCGACCAGGTTAACTGGCAAAATGTTGATGAGATGCGCGCTTTTGGCGGCATTCGTATAGAAGACAATATTATTGTTCATCAATCCCATAATGAAAATATGACTCGTGATATAGGGTTATAACTTGGCATTAGCATAATAATGACAACATCCTACCCAATTGCGGTTAATCATGTTGAACATGAAACAGTGGTTAACCGTAGTCGCTTTATTTGTTACCTCTATCCTTGCGCTAGTATTGATGAGGCAAAAAACCACCTGAAAAAATGCCAAGAAGAGCATCCGCAAGCAAGCCATCATTGTCATGCTTTTTTGACTAAAGCTGCTGATGATAGCTTAGGTTATGGCTATTCTGATGACGGAGAGCCCAGTGGTACAGCAGGAAAACCCATGTTGGCAGTATTACAAGGTGGGGGGATAGGGCAAGTATGCGCTATTGTAGTACGTTATTTTGGTGGAACTAAGTTAGGGACAGGGGGCTTACAACGTGCTTATGGTGATAGTGTTCGACAAGCACTGGTGTTTTTACAGTCAAAAACAAAAATAGCTATGGCGGCAAAAACGTTAGCATGTCAATATAACCAAGTTGATGATGTTTTACATATAATCCGCCAAGCAGCAGGGCAGGTTGTTGAGCAAGAATACTTGCAACAAGTCGAGTTTGATTTTTTGATCCCAGAAGAAAAACTTGCTTTAGTTGCCGAGCAATTGCAAACCATGTCAGCAGGAAAACTGGTATTAAAGTCTTCAAACAATAAATAATCTAAGAACAATAATAGCGTGTAATGCAATATAAAAATATCATTCGAATTTTAGGTTTATTGGTGGCATTACTGAGTGTCACCATGTTACCACCCGCCTTAGTTTCTATGGTCTACCGTGATGGTGGTGGTGTTCCATTTTTGATGGCTTTTCTTTGGTGTATATTTACTGGCTTCCTTGCTTGGTATCCCAATCGTTTTGAAAAAACAGACTTAAGAGCGCGTGAAGGTTTTTTGATTGTTGTACTCTTTTGGCTAGTGCTTGCTAGTTTTTCAGCTATTCCTTTGATTCTATTAGAACAACCCAACTTTACCATTACCGATGCCTTTTTTGAGTCCTTTTCTGGTTTAACCACCACAGGCGCAACCATATTAAACCATATTGAAGGTTTACCTCATGCTGTTTTATGGTATCGCCAACAGCTGCAATGGTTAGGTGGTATGGGGATTATCGTTTTGGCGGTGGCCGTACTGCCTATGTTAGGTATTGGTGGTATGCAGTTATATCGTGCGGAAACTCCAGGGCCTGTGAAAGATTCTAAGATGACGCCAAGGATTGCAGATACCGCGAAACACTTATGGTATATCTATCTATCATTAACCATTGCTTGTGCAACAGCATATTGGTTGGCGGGAATGTCAGCTTTTGATGCAATTTGTCATTCGTTTTCAACTATTGCCATAGGTGGGTTTTCAACCCATGATGCCAGTATGGGCTACTTTAACAGCCCAACGATCAACTTCGTTTGTGTATTCTTTTTAGTCATTGCAGGGGTTAATTTTGCCTTGCACTATGCGGTGGTGCAAAGTAAGTCGCTTAAAAATTATTTTTATGATCCAGAGTTTAAAGTCTTTATTGCTATTCAAGTGGTATTAACTTTGATTTGCTTTATTGTGTTAATGAGCTCTGGTACTTATCAAGATGCAGATCAAGCATTTGACCAAGCGCTGTTTCAATCTGTTTCAATCAGCACAACCGCTGGCTTTGCCACAACCTCTTTTGCTGATTGGCCAACCTTGTTACCACTACTGCTGATTTTTTCTAGTTTTATTGGTGGTTGTGCAGGTAGTACAGGCGGAGGAATGAAGGTTGTACGAGTCTTGCTGCTTTATTTACAAGGGCTGCGAGAGCTTAATAAATTAGTACACCCTAAAGCGGTATTTAGAATAAAAATGGGTAAAAAAGTACTACCCGATCGTGTTGTTGAAGCGGTCTGGGGTTTTTTCTCAGCGTATGCTGCTGTGTTTGTGCTTTGTATGTTGTTATTGCTAGCTACAGGTATGGATGATATCACGGCATTTACCGCAGTCGCGGCAGCGATAAATAACCTTGGTCCGGGATTAGGTGAAGTAGCGGCTAACTTCTCTTCAATTAATGATACCAGTAAATGGGTACTGATCATGGCTATGCTATTTGGTCGGTTAGAAATATTTACCTTATTGGTATTATTCACGCCTGCATTTTGGCGCACTTAAGCTAGGGCTTGTTGATTTTTCGATTAAAAGTAAATAGCACTCACTTGAAAGAGTCGCTCAACATCACAGATATAACGTTTATTCACTAAGAACAATATGACGTGATCTTCTTCTCTGATCAGCGTATTGGAATGAGCTATTAGCACTTCTGAGCCGCGAACGATAGCGCCAATGGTAGTGCCCGGCGGTAGTTTAATATTTTTGATTGAACGGCCAACCACTTTCGATGATTTTTCATCACCCTTAGCAACAATTTCAATGGCTTCAGCAGCGCCACCTCGTAAGCTATAGACATTATCTATTGTGCCACGCCTAACATGGGTAAGTAGTGCAGATATGGTTGCTTGTTGTGGTGATATAGCAATATCTATAGCGCCACCATGCACTAACTCAATGTAAGCGTCACGCTGAATGAGTACCATGGTTTTGCGTACACCAAGTTTTTTGGCCAATAATGATGACATAATATTAGCTTCGTCATCATTAGTCACAGCAATAAAGACATCAAACTGTTCGATGTTTTCTTCGGTTAGCAGCTCTATATCCGAAGAGTCGCCATTAAAAACAATGGTGTTATCTAATTCAGAGGTTAATTGCGCTGCTCGCTCTGGAGAGCGTTCAATTAATTTTACCTGGTGGTTTTCTTCTAAAATACGAGCAAGACCTGCGCCTATATTACCACCACCGATGATCATTATGCGTTTATAAGCAGGCTCTAGTTTTTGTAATTCATTCATGACCGCTCGAATGTGAATACTTGCCGCAATGAAAAACACTTCGTCATCGGCTTCAATCACTGTGGTACCAAGTGGGCGAATTGGCTTACCATTACGATAGATTGCGGCAACTCGCGTATCTACATTGGGAATATGATCTCTTAAGGTTGATAGGGCATGTCCTACTAATAAGCCACCATAGTATGCTTTCACAGCTACTAAGCTTACTTTACCTTGTGCAAACTCAAGTACCTGTAATGCGCCAGGATAATCAATTAAACGGGCAATATCACGGGTTACTAATTCTTCGGGAGCAATGACGTGATCAACGGGAATATGATTTTTATGAAACAGCTGTTCTGAATATTTCAATACTTGGTTAGAGCGAATGCGGGCAATTTTCTTATGGGTATTGAATAATGAAGAACAAATTTGGCAGGTGATCATATTGGTTGCATCATCAGAGGTAACCGCTATAACCATGTCGGCATCTTCACCACCAGCATTTTTTAATACTTCGGGGTGACAACCTTGGCCGGTAACCACTTGAAGGTCCATTTTATCTTGCAGTTCACGTAGTTTTTCTCCGTCAACATCAACCACAGATATTTCGTTATTTTCACCAACTAGGTTTTCCGCTAAAGTCCCACCTACTTGGCCTGCACCCACTATGATAATTTTCATTTGTTATTTTTGTTCTCACTAAAGTACTTCGTCTTCGCGTTTACGCTAAGCGAAGGTTTGTAGTTTTCTACGCCTTTATTTTTAACAGTTTAGCGTAATAAAAACCATCCATATTTTTCTCACCGGGTAATAGCTGCCAACCAATACTATGTGAATGTGCCGAATTTTCATTATCAATAGCAACCAAGCTGGCATCTGCATTGTTTTCAATAAAATGCTTGATTTGTTCTGCATTTTCTTGCGGCAAAATGCTACAGGTGGCATAAAGTAAAGTACCACCGGGCTTAAGCAAAGACCATATTTCTTTTAAGATTTGCTGTTGCAGTATGACTAACGCATCAATGTCGCTGGCTTTACGTAGCCATTTTATATCAGGGTGACGACGAATTACGCCAGTGCCAGAGCAGGGGGCATCTAATAAAATACGATCAAAAGGTTGCCCTTGCCACCATGTTTTTGCATCAGCAGCATCTGCGGCAATAACCTTGGCTGTTAACCCTAAACGGGTGAGGTTTTCTTCAACTCGCAGTAAGCGACTTGCTTCAACATCGATTGCTGTCATTGAGGCAATATCGGGCGTTTGTTCTAAAATATGGCACGTTTTTCCACCGGGCGCGGCGCAGCAATCAAGCACGATATCGCCAGGTTGGCAATCTAAGAGTCGAGCCGCTTGTTGGGCTGCGCCATCTTGTACAGATACCCAACCTTGCTCAAAACCGGGTAACTTGGTGACCTCAGTAGGACGCGTTAATTCGATAGCTTGGCTTAGTGGCTCAACACTATTGATAGATATCTCTGCGTCCTTAAGTAATGTTTGATAATCGGCACTATTATGATGTTGCTGATTAACCCTGATCCACATAGGAGGCTTTTGTTGGTTTTCTTCTAGAATTTTCGGCCATTTTTCAGGGTAGCCTTGCTGTACTTTCTTAATAAACCAACTGGGATGGCAGTATTTTACTGCCTCAGGTAGTTTGCTAACTTGACTCTCTTTAGTGGCGCTTTCACCAGCGCGAATAAAGTTGCGCAATACCCCATTAACTAAAGCTTTCATGTGGCGATTTTTTAATGCGCCAGTGGCAGAGACGGTTTCATTGATCGCCGCATGGTCAGGAATACGCATATACTTGATTTGATAAACGCCAACGAGTAATAAAAAATGAAATACGCGTTGTTTCCCCGTAAGCGGCTTTTGCATCAAGGCACGAACATCATTTTCTAATGCAGGTAAATACCGTAATACGCCATAACAAATTTCTTGCAGTAGGCCTTTATCTTTTGGGGCAACCTTATCTTGTTGTTTAGGAAGTTCATCGCCTAGGCTTCGGCCTTGATCAATAACGCTATAGCAACATTTAGCCGCTAGCGCGCGAATGTTAACCTGCTTCTGTTGGTTTTGTTGTGGCGCTTTAGTACTCATTAATCTATTAAACCATTAATGTGTGCACCGATAGTAAACCAGTCAGCACGACCATTTAGTACATCTTTTACCGGCAAGGCTTTTTTATTTGGTAATTGCAAAACTTCTAAACAAAGAGCACCTTGTGCTGTGGCGACAACAATGCCACTTTTATCAACAGAGAGAATGGTGCCGACGGGCTCAGTGGTTTTCCTATCTTGAACGGATGCTTGCCAAACGCGGATTCTATGCTGCTTTTCATTACTTTGGGTAAAAGTAAACTGTGCTACGGGCCAAGGAATATAAGCGCGAATTTTTCTATCGAGTTCGTTTGCTGCTAGTTGCCAGTTTAACTCTGCTTCAGCTTTATCTAACTTGTGAGCATAAGTTGCTAAATCATTGTTCTGAGGAGTAGCTTTATGCTCATTTGTTGCCATTAACGCTAAAGTATCTATTAATGCTTTAGGGCCTAATTGGGCAAGTTTTTCGTATAAGCTGGCGCTAGTGTCACTCGGTTCAATGGCACATTCTGCAGTCAAGATCATGGCTCCCGTATCTAAGCCCTTATCCATTTGCATAATGGTGACACCTGTTTTTTCATCGCCTGCTTCTAATGAACGCTGAATAGGCGCCGCGCCGCGCCATTTAGGTAATATTGAGCCGTGAACATTGATACAACCTAAACGGGGAGCATTCAATATTACTTCGGGGAGTAATAGACCATAAGCCACCACTATCATTACATCGGCATTATATTGTGCTAATTGCTGTTGATCGTTAACATCTTTAAAGTTAACAGGTTGTTCGACAACGAGGTTATTTTCAAGCGCTAACTGCTTAGTTGCACAGGCAGTTAGTTTTTTACCACGTCCAGCTGGTTTGTCGGGTGGGCAATAAACGGCGACAATATTGTGCTCAGTGTTAATCAGTGCAGCTAAGTGCTGGGCGGCAAAATCAGGTGTACCAGCAAAGATGATATTTAATGGTTTTGACAAAAGGATAATCCTACTTAAGCGTTAGCTTTATCTAAACGGGCTTCTTTTTCTAGCTTGGCTTTAATGCGCTGACGTTTAAGCGGTGATAAATAATCAACAAATAAAATACCATTTAAGTGATCAAGCTCATGTTGAATACAAATGCTAAGTAATTCTTCACCATCTAAAGTGAATTCTTTACCGTCTCTATCAAGCGCTTTTACTGTACAGCTAGTGTGGCGATTTACTTTTGCATAAACACCGGGTACTGATAAACAGCCCTCTTCATTCACTAGGGTTTCATCACTTTTTGCAATGATCTCTGGGTTAATCAGTACAATGGGTTGGTCGCCATTTTCAGAAACATCCATAACAACGATTCGTTGATGAATATCAACTTGGGTGGCGGCTAAACCAACACCCTTCTCGTCATACATGGTTGCTAGCATATTGTCGATAATGGTTGAGGTTGCACTGGTAATTTCACTTACAGGGCTAGCCTTTGTTTTTAAACGAGGATCTGGAAATCTTAATACTGTTAGAATAGTCATAATCTTATAAATGTTTAATAAAAGAATTAGCGATAATTCTTTTAGAGTGTTATGTTTATTATTATAGCAACTATTAAACCTGCATTTCTATAAAAGCATGAAAAACCATAATAAAGGAACGAGCCACATGCTAAAAAAAATATTGTTAACACTTTCCTTGCTTACATGCTCTTTTATTACATTGGCCGATCAACTAAAAATTAATGATGATGCGCCTAAAACCTATATTGTAGAAAAGGGCGATACGCTATGGGATATCTCGGCTATTTTTTTAGAGCAACCCTGGTTATGGCCTAAATTGTGGCGTTTAAATCCTGAAATCAATAACCCGCATTTAATCTATCCTGGTGATGTTCTGACACTTGTCTTTGATGATCAAGGTCAGCCTATGTTGGTGGTTGAGCCTGTTAAAGTGAAGCCAAGCTATAAATGGTCACCTAAAATTCGCCAACAAAACAAAAATGACTCGGCTATCAGGATGCTACCTCTGGAGGTTATTGCCCCTTTTATAAAATATGACCATTTATTTAGCGCAGAGCAGCTTGAGCAGCTTCCGTATGTTATAGGCAGTGATGAAGGTTATCGCTCTAGTATTACCGGTTTTAAAGTGTATGTTAATAAGGATCTAGATTTAGCTAAAACCTATGCCATTTATAATAAAGGTGAAGAGATCCTTGACCCAGAGACACAAGAGTCTTTAGGTTTTTATGTTGATTTAGTGGCGACAGGGCAAGCATTGCGTACGGGTAATATGGCCGAAAAAGAGCCTGCGACAATAAAAGTTAGTACCGCTAAACGAGAAATTCGCTCAGGTGACTATGTAGTGCCTGTACATGATGGCCAAATGTTACCTTCAGTTTTTGCCATGAAGGCTGTTGATAAAGAGTTTCGAGGCGCTATTGTTAAAGCTGCCAGTGATGGTCGTGAGTTTGGCAAGTTAGAAGTGGTGATGATTAATCGT
>JAPHTO010000065.1 GCA_026196955.1 Colwellia sp. | reverse complement strand
GGAGCACATTCTCCTGAGTAACCATTCTCTGCAATCAATGCCTTGCCTTTAAGCCTTTTAATTCTCGCTAAGTGGTCAATAAATTAATACACTTGGTATAATATACATTCAAACTACTTTTCAAGTAGACAAAAGTCTAACGCATACAAAAATTAATCAATATGAACCAACAAATATCAGCCTCTGATAAGTTATCAGAGAATAATGCTATTCTTGTCATTAATTGTGGCAGCTCCTCGGTCAAATTTTCTTTAATCGAGCCTACGACCGGACACAGTAAATTATCAGGTCTAGCCGAGTGCTTATTAACACCGCAAGCAAGTATTAAAATTAACTGCCCAACGGCAACTGATGTCAATAATCAAAAACAAGTTATCGCCCTTAATGCCCCCTATAACCATCAAAAGGCATTAAGTGTTTTAGTTGAAACGCTGCAACAGCTTAACCTAGTGAAAGGAATCGTTGCTGTCGGTCATCGCATAGTACATGGTGGTGAACATTACGCTCAACCTACATTGATAGATAACAAAGTAAAAAGCACCATAGAAAAACTCGCTAAATTGGCGCCATTACATAACCCTGCCAACTTAATTGGTGTTAATGCCTGTCAACAAGCTTTTGCCAATCTACCGCAAGTCGCTATTTTTGATACGGCATTTCATCAAAGTATGCCTGAGAAAGCCTATCTTTATGGTTTACCCTACTCCCTATATCAAGAGCATGGTATTCGTCGTTACGGTTTTCATGGCACTAGCCACTACTTTGTTGCTAAGCAAGCAGCGAAAAGTCTACAGAAACCCTTATCTCAATGTAATTTGATCAGCGCTCATTTAGGTAATGGTTGTAGTGTAACGGTTATAAAAGACGGTAAAAGTGTTGATACTAGCTTAGGCATGACACCGCTTGAAGGCGTCATGATGGGGACACGCAGTGGCGATGTTGATGCAGGCATTATTGTGCATTTAGTCGAACAGCTTGGCTATTCCATTGAGCAAGTAGATACCTTACTGAATAAACAAAGTGGCTTATTAGGCCTTTCCACATTAAGTAATGATTGTCGTACACTTGAAACCGCTATGCTTGATGAGAGCCACCCTCAGTCAGCGCAAGCTAAAGTTGCACTGACAGTTTTTTGCTATCGAATCGCCAAAAGCATTGCATCGTTTACTGCTAGTTTAAGCCATTTAGACGCTATCATTTTTACCGGCGGTATAGGCGAAAACTCCTCATGGGTACGTGAGCAAATAACCAAACAATTGAGTTTACTTAATATCCAAATTTGCCCAGAAAAAAATGAAACCATGCGCTTTGGTACTAGTGGCAATATAGCGACTGATGCCTCAAGAGCTTGTTTTGTAATTGCTACCAATGAAGAGTGGGTTATTGCTGAGCAATCAGCACAGCTGCTAAGCCAAATGACAAATAACCTAGAAGTAGAAGGGAAATAAACTATGTCACATCGTATTATGTTAATCCCTGTAGGCTTCGGCGTCGGCCTAACAAGTATTTCTTTAGGCTTGTTGCATGCGTGTGAACAAAAAGGCATAAAAGTAGGACACTTTAAACCCATTAGTCAGCCCTCTCGCAATAAACTAGCGAAAAAGAACACCACAGTTGATGCCATCAGTCTGTCACAAAATAGCCGCTGTATATCCCTAAGTTATTTCGAAGAAAAAATGGCTAATGGCTTAAACGACGTAGTGCTTGAAGAGATTGTGGCCAACTTTGATGATTTTAATCAAGGTCAGGAAGTCGTTATTATCGAAGGGTTAATTCCAACAACAAGACAGCCCTATGCCGGCAGGATCAATAGAGATGTAGCCCAAGCACTTTGTGCCGACATTGTACTTGTTGCAACGCCCGGTAATGATAGTCCTCAAGAGTTTGAAGATAGAATTGAAGTAAGTGCCGAAACCTACGGAGGCATTAAAAACAAGCACCTGATAGGGTGTATTATCAATAAATTGAATGCTCCTGATCAGGACGAATTCGGGCTCCTCCCACGTGAAGAAGAGATAAATACTGAGTTTGATATAACCCCATGGAAAGAGTTAAGTATTTTCAAAAACAGACATTTTGATTTGCTCGGTTCAATAACCTGGGAATTAGACTTAATTGCCCCTAGAATAATGGACGTGAGTAATTATCTTGAAGCTAAAGTTATTAACGCAGGAGATATGGAGCATAGACGCTTTCGAAGCGTTGCATTCTGTGCTCGCAGTGTCAGCAACCTTGTCAGTTACCTAGTGCCTGGACGCTTAATTGTCACCCCGGGTGATCGTACTGACATCATCATCGCTACCTGTTTATCAGCGCTAAACGGTACTAAACTTGGTGGCCTTATTCTCACCAATGGTTTTGAACCTTCAGAGCAAGTTTGGGAACTGTGTCAGCAGGCGTTAGACGTTGGCTTACCTGTGCTGTCTGTGCCTTGGGATACGTGGCAAACGTCTCGACATATTATGAGCTTTAACCCTGAAATTCCTCAAGATGATCTTCAGCGTCATGAAAAAGTTAAGCAACATGTGACTGATAGTCTTTCTAATGATTGGCTAACAAGGCTTTCAGCTAAAATTGAGTCCAGTTATTTATTATCCCCACCGGCATTTAGACACAAGTTGACCGAAAAAGCGCGTCAGGCAAATAAATTAATTGTATTACCTGAAGGCACTGATATACGTACCATAAAAGCCGCTGCCATTTGTTGTGAGCGAAACATAGCTCGTTGTCAACTCATTGGTAATAAAGAAGAAATCCTTAGAATTGCCGAGCATCAAGGGATAAATTTACCTGATTCACTACTGATTACAGATCCAGAAAACATACGTGCTAACTATATCAAGCCCCTAGTTGAGCTGCGCAAAGCAAAAGGGGTCACAGAGGTTATTGCCAAAGAAACCTTACAAGACAATGTCGTACTAGCCACCATGATGTTGCAAATGGGACAAGTAGATGGCCTTGTTTCTGGAGCCGTTAACACTACGGCTAATACTATTAGGCCAGCGTTGCAGTTAATAAAAACAGCACCTGACAGCTCATTAGTTTCCTCTATCTTTTTTATGCTATTGCCAGAGCAAGTGCTCGTTTATGGCGACTGTGCTATTAACCCTGAGCCTAATGCTGAGCAACTTGCCGATATCGCAATTCAATCCGCTGATTCTGCAGCTGCATTTGGCATACCTCCACGCGTTGCAATGATCAGCTATAGTACTGGTAGCTCAGGGCATGGCGCGGATGTTGAGAAAGTTGCTAAAGCGACAAAACTTGCCCAGCAAAAAAGACCCGATCTTATTATTGACGGACCTTTACAGTATGATGCCGCTATCATGGAAAATGTGGCGAAGAAAAAAGCGCCCAATAGCCCTGTTGCCGGTAAAGCGACAGTGTTTATATTCCCAGATTTAAATACCGGTAACACCACGTATAAAGCGGTACAACGATCTGCTGATCTGGTCAGTATTGGCCCTATGCTGCAAGGTATGAATAAACCAGTAAATGATTTATCACGTGGTGCACTCGTTGATGATATTGTCTATACCATCGCCTTAACCGCTATTCAGGCTGAACAGTAAAGATGGAAATATAATAGAAAATAACGTTATATAATGTAGTTAACTAAGAGCTTAGTTAGTAATAATTAGCAAAGCTCTATTTTATACAATATTTTAATTATCTGTTAATAAAAATTAAAGGGATGTTTTTTATACCGACAACTAAACCTTTATAACACAGATAGTTACACGTTAACCCAATGATTACACACAATGATATCCACAGCTTTTGTGGATATCATTTTTAAAGAAAACATCTCAAAATTTCTGACATGTCGTGAAATATCATTATAAAACTCCCTTTTCATCACTAAATCCTTTAATAATTGCAATAAATGCTTTTTTTACACCTGCTAGAGTTAATTGGTAAAAATTGCTATGCTGACAATTCAACAAATTCACTGACAATTTGCCCGTAAAGAAGGTTTTATGAAGTTAACGTTAAAGCAGTTAGATGAATGCTTTGCCATCCATAGCTTATCCCAGAACAGCCAGATTCCTGAGCAAGTTTTTTCTGCCCCCCTTTATTTTATTGCTAAAACTTATGATGAAGTGTCTATAGTACTACCACAAAATATAGAGATAAAAAGCGATGAAGTTGAAAAAGACTGGCAAGCGTTGGAAGTGGTAGGCCCGCTAGACTTCTCCTTAACCGGTATTTTATCGAGTATAGCCACAGTATTAGCAAATGAAAAAATTAGCATTTTCGCTATATCCACTTTTGATACTGACTATGTGTTAGTGAAGAAAAACACTTTAGCTGCTGCGATAGAAGCGCTGCGAGCTAACCATTACCAAGTGATTTAACCCTATATAATTCACTTTATCGTCAACATAACTTAAAAAACACGCTAATGAAAATCACTCTATACGGTATAAATAATTGCGACACAGTAAAAAAAGCCCTTAAATGGCTATCAGCACAAAACATCAATTATGAGTTTTATGACTTTAAGAAGCAGCCTTTAACACCTGAGCTCGTGCTTCAATTTGCGAGCCTCAGTGACTGGAGCTTATTACTCAATAAGCGAAGTACCACCTATCGAAACTTATCCGAAGATATTAAAAGCAATTTATCTGATGAAATCGCTTTTGAACAAGTGTTGCTTCAACCCACCTTGTTAAAAAGGCCTTTATTACTGATTGAAAACGCGAATCAAGATAAACAATTACACTTGGGGTTCAAAGCACAGACCTACCAAGAACTGTTCAAGGTGGCATGTTAATATGGCAAGTGTAGATAGTGACGTTATTGAATTAGCAAAAGAGTTAATATCTCGCCCCTCTATTACACCTGAGGATGCTGGCTGCCAAACATTAATAAAAGCGCGCCTAGCAAAACTTGGCTTTAATAATGAACCTATGGTTTTTCACGACACCACGAATTTATGGTCAAGGCGCAATGGTAGTAATAATGCTGACAAGGAAAGTCCCGTATTTTGCTTTGCTGGGCACACTGATGTGGTGCCTCCTGGCAATTTAGAGCTATGGAAAACCCCGCCTTTTGAGCCAACCATCATCGACGGCATGCTTTATGGTAGAGGCGCAGCAGACATGAAAGGCAGCCTAGCTGCAATGATAGTAGCAACTGAACGTTTTGTTAAAGACTACCCTAAGTACCATGGCGCTATTACCTATTTGATCACCAGTGATGAAGAAGGACCGTTTATTAATGGAACAACCAAGGTTATAGATGCTCTTGAAGCACGTAATGAAAAAATTACCTATTGTATTGTTGGTGAGCCTTCTAGCAGCCATCATGTCGGTGACGTGATAAAAAATGGTCGCCGCGGGTCTATATCAGCCGATGTTGATATCAAAGGAAAACAAGGTCATGTTGCCTATCCTGAACACGTTAAAAATCCAATCCATTTAGCTATGCCTGCTTTAGCACAACTAAGCCAGACTCATTGGGATCATGGTAATGACTATTTTCCTGCAACTAGTTTCCAGTTATCCAATGTTAATGCGGGTACGGGGGCAACCAATGTGGTTCCGGGCCATTTAACTGCACTGTTTAATTTACGCTATAGCACTGAGTTAACCGATCAAATCATTGTTGAGCAAGTCGAGTCTATTTTAGATAAGCATCAATTAGAGTATGACATTAAATGGACGTTTAATGGCAAGCCATTTTTAACCGAGTTAGGCCAAGAAAAAGGCGACTTTCTCACCGCAGTTAGTGAAGCTGTTACCTCAGTTACTGGTAGTTCACCTAAGCTATCCACTTCTGGTGGCACTTCTGATGGCCGTTTTATCGCTCCCACCGGGGCAAAAGTCATTGAGCTTGGCCCTTGTAACGCAACCATTCATCAAGTCAATGAGTCTGTTTCATGCGCTGACTTAGACAAACTTTGCGACATCTATTATGCTTGCCTTAAGCGAGTATTAGTAAAAGAAGATGACCAGTAAACTAGGTGAAATTAATTTGAATCTGCCTAACCATGATAACTTTCATGCACAGCTTTTGGGCTTAACCGATAGTCACATTCACTATTTTGCCCAAAATCCTCAATTTCCCCAAAAAAAAGTGGGTGTTCATAAACGTATGCTGCCAGCTTTTCAGGCGTTGGTTGCTAAAGCTAAAGAGCTTGGTATTACGATTGAAATAGCCAGTGGCTTTCGATCTTTCGAGCGGCAATTACTCATTTGGAATAATAAGTTCACCGGAAAAACAGCCATAAAAAATATTCAAGGCGAAACATTAGCATTTGATAAACTGTCATCATGGGAGCTTATTCAAGCAATATTACTATACTCTGCTTTACCAGGCGGTAGTCGCCACCACTGGGGCTGTGATATTGATATTTATGCCCCCAATTTATTATCGCAAGATCAGCAATTGCAACTTGAGCCTTGGGAGTATGAGCAAGATGGCCCAATGGCAAAATTATCAAGCTTTCTAGCCAAAGAAGCACAATTATTAGGGTTTTATTTTCCTTATGATTGCTATCGTGGCGGCATTGCTAAAGAGCCATGGCACTTATCTTACGCACCATTAGCCAACCAGTATCAACAAGCTTTTGATATAAAAAAACTAAACCAGTGTGTAGGTAAAGCGGATATTAAAGGCAAGCAAACAATTATCACTAATTTAGATAAAATCGTTGAGCAATTTATAGTCAATATAAACCCTGAGCTTTTATCAACAAATACACAAGTAACAGGAGCTTTTCATGGATAACTGGTTAGCCATCTTAATTATTGTCATTGCAGTGGTACTCATCATTGGCAATTTCAGTACCTTCCAAAAAAGCAGTCACCAAAAACTTCGCAAAACTAATTTGAATGATTTAAAAGAAACATTGCCGAGAAGTCAAAAAACAACGCATAAAATGCCAACGATTGATAAAGAAAAACTCAAGTAATATCAATTCAATTTATTCGCTTATTAACATCTAGCAGAAACAAAAAACGCCGAATAATCGGCGTTTTTTAATTACATTTAAACGTTATACCAAGTGTATTAATTTATTGACCACTTAGCGAGAATTAAAAGGCTTAAAGGCAAGGCATTGATTGCAGAGAATGGTTACTCCCTTGTCAAAATC
>JAPHTO010000117.1 GCA_026196955.1 Colwellia sp. | reverse complement strand
GAGCAGAAAGTAGACCACTCATGCTGAGCACAAAATAGTCCACTCATGCTGAGCAGAAAGTAGACCACTCATGCTGAGCACAAAATAGTCCGTTCATGCTGAGCGCGAGGGACGAGCAGTCGAAGTACAATAAACACAAAAAAAATATAAAATATTCCGCGTATACTATGCGCAAAGCACTTGCAGTACACCTAATTTTTTGAGTTATTTATGTTTGAGCAAACTTTAGTATTTTTTCAACAATCGCCCACTAGCTTCAATGTTTTTATAATCATACTTTCATTGATGATAGGTAGTTTCCTTAACGTTGTAGTCTATCGATTACCCAAAATGATGCATGACGGCTGGTATCAAGAATGCCGAGAGTTTTTAGCCGATGAAGTAAAAGATATTCCTGAAAAAAAATTGGATACTGTAACCTTATCTAAGCCTGATTCTACTTGCCCTAAATGTGGTCATAAAATTCGCTTTTATGAAAATATTCCTGTGATTAGCTGGTTGTTATTGAAAGGTAAATGCAGCCAATGCAAGAACACTATTTCTAAGCGTTACCCACTAGTTGAAGCGGCAACTGCACTATTAAGTTTACTGGTTGCCCAACACTTTGGCGTAACCATTGAAACCTTTTTAGTATTGATCCTCACATGGGGTTTAGTTAGCTTAACCTTAATTGATCTTGACCACATGTTGCTGCCTGATCAAATTGTCATGCCACTACTCTGGCTTGGCTTATTGGTGAATATTAATGGTACTTTCACTCCACTAACAGACGCAGTTATTGGTGCTGCTGTTGGCTATATGAGTTTATTTAGTGTTTTTTGGCTCTTTAAATTGCTTACTGGCAAGGAAGGCATGGGGCATGGAGACTTTAAATTATTTGCTTTATTTGGCGCTTGGCTAGGTTGGCAGTTACTACCTATTCTAATTCTAATGGCTTCTATAGTAGGTGCCATCATTGGCATATCTTTGATGATTTTCAAAAACCATCAGCGTGAGCAAGCAATTCCATTTGGCCCTTATTTAGCTGTTGCCGGTTGGATCACCTTTTTATGGGGTGAAGGTATTTGGGCTTGGTATTTGGCATTAATAAGTTAAACATATGTCTGATTTTATTGTTGGCCTTACAGGCGGTATTGGTAGTGGTAAAACAACTGTAGCAAACCTTTTTGCCCAGCTTGATATAGATATTATTGATGCCGATGTTATTGCTAGAGATGTGGTGGCAAAGGGTAGCCCTGCACTTAACAAAATTAGCAATCATTTCGGGGCGGATTTTATTCAGCCTGATGGGCACTTAGATAGGGCTATGCTGCGCAAGAAAATTTTCAGTAGTGAAGCAGACAAACGTTGGTTAAATAACTTATTACACCCTTTAATTAGAGAACAACTCATTTTACAAACTAGCGGTGCTTCAAGTATTTATTGTTTATTAGTTGTGCCATTATTAATTGAAAACAACTTAACGGCTTTAGTCGATAGAGTCTTGGTTGTTGATGTGAAAGAGTCAACCCAAATAGCGCGCACAACTCAGCGTGATAAAAACACAGCAGCACAAGTTAAAGCCATAATGAGCAGTCAAATTGCTAGAGAAGCTAGACAAGCCAGCGCCGATGACTTATTGAATAACGACGATTGCTCTGTTGATAAACTAAAAAATTCTGTCGCTCAACTGCATCAAAACTACCTAGAACTCGCCAAGCAAAAAGGTTAAAAAACACGCTAGCGTATTGTGAATAAAAATTAATCGATAAATAATTCGCCATTTTCTTTTTCTCTAGTTAATATAGCCAAACAAGCCCAAGATATAAGTTTAAGATCACATAACACTCTGCATGACAACGATTTTATATGAGCACCCGCTCAATGAGCGCATCCGAAACTATCTCAAGCTTGAGCAACTATTTGCCCAAGCATACAGTTGTGCAAATAATGACATTGCTATCATTAATTTTAAGCAGAGTTATCAAGTCTTCTTCACTGCCTTATTCGCTATTATCGATAGCTTAGATCGGGGTGATATTCGCGGCGATCTCATCAAAGATTTAGAGAAATTGCAGCAAAGTTTAGTGGTCTGGTCACAAGCTCCTGACGTTGACACTAGTGTTTTAGAAGACAACTTGCGTGAAACAGTCGCTTTAAATAGTCAGTTAAAATCATGTACGCAAACATGGTCACAATTAAAAGAAAACAAATTATTAGCCAGCTTAAAACAACGTTTTGCAATTCAAGGGGGAAGCTCAAGTTTCGATCTACCTCAATTACAGTTTTGGCTTCATCAAAAACAGGAACAAGTTGCAGCTGATATTAAACACTGGCTTTCCTTATTAGACAATATTAAGCATTCCTTGGCTTTAGTACTCAAATTTATTCGCCAACGCGCTGAATTTGAAACCATTGAAACAGAAAGTGGTTTCTATCAGGATAACGGCGAAGGTTTACTGCTATTACGCATCAAAGTTGCTCAAAGTGCACAGTATTATCCAACGGTAAGCGGAAATAGGTTTCGTTACTCTATTCGTTTTATGTTGCCTTGTGTCAAGAATGGTCGCCGTTACTCCAATCAAGCGACCAAATTTCAACTGGCGAGATGTTAAGGGTAGCTAAGCCAAGTGCTAAAAATCATCCGACGATTTAATCGCACTCATACAATGAAGCAGATATAATACCAATAAATATCCCACGATTAATGTAAATTATGACGTTAAAAGTTTCTTGCCCAAACTGTAATAAAGATGTGGTTTGGCACACCGACAGTGAATTCCGTCCTTTTTGTAGCAAGCGTTGTCAACTTATTGATTTAGGTGAATGGGCTGAGGAAGGCCATAAAATAAGTCAATCAATCCAAGGTGCAACACCGCTAACGGAAGAGATGCTTGATGCCATGGAAGATGAATTTTTATTAAACAATAAATTTTTTGTTGAACCAGAATAAAGCAGCGACTACAAGTTACGAGTGACCAGTTCGGCAATAATGGTTTGATTGGCCGCTGGAAAGTCTAATTTTTGAAGTTCGGTAAGTGAAAACCAACCTTGTCCTTGCCCTTCTTGCGCACTTGGCTCGCCAACGTAATGATCAACAATATAAACATCTAAAAGGACTTTTTTATCCGTGTAATCATGTTTAATGTTTATTAAGGGTTGGCAGGACAACACTTCAATAGCTATTTCTTCTTTAAGCTCTCTAGCAAGTGCCTGTGCAACAGTTTCATTACTTTCTACCTTACCACCAGGAAACTCCCATTTTCCGCCTTGATGGCTGTGCTCTAGTCGCTTAGTGAGAAAATATTGAGTTTGCTGTTGCTCGTTGGTGGCAACAATAACACCAACAGCAACATGAATAGATTTGGGCATATACAAAATTATGAGTTAATAGTGACGAGTAATAAAGAAAGATAGCGAGTTGTGAAGCTCTAACCAAGAATGGCGTACTTCAAGAGTATTCAACTCGCTATTTGAAACAACTGTTAAGACAGTTTGCCATGACATTGTTTATATTTCTTACCTGAGCCACATGGGCAAGGTTCATTGCGGCCAACCCTTGGCATTTGTGGCTTTTCTTCTATGCCACCAGCGCTTTGGTGTTGAAACTCTTTCGACGGTTCTGATTTTCTATGTTGCTCTTCAACTGCTTCAACATCAGATTCAGCTTGAATTTGTACTTTCGATAAAATACTAACAACATCAAGTTTTAAGTTGTCTAACATCTCGGTAAATAATTCAAAAGATTCACGCTTATACTCTTGTTTTGGATTTTTTTGTGCATGGGCACGTAAGCCAATGCCCTGACGTAAGTGATCCATTGCCGCTAAATGTTCTTTCCAATGAGAGTCTAGGCTTTGCAGCATTACTGCTTTTTCAAATTGACGTAATACATCAGCACCTACAACTTCTTCTTTGTCTTTATAGACTTGCTCAAATTGAGCAACAATTTTCTCACGTAAACTTTCTTCATGAAGTTTCTTATCTTCTTCTAACCACTTAGCGATTGGTAAGTCGGTATTAAACTCACCTTTAAGTTGTTCTTCAAGACCATTGACATCCCACATTTCAGCTAAGGATTGCGGCGGAATATGTCCATCAATAACACTGTTAATTACATCGCCACGAATAGCTTGTACAACTTCGCCAATATCAGTTTCATCAAGAAGTTCATTACGTTGCTCATATATCACGCCACGTTGATCATTCGCAACATCATCATATTCAAGCAGTTGCTTACGCATATCAAAGTTGCGGCCTTCGACTTTTCGTTGCGCATTTTCAATACTGCGAGTTACCCAAGGGTGTTCAATGGCTTCACCATGCTCCATACCCAGTTTACGCATCATATTTGAGATACGCTCTGAGGCAAAAATACGCATCAGTGAATCTTCCATAGAAAGATAAAAGCGTGTTGCCCCTGCATCACCTTGACGACCAGAACGACCGCGAAGCTGGTTATCAATACGACGTGATTCATGACGCTCAGTAGCCACAATTTTCAAGCCACCTAGCTCAAGTACACGCTCGTGATCTATTTTCCATTGCGCTTTAACTTTTTCAATTTGTTCTTCTGTCGGCTGTTTATTCCCTTTAGCTAAAGACGCGATAGCCGCATCTAAATTACCACCAAGCACAATATCAGTACCACGCCCCGCCATGTTTGTAGCAATAGTCACAGCGCCTTCTTTACCGGCATCAGCAACAATTTCAGCCTCTTGAGCATGAAACTTAGCATTAAGTACTTTATGTTTAATTTTTGCTTTCTTTAAAAAGTTAGACAAAAACTCTGATGTTTCGATTGATATAGTACCAACCAACACTGGTTGGCCACGTTTAACACAGTCTTGAATATCCGCTAAAATAGCTTCAAATTTTTCTTCTGTCGTTAAATAAATTAAATCCGCCATGTCATCACGAACCATAGGCCTGTGCGTCGGGATAATAACGGTTTCTAAACCATAAATATGTTGGAATTCGAATGCTTCTGTATCGGCCGTACCTGTCATGCCCGATAGCTTTTGATATATTCTAAAGAAGTTTTGGAAGGTAATAGAGGCTAAGGTTTGGTTTTCATTTTGTATATTTACCCCTTCTTTCGCTTCTACAGCTTGATGTAAACCTTCTGACCAGCGTCGTCCTTCCATCGTACGACCCGTATGCTCATCAACGATGACAATTTCGCCATCCTTAACAATATAGTCCACATCTTTTTGAAACAATTTATGGGCACGTAAAGCCGCCATAACATGGTGAAGTAAAGTGATATTAGATGCTGAGAATAAAGTATCTCCCTCTTGAAGAAGGCCTTTTTCACGCATGATCTCTTCAATGCGTACTTGACCACGTTCAGTGAGGTAAATTTGCTTGGCTTTTTCATCAATGGTGAAGTCACCTTCAACAAAATCTTCAGATTGACCAGTATCTTCGTCTTTATCTTCTTCGTTTTGTACTTCAAGTGTCGGCACTAGCGTGTTGATACTTTTATATAACTCTGAGCTATCTTCAGCCTGCCCTGAAATAATCAAAGGCGTTCTTGCTTCATCAATTAAAATTGAATCAACCTCATCAACAATGGCAAAATTTAGTTTTTTCTGAGAGCGCTCTTCTGGTGAAAAAACCATGTTATCGCGCAAATAATCAAAACCAAATTCATTATTGGTACCATAGGTGATATCGGCTTGATAGGCAGCTTGTTTATCTTGTGGTGACATGCCGGCAATATTACAACCGACCGTTAAACCTAGAAATTCAAATAAGGGACGACTCCAATCAGCATCACGCGTTGCTAGGTAATCATTCACTGTGATGACATGCACACCGTCGCCTGTTAGCGCATTTAAATAAGAAGGTAAAGTAGCCGTTAACGTTTTACCTTCACCAGTACGCATTTCCGCAATTTTACCGTCGTTTAATACCATACCGCCAATCATCTGCACATCAAAGTGACGCATAGAAAATACACGTTTACTTGCTTCACGCACTACCGCAAACGCCTCTGGCAAAATTTGATCTAGGGTTTCATTATTAGCAAGACGCTCTTTAAATTCAGCTGTTTTCGCTTTTAATTCATCATCACTTAGTGCTTCAAGAATAGGCTCTAGGGCATTTATTTTTTTTACTTCTTTGCGCATTTGTTTTAGTAATCTATCGTTACGACTACCAAACATTTTTGTTAACAACTTTACAAACATCTTATTTAAACCATTCTTTGAAATTAAGTGTGCAAATCATTTTGCACACTGGGTGAATATTATTTTTACTATGTAACTATTTTAATATAAAGACATTAAGCCTCGATAATATTTTATCGACAGCTAAACATTACTTCGCTTTACGATAAACAAACTTAAGCGGGTTAATTTGCTTGTTATTGAGCAAAATCTCATAATGTACATGAGGCCCTGTTGAACGACCTGTACTGCCCATACGCGCAATAACTTGCCCTTTAGTGACTACATCACCAACATTAACTAATAAGGTTTTATTATGTCCGTAGCGCGTTTTTAAACCATCACCGTGATTGATCTCTACTAGCTGACCATAACCATAACGCTCATCAGCCCAACTAACGACACCTGAAGCTGTGGCAATAATGGCACCGTCTTCTTTGCCTGCAAAATCAATCCCTTTATGCATTGCTGGTCGACCATGAAAAGGGTCTTTTCGCATACCATAATAGGATGATAACCATCCTTTACTAATTGGGCGACCAGATAAATAGCGAGTATTTTCTATATGGTGACCTAAGTTCAAAGATTCAAGCATCTGCAACTGATTTTCTTCATGTTTTAATGATGCTTCTAAAGATGAGATTTCTTTGAGTAGTTGCGCAAATGATTTTCGTACTGACTCAGCACCAATGGCTGAAGGGCCGCCACTGGGAGGTGACTGCTGAAAATTAAATTCTTGTTCAGGAATATTGGCATTATCGGCCAAGCGCTCACCCAAAGCATTCAAACGCAACACTTGTGATTGTAGCTCTGCCAGTTTGATGGTTAATGCCATGAGTTGCTGTTTTTTTAAGGCAACTAATTTTTCTGACGCTTGAGCATCACTGACATGAGTTTGCATAGCGCTTGCTGCGCTCTCCGGTAAATAATTTGTTTTTTCTGCTGGCTGCTCGCTCGATGAAAGCATCAAATGTACAACGACACCTGAAATTAAGGCAAAAACCAGCACAGCTGAAAGCCAATGCAACTTATTTAGTCGCATTGAAAATCTTACGTTCTTTCCGCGGTACAGTAGTGTTAAACTCATAATGTTTACTTAGTGTGGAATTATTCTCACACTTATTTTTAGTTTCGGTTAACAAAATCTCTGATTAGGTTTTTACTATGGCTCGCAGACCCAAAGCTCCCAAAGATATGTCAACACTATTTAATTCGACGACAGGCACTTTGGCACAAATTAAAGCAAAAACCAACTCTTTGACTCAATTGTGTGACATTGTACGACAAATTTGTCCTGACCTGCCAGAAGATGCACTTAATATTAGCAATTTCATTGATAATACTTTAATCATCGAGGTCAAATCCCCAGTATGGGGGCAGCGACTTCAGTTTGAGCGCAATAATATTTGTCGCTTCCTAACAGAAAAAACACAAGGCCAGTTTACTCAAATAGAAATCAAGGTTAATCCTTATGGTCACCAGCAAGCAGCAAAAAAAGTAAGCTATGCCAGACAAGCGAAAACCGCATCTGCAAAAAGTATCTCAAACCAAACCGCCAAGCAGTTACTTGAAGTTGCCGAACATGCGCCAAAGGGACTAAAAGAGAAATTGGAAAAACTGGCGAGTATTGCACATAAGAAACAATAAACGCCGCCTTTAAAACAAAAAAAACGAGACATGCTCGTTTTTTGTTTAAAAGAACTCGAAAACTAACTACCTTAATTTAAAAAGCGTTAGCACTGGCCTCTTGGTACTCAATAGGTGCAGGAGCATTATCTTGCTCATAGGTCACCCATTCCCACGCATCTTGTTGCTTGAATACTTCCCTTAATAACATGTTATTTAAACCATGCCCTGATTTAAAAGCATTTAGCTCACCCAAAATACTTGCACTGCCCATATAAAGATCGCCAATAGCATCTAATATTTTATGCTTAACAAATTCATCATCATAGCGTAGTTCATTTTTATTGAGCATGCGGTAATCATCAAGCACAATCGCATTTTCCAAACTACCACCTAAGGCAAGATCATGAGAGCGGAGAAACTCAATATCTTTCATAAAACCAAAAGTGCGAGCTCGGCTAATTTCTTTAATAAAAGAACAACTAGAGAAGTCCATACTCATAGTTTGACAAGTTGTCGCGATAACAGGATGACTAAACTCAATAGCAAAGTTTACCCGAAAACCATCATAAGGTAGCAATTCTGCCCATTTATCACCCTCTTCAACGCGTATCGCTTTTTTAATACGAATGAAGCGTTTGGGGGCATTCTGCGTTTCAACACCAACTGACTGAATTAAATATACAAAGGGTAATGCGCTGCCATCCATAATTGGAATTTCAGGCGCATCAACATCGATAATTAAATTATCTATACCTAAACCAGCTACTGCTGATAATAAATGCTCAACCGTAGAGATTTTAATTTGCTGCTCATTAACTAAACAGGTACATAGTGTTGTTTCGCCCACAGCCTCTGGCGTCGCTTTGATATCAACCACAGGGTCAAGATCAACGCGGCGAAATACAATACCGGTGTTTGCTGGCGCAGGTCGGAGAGTAACCTGCACTTTTTCACCTTTATGTAAGCCGACACCGACGGTCGAAACACTTGTTTTTAATGTACGTTGCTTAATCATATTAGCCTCGCTTTACTTTGTTTTTAGCTATGCACTTACTGATAAATTAATCACTATCGATAATTTAGTTGTTAAAACTAATCACCAAAGACAAATCAGACCACCTGAATTCGGCGGGCGCATAATATAACAAAAATGAGTAATAAAATCAAAACCTCTACTATATTGCTTACCTATAGGCATTTACACTTCGTTGCTTTGGTAAGTATCTTGCTACAATTCATTAACTTTAGCTTACGCTGCAACCATAGTGCGAGTAGTATCAATTTGTAATCTTATAGTGCAAATTTGTAATTAATCAGCTTGCTTACGCAAAAATGCTGGTATATCTAAATAGTTATCTAAATCTGCGTGTGCAACCTTTTGCACATTACTGTCTGTCATTGTCACTGGCTCAGCACTGCTTTCAGCTTGTGGTGCTGCTGAAGGAGTGTAATCACCACCAACAACTTTTGGCTCAACCATAGGCGCTGGGTTAACTAGCGTAATATCAGGCTTACTTTCAGCGCCAATACCTGTAGCAACAACGGTTACACGAAGCTCTTCAGTCATTTCTGGGTCTATAACAGCCCCGACAACAACCGTCGCATTTTCACTCGCAAATGCTTTCACTGCATTACCGACCGTTTCAAACTCATCAATGCTAATATCCATACCAGCAGTAATATTAACTAGAATGCCACGAGCACCAGCTAAATCTACATCTTCAAGTAACGGGCTAGAAATTGCAGCTTCAGCCGCCTCTTCTGCTCTATCTTCACCAGATGCAATGCCAGATCCCATCATTGCAGTACCCATTTCAGACATCACCGTGCGCACATCAGCAAAATCGACGTTAATTAAGCCTGGACGAGTAATTAACTCAGCAATACCCTGAACCGCACCCAATAAGACATTATTAGCCGCTTTAAAAGCATCTAATAAACTTGTGCCTGGGCCAAGGACTTTTAATAACTTTTCATTAGGAATAGTAATTAATGAATCCACGCTTTTCGCCAAAGCATCAATACCTTGATCGGCATAGCTCATACGCTTTTTGCCTTCAAACGGGAATGGTTTAGTGACGACAGCCACAGTTAAAATTCCCATTTCCTTAGCCACCTCAGCGACAACAGGTGCAGCACCTGTACCTGTGCCACCGCCCATACCAGCAGCAATAAAGATCATATCAGCACCTTGTAAGGTTTGCGCGATAGTTTCTCTATCTTCTTCTGCCGCTTGACGACCAATGTTAGGGTTAGCCCCCGCACCAAGCCCCTTAGTAACATCTGAGCCAAGCTGCAAAGTAACATTAGCCGATGAGTTACGCAGTGCCTGTGAGTCAGTATTTGCCGTAGTAAATTCAACCCCTTCAATGGTTTGACTTACCATGTGCTCAACAGCATTTCCGCCACCGCCACCGACGCCTATGACCTTGATGACCGCTTCTTCGTTATGGTCTTCCATCAATTCAAACATTTTTCTCTCTCCGTTTTTTTACTAAATTTGTCAGAATAAATCCTGACCTAAAAAAATTCTTTATCGCGCTAGGTAGCGCTTTAGCTCACTTTGCTATTGCCTTAAAGGCACCGAATTAAAATTCGCCCTTAAACCAAGCATGAAGGCGCGACCATAATCCGGTAACCCCTTCTGATTTGCTCTGATCCTGTACACCCGACTCATGTGCCTGCAAACCATAATGCAGTAAACCAACCACAGTGGCATAGCTTGGATCATCAACATATTCTTTTAACCCTTGTACATCGATTGGGTTAGCTAGGCGTACTGGCATTTGAAACACTTCTTCTGCAAACTCAACAACACCTTCCATTTTTGCAGTACCGCCGGTCAATACATAACCTGCGGCAATTTGATCTTCTAAGCCAGCCTCTCGTACTTCTTCTTGAATAAGCTCAAATAATTCGTGATACCTTGGCTCCACCACTTCTGATAGGGTATGGCGTGACATGCTTCGCGCAGGACGACCACCAACACTCGGAACTTCAATGCTCTCTTCCATGCTTACTAAATGTTTTAGCGCACAGGCATATTGCACTTTAATATCTTCAGCATGGCTTAATGGTGTGCGAAATATTTTGGCGATATCACTAGTAACCTGATTACCTGCAACAGGGATCACCGCAGTGTGTCTTAAAGCGCCACCTGTAAATACAGATATATCCATAGTGCCTGCACCCATATCAACAACACATATGCCTAGTTCTTTTTCGTCATCAGTTAACACGGCATAACTTGACGCAAGTGCAGAAAATATCAGCTGATCAGCACTTAAGTTGCAACGCTCAACACACTTCACTAAGTTTTTCGCCATATCATTTGCACAAGTAACAATATGCACCTTAGCTTCCATACGTACACCTGACATGCCTATCGGGCTTTTAATGCCATCTTGACAGTCAATGCTATATTCTTGTGGTAGCACATGCAGCATACGGCGCTCAGCTGAAATGGGTACAGAGCGAGCGGTATGAATTACGTTATCAACGTCTTCTTGGATCACTTCTTTGTCGTTAATTGGCACCATGCCATTTTCATTTTGGCAGCTGATATGCTTACCAGAAATACCTAAATAAATAGAGCTAATTTGACAATCTGCCATCAATTCAGCTTCATTGATTGCCCGCTGAATAGACTGAATAACTAAATTAAGATCGTTTACACCACCTTTGTCCATGCCCCGTGCAGGTTGATTACCAACACCAACAATACTCAATTGATGATCTGGCGTGATTTCGCCAACGGCAACGGAAATTTTAGACGTTCCAATATCTAATCCAACCACTAAATTTCTTTCAGTAACTTTAGGCATTTAAGGTAAACTCTTTTGTCGTTATTTTAATTTTTTTCACTAATTCTTGTGCACTGTACATTTTTTGCCATCTATCTAGTTGTTTTTTAAACGATACTTTCACAACTGGCTTCCAACCAACTGCCAACCCGGTATCATAACGTAAATCAATATAATCCACTGCTTGTTTAAGCGATTTTTTGCCATTTTTTTTAGTTTGCATTTTTTGCTTTAAATGTGACTTGATTAACGGATAAACATCCATAAACCTTTGTATACGTTCTACTCTTTCTTCACGGCCTAAATTAAGCATCACGCCATCATTCAATGTCAGTTGCCATGAAAAGCGTTCGCTAAGTACCAATTCATCAATGGCCAAGTTGCTATATTCCAGTAAGTCATTCAAATTGCCATAGTTTTCTAAGGCAAGCAGCTCACTTCCTTCGGGACCAAAAAACTGTGGTAACGCTCGATTTAGCCTAGCGGTATCTGCTTGAAACGCTTTACCAAATTGGTTTAACAAAAAGTCACCATTCCAAAGGGCAATAGGAGTTTGATCAACAACATAAATTTTCACTTCATCAGGCCATTGTTTTCTTACTGATACCGAGTAAACCCAAGGCAGCGCAGCAACCTGTGCTTGTATGTCATTAACGTCAACTTCAAAAAAATTGCCAAGATCTATTTTCTCCATTGCAGCCAACACATCTTGTCGCTGGGTGTAAGGCATTTCACCACTGATCACCACAGAATTAACCGGTGATCTTTCTTGACCAAATACTTGTTGTGACAACCACCAAGCAGCACTGATTAAGCCAATAATCACGATCACAAAAAATGCTAAGCCTAGGCCAAAAGCCAAAACTTGCTGATTTTGTGTTGCTAATTGCTTATTTGCCATTTTACGACTCATTTAAAAATACAACTGGTTTACAAACTCAATAAAACGATACGCTCAACCAACTCACTAAAGGTCAAACCATGCACTTTTGCTGCCTTAGGCACTAATGACGTTTTTGTCATGCCGGGCACAGTATTCACTTCTAATAATTGCCATTCACCTTGGCTATTTTGCATAAGGTCAACACGACCCCAACCACTCGCTCCCGTTGCCTTAAATGCTTGCAAAGACAATGCTTTTATTTTGGCTTCTTGCGCTGATGTTAAGCCACACGGACAGTGATATTGTGTACTTTTTGATTGATACTTAGCCTCGTAATCATAAAACTCTCGAGGAGTTTCCATATGAATTGCCGGTAATGCTTCGTCTCCTAATATGGCAACGGTATATTCTGGACCATCAATCCAAGCCTCGATTAACACATCGCCATCAAAACCAAATGCTTCAACAAGCGCGTTATGTAACTTTTCACTTGTATCTGCCATCGCCATGCCGATACTTGACCCTTCATGGGCAGGTTTAACCATCACTTTGCCACCCAAGTCGGCGAGTAGTTTTGAAATATCAAGTGAGGCAAATTCAGCCTTTGTCACTACTGAAAACGGTGCGGTGGGTAAATCGCATGCTTTAAATATTTGCTTACTGCGCACTTTATCCATTGATAATGCTGAGCCTAAAACATTCGCGCCAGTATAAGCGATCCCTAAATACTCTAGCGCGCCTTGCAAGCAGCCGTCTTCTCCGCCTCGACCATGCAAGGCAATAAAAACACGTTTTATTTGCTGTTCTACTAAATCGGTTAATGGCTGTTCTTTGGTATCTACCAACACAACATTAAAACCTGCCTGCTCTAGCCCTTGCGCAATTGCTTTGCCTGAATTTAGCGATACTTCGCGCTCTGCAGAATTGCCACCATATAAAACCGCAATAGGCTGTTTTTTTACTTGCTCAATATTCATCATTAAGCCTTACCTACTTGTAGCAAAGTATTACTTGATAAGCTTCTTGCTACAGCACCAATATTACCGGCACCTTGGGTGATTACCATGTCATTGTCTTTTAGTTGTGCTGCTAGCAGCTCTGGAAGTTTATCAACATCACTAACATAAACAGGTTCAATTTGACCGCGTTGACGAATAGAGCGCGCTAAACTCTTACTGTCTGCTGTTGGTACAGGCGCTTCACCCGCGGAATAAACATCAAGTAGAAATAAGCAATCAACTTCTGACAGAACTTCAACAAAATCTTCATATAAATCACGGGTACGTGAATAACGATGCGGCTGAAATATCATCACCAAACGCTTATCAGGCCAACCTGTTCGCATGGCTAAAATAGTTGCTTTCACTTCACTTGGGTGATGACCGTAATCATCCACTAACACCATATCACCTGCGCTGGTACTTAAATCAGCCAGTTGCTCGAAACGGCGGCCAATTCCTGCAAACTCAGTTAATGCCTGACAAATAGCTTCATCACTGATGCCTTCATCTTTTGCAACCGCCACCCCTGCTAATGCATTTAACACATTGTGCTGGCCCGGTAAATTCACACTCATATCAAGTGGTGGCTGGCCATCCATTTCGACAGTGAAATAGCTTACACCCGCATCTTGTTGATAGTTCACCGCACGAATATCAGCATCTTGTGAAAATCCATACGTGATCACTTGTCGGCTGATCCTCGGCAGTAACTCACGCACAACAGGATTGTCAATGCATACCACTGCTAAGCCGTAAAAAGGCAAGTTATGCAAAAATTCAATATAGGTATCTTTGAGCTTTTCAAAATCCCCTTGGTAAGTTTCCATATGATCAGCATCAATATTGGTGATTACTGATACCATAGGTTGTAAATGTAAAAATGACGCATCACTTTCATCGGCTTCAGCAACTAAATACCGACTAGTGCCCAAACGAGCATTAGTGCCTGCACTATTTAATAAGCCGCCAATAACAAACGTAGGATCTAGCTGACCTTGAGCAAAAATGCTGGCAATTAAACTGGTTGTTGTGGTTTTGCCATGAGTACCTGCAATGGCAATACCGTGGCGAAAACGCATTAACTCTGCCAACATTTCAGCACGGCGAACCACAGGAATTCGCGAGGCGTGTGCCGCTAATAATTCAGGATTGTTCTTATCAATAGCAGTCGAGACAACAATAACGCTTGCGCCAATCACATTATCAGTAGCATGACCAATATGAATAATTGCCCCAAGTGTTTTTAGTCTCTTCACTACTTGGTTTTCACCAATATCAGAGCCTGAAATTTGGTATCCTTCATTGAGTAATACCTCAGCAATACCACCCATGCCAGCACCACCAATACCAACGAAATGAATGCGTTTAACACGACGCATTTCAGGTATTTTTGTTAAGCTATTTTTTCTTGCTGTTTGACTCATAGTATTACTCTGTTTTAACTCTATATATGTTTTACTTACTAGCAGGGATTAATTGCTGGCAAATTTGTGCAACCTTACGCGTTGCGTTGACATCAGCAGCCGCAAAGGCTGCCTGCGCCATAGTATTCAATATTTGTGTTTCGCTAAATAACCCTGCTAACATTTTTGCTAAACCATCACTGGTTAGCTCACTTTGCTTAATTAAGCTTGCTCCGCCACGCGACACCAGATACTGAGCATTTTCGGTTTGATGATCATCAACCGCATGCGGCAAAGGCACAAAAATAGCGGGTTTTGCCGCCATAGCCAATTCAGAAACAGTTAAAGCACCTGCACGACAAATAACAATATCAGCCCATTGATAAGCACTTGCCATTTCTTTAATAAACTCTGTTACTCGCACTTGTTCATCATCAAAATGGTACTGATTATAAGCCGCGACAACCTGCGTTTGTTTTCCTTTTCCCGTTTGATGCCAAATATTAAAAGGCACAGCACCTTCTTCATTTTTTACCAGCTGGGCAAAACTTTCTGGCACAACTTGGTTCAATACCTGCGCACCTAAACTACCACCAATCACTAAAATATTACGACTGGTTTTATCTGTCTCTTCTGTTCTAGCATCATCAACCATTAAAGCTTGCTCACTGATACTGGCTCTTAACGGGTTGCCTACCACTTGTGCTGCTATTTTTTCGCCAAAAACATTCGGAAAAGCGCTACATACTTTGCTAGCAATACGGCTTAATAGCCTATTAGTTAAACCCGCTGCCGCATTTTGTTCGTGTACCACTAAAGGCTTTTTCATTAGCCATGCCGCTAAACCACCGGGGCCACTGGCATAACCTCCCATACCTAGCACAACATCAGGTTTTACTGCCTTCATTACCTGAACGCCTTGCCATAGCGAATTCATTAACTTAAAAGGTAATTTTAACCACGACAATATGCCCTTATTACGTAAACCGCTGATATTAATAAAAGAAATATCATAACCATGTTCAGGTACTATGGTCGCTTCCATACGATCTGATGTACCAAGCCAATGTATATTCCAGCCTTCTTGCTTTAACATGTCTGCCACAGCAAGGCCTGGAAATATGTGACCTCCTGTGCCTCCTGCCATCACTAATAACGTTGGTTGTTGCGAAGTCACTATTTTGCCCCCCTACTTTTAGAAGAGGTGGCCTGTATGCTTTGCATGCGTAGTTCATGATCAATACGGATCAGCACCACAACCGCAATGGTCATGATGATCATTGAGCTACCGCCATAACTTATCAATGGCATTGTTAAGCCTTTTGTTGGAACAATCCCCGCGCTAGCGCCAATATTAACTGCCGTTTGAAAACACATCCAAATACCAATTGCGTAAGCAAAAAAACCTTCAAAAAACTTCTCTTTTACTAATGCTTTTCGTCCCAATAAAAGGGCTTTATACACCAGTATCATGCTCAGCAGTAGAATGACTGAAACACCGACAAAGCCAAACTCTTCTGCCAACACTGCCATTACAAAATCAGTATGTGCTTCAGGTAAATATTCTAATTTTTGAATGCTGTTTCCTAGGCCTTGACCAAAAATTTCACCTCGACCATAAGCCATCAACGATTGTGTTAATTGATAACCGCTGCCAAACGGATCTTGCCAAGGATCTAAAAAGCTAGTGATACGACGCCAGCGATAAGGTTCAAATATTGCTAACAAAGATAATAAAATCACGCCAACAGAAGCTAAACTGATAAACTGCCATAACTTAGCACCCGCTAAAAATAACAACCCAAAAGTGGTGACAAACATCACTATGATAGTCCCCAAATCAGGCTGTCTTAACAACAAAGCAGCGAGTACTGCAAACACCACAAGTGGTTTTGCAAAACCTCGCCAATCTTCCATCACCTGATCACGACGGCGCACAAGGTAAGCCGCGAGATAGCAAAAGAAAAATAACTTAGCGGGCTCTGCGGCTTGTACCGTAATAGGGCCTAACACGATCCAACGAGTTGAGCCATTCACAGAACGACCAATCAATAACACAGTGATTAAAAGTACAATACCGAACATCAATAAATAGCTGCTATTTTTTTGCCACCACGACATTGGAATTTGTAAAGCAACACCTGCAATTCCCAAACTTAAAACGATATAAATGGCATGACGAATAACAAAATGAAAAGGGTTATTAAATAAACGCTCTGCTACTGGCATTGATGAGCTAGCGACCATAATCAGCCCGATCATATACATGCTCAATGCTAAGATAATGAAACTACGATCAAATACTGCACAGCTGTGGCTCGGTTGCGATTTTTCAGGGCTAAAAATACCTGATAGGTGCGTATTAACATTTGTCGCAAAACTCTTCAGCCCTGCCAATGGTAATTTCATTTGCTCGGTTGAGGTAGTCATACTTTCACCTCAGTTAACGCTTTTACTGCCAAGGTAAATTTTTCGCCACGTTCAACAAAATTTTTGAACATGTCCAAACTGGCACAGGCCGGTGATAATAAAACCACATCTCCAACTTGTGCATGTTCTTTGGCAATTTTCACCGCTTGCAATAAGTCAGAAACTGCATGTGACTTATCCGTTTCATTTAATAAATCGGCAATTTTGTCACCGTCTTTACCTAGCGTAATAAGGTGACTTACATGCTGTGATATAGGCTTTGCTAACGGCGTAAAGTCAGCCCCTTTACCATCGCCTCCTGCAATAAGAATTAAGTGTTGATGTGCTGATATTGTTTTTGCCAAGCCGTCAATTGCTGCTAATGTAGCCCCCACATTGGTGGCTTTTGAGTCATTTATCCAAGTAATACCATCAGTGGTTTGTATCCGCTGACACCTATGCGCTAAGCCAGTAAAACCTGCTAAGCTTTTCACCATGGCTGCTAACGACCAGCCCGCACTATAGCCTAAGGCTAATGCTGCTAAATAGTTTAGTGCATTGTGCATACCGGCAAGTGGTAGCTCTTCTAGGGCGATAAGGTTTTCATCACCAAAAGCTAAGTAAGTATTGCCATTTAGCGATCTCACACCAAACTCATTCTCACTTGGCTCAGCAGAGCCAAAAGAAAGTTGAGGTTGAGTTTTATCTAACTTACTCGTTGCTATGTCATCACGATTGGTAATAGCAAACTTTCCTTGTCGATAAATACCCTGCTTAATGGCTTGATAATTGGCCATGCTTTGGTGGCGATCTAAGTGATCATCACTAACGTTAAGCACAGATGTCGCAATCGCTTTCATACTGTTTAAGGTCTCTAACTGAAAGCTCGATAACTCTAAAATAAGAAACTCGGGTAAGTCAGACGCTTGCGTAAATAAATCCAATACTGGCTGACCAATATTACCGCCAAGCTGTGCATTTACCCCTAATGCTTTAGCTAGGTAATATACTAAAGACACCACGGTAGATTTACCGTTAGAGCCTGTTACAGCAAGTAAAGAAATAGGCTTATTACGTTGATTGTTAAGCTGGCAAAACAGCTCAACATCACCAATAACCTGACAATCTGCTTTGATAAATTGGGCTATTTCAGCAATTGAGCTATCAATGCCCGGACTGATCAAAATCACATCTGCATTGGCAATTAAGTCTGAATCCCAACAACCTAAAGATAAGATAGCCTGTTCAAACTCTTCTCTAAATTGCAATTCGCTATAGTCAGCACTAAAAGGGTTCTCGCGAGAGTCATTAACAGCAAAACATAATCCTTGCGATGCTAAAAAGCGCGCACAGGACATACCCGTTAGCCCAGCGCCTAGCACAAGTAGTTGTTTATTTTTAAATGCTGTTAACAATGTCATTACTTTATTTAGTTCTCTTTTTAGTTGTACGTATCAAGCTGTTCGCCAATTTAACGCAGTTTCAAGGTGGCTAAGCCTATTAGCACTAAAATTAATGAAATAATCCAAAAACGCACTATCACTCTTGGCTCTGGCCAACCCTTTAATTCATAGTGATGATGAATTGGCGCCATTCGAAAAATTCGTTGACCCCGCATTTTATACGAGCCAACTTGTAAAATGACCGAGACAGTTTCCATCACAAAAACGCCACCCATGATAAAAAGTACTAACTCTTGTCTGACTAAAACGGCGATCACGCCAAGCGCAGCGCCTAATGCTAGTGAGCCTACATCGCCCATAAAGACTTGCGCTGGATAAGTGTTAAACCATAAAAACCCTAAGCCAGCGCCAACAATTGCGGTACAGACAACCACTAACTCACTGGTCATTGAGATATAAGGAATGTTTAAATAGCTAGAGAAATTAACATTACCGGTAACATAAGCAAAAAGTGCAAAGGCACCAGCAACCATAATAGTGGGCACTATAGCTAACCCGTCTAGACCGTCAGTTAAATTAACCGCATTACTGGTGCCGACAATCACAAAGTAAGTCATTACAATGTACAACATGCCTAATTGTGGCATGACATCCTTGACAAATGGGATCAGTAAAAAGGTTTGATCAGGGTGAGATATTTGATACAAAAATACTGCTGTTGCTAAACCTGCTACCGTTTGCCAAAAATATTTCCATTTGGCGATAAGACCATTCGAGTCTTTACGGATAACTTTGCGATAATCATCAACAAACCCTATTAAACCGAAACTCACTACCACAAACAGTACGACCCAAACATAGGTGTTGCTTAAGTCGCCCCAAAGTAAAACACTAAAGACAATTGCGGCAAGTATTAACAGACCACCCATGGTTGGCGTGCCCGATTTAGATAAATGACTTTCAGGGCCATCATCTCGCACTGTTTGACCTATTTGCATTTTTTGTAAATAGCGGATCAATTTCGGCCCAAAATAGAGGGAAATAAATAGCGCTGTTAACGTACTTACAATGGCGCGAAATGTTAAATATGAAAAGACATTAAAGGCACTATAGTACTGGGTTAAATATTCAGCTAACCAATGTAACATTAGGAATTGTCCTGTTTATTAGGATTAAGAAGCTGACTATGCTGTTCTTTATTACGCGCCGCATGCCAACTTATAATTTCTTCTACGACATATTCCATATGTGCGCTACGAGAGCCTTTAACCAAAATCTGACTCTTATTAGTTTGTGATTGCTGCTCTAAAAAGGAAAATAGCTGGCTTGATAACTCAGCTCTATCACTAAAATGTTCACTTAACGCATTATTTTTTCGAGCAAAAGCATCACTGGTATTTTGACTTAAAGCTCCTAAAGTAAAGAGCACATCAATCCCCTGCTCTTTGGCATACTCTCCCACTTCATGATGGTAACTACGAGCATCATCACCTAGCTCGGCCATGTCACCTAGCACTAAAATACGCTGCCCTGAATAATTGGCTAGCAAGGCAATAGCCGCTTTAATAGACTCAACATTGGCGTTATAGGTATCATCAATTACCGTTAAATTTTTATCCAGCTGGTGGATATTCAACCGACCTTTTACCGGTGCCATCTCTGCTAGCCCAAAGCTAATATCTGTTAAGCTTGCACCACACTCAATGGCAGCAGCAGCAGCAGCTACCGCATTGCAAACATTATGCTTGCCTGGAACAGTCAGTGTGATTGCGCATTCGCCAAGAGGAGAGTGTAAATCGAAGCTAGCACAGCCATATTCATCTAAAGAAACATTACCGCTATAAACATCAGCATTTATTGGGTTCAAACAAGAAAAAGTGCGTACTTGCTTATCTGTTAATCGCCACTGCCATTTGCTGGTGTACTTGGTATCTTTGTTATAAAGAGCGACCCCTTCATTAGATAAACCAGCAAAGATTTCTCCCTTTGCTCGCGCGACACCACACAAATCGCCAAAACCTTCTAAATGGGCAGCAGCAATATTATTTATCATGGCAACATCCGGTTTAACTAGCTCAGTTGTGTAAGCAATTTCGCCAATATGGTTTGCGCCCATTTCTATCACCGCAAAATCATCATCTTCACATAAGCGTAATAAGGTTAATGGCACGCCAATATCATTATTAAAGTTGCCGTCAGTCGCGAGCACTTTGCCTAGGCGCGATAAAATTGCCGCAAGCATTTCTTTGACAGTTGTTTTACCACTGCTACCGGTAATTCCCACCGTTTTTGGTGCGACTTGTGCTTTAACATAGGCAGCAATGAGGCCTAAAGCGATTCGGGTATCATCAACAATAATTTGTGCAACTTTACTACTATCAATATCATCCAGTTGATGATCAACAATTAATACCTGGCAGCCTTTTTCAATCACTTGTGTGGTAAATCTATGACCATCAAAATTGGGGCCTTTTAAAGCTAAAAAAGCATCCTCTACTTCCAACGTACGTGAGTCTGTTACCAGATTTTCAACGGTTAATGACCGCAATGACTCATCACATACTAACTTGCCATTTGCTGCAGTAGTAAGACGGACTAAATCAAGTTTAATCATGATGTTCACCTGCTGACTTGTTGGCTCGTTTTACCGGCTGACTTTGTTGTGCCTGATGATAATAATCCATCACAATTTGACGTTCGTTGTAGTTAATTTTATCTGTACCTAGAATAATGTAATCTTCATGACCTTTACCTGCTAACAGCACTACATCGCCTGTTTGCGCTTTAGCCAAGGTCGTTAATACGGCTTGTTTTCTATTTTCAATAACGGTTAACTCTGCTTTACCTGACAGCCCATCAATAACATCATCAATTATGCTCATTGGTGCTTCTGTACGTGGATTGTCATTAGTGATCACAAGACTATCGGCGTATTTCTCTGCCGCTTTGGCCATCAGTGGACGCTTGCCTTTATCTCTGTCGCCGCCACAACCAAACACTACATATAAGTTTCCGTGACAGTGTTGTCGACAAGCAATGAGTGCTTTTTCTAACGCATCAGGTGTATGAGCATAATCAACCACGGCTGTAGGCATCTTTAAATCGCTTTGTGAAGAGAAACTTTCCATGCGGCCAGCAATTGCTTTAAGGCTTTTGGTGTGCTCAACAATAGTGTTGAGTGATACCTTCTCTATCAATAAAATACTGATCACAGCCAATAAATTATCAATATTAAAATCACCTAATAATGGGCTTTGAATATCAACATGCCCTAAGTGAGTGTTCAAGGTAAAATCAACCCCCGCACTATGATGTTTAATGCTGTGGCAGCTAACAAATTTTTGATGCTTAGCGACAATGTCACTTCGACCATAAAGCCAAAGATTTTCTGGCGTCGGCCAATTTTTCAGCCAAATTTGAGCTTGTTCATCATCACCGTTAAGAATTGCAACTTGTTTATTGCTATGGGTAAATAACTGCCTCTTTGCTAAAGCATAATCAGCCATCGTGCCGTGGTAATCGAGGTGGTCACGGCTTAAATTAGTGAATACGGCAATATCAAAAATATCACCACGAACACGCCCTTGCTCAAGGGCATGAGAAGAAACTTCCATAGTAAGATGACTAGCTTCTTTAGCGGAAAAATCACTAAATAATTTCACTAAGTCAGTCGCGCTTGGTGTGGTGTTCGCTAATTCTGTTAAAGCGTTATCATTTTTATGGCTCAGCATACCTGCACCATTAGTGCCGATAACAGCGCAGCGACTTTTGCAATGCGATAATAGCTGAGCTAATAATTGACTGGTACTGGTTTTGCCGTTAGTCCCAGTAATGCCTATCATGGTCATTGTTGTTTGTGGTGCTTGATAGTATGCACTCGCCAAATCAAACAGCTTTTTGTTCAGTTGATAGAAACTAACAATCAGCACCTGTTTATTAGCGGTATCAAGGGTGACAATATTACCGTGCTCTGTCTGCTGTTCACATTCACTGATAATCAAACTCGCGCCATTTTCAATCGCAGTATCTATATATTGACGACCATCTTGAGCTTGTCCAACAATGGCGCAAAAAATATCACCTTGGCAAACCATACGGCTATCATTGGTTAAATGGCCTTGTTGATCCGCAAATTTTATTGTCGCTGGCAAGGTAATATCAAAATTCGATAATACTTGTGTTAGGTATGCTGTTAAGGGTTTAGGCATCATTCGCCTCCCCACGCTTTACTTGCATCTCATTGCTGGTAACTCGTACATCGTTGGCATCTGGCGCAACATTTAACACTCTTAGTGCTCCCTTCATTACGCGAGAAAACACTGGCGCAGCAACTTCACCGCCATGATACAAATCGCCACTTGGCTCATTGATTACCACAACCACCACTACTTTAGGGTCTGAGATTGGCGCAACACCTGCAAACAGCCCGACATAATCATTACCATAACCACCAGCAACGGCTTTGAAGGATGTACCCGTTTTACCACCAACGCGATAGCCATCAACTTTAGCTTTTTGTACATGGTCATCAACCACAGTCTCGAGCATATTCGTTACTGCTTGGGAATTTTTCTCAGAAAATACTCGTTCACCATCAATGGACGCTTCTCTTTTGACAATCGATAACTCTCGTTTGACACCACCATTAGCTAACGTGGCATAAAAACGTGCCAATTGCATTGGAGTAATGGCTAAACCGTACCCCCAAGAAAGTGTTGCTAGCTCAAACTTAGACCAGCGCTGTCTATCATGCATCATGCCTGAGCTTTCACCAATTAAGTCCGTCCCTGTGCTATCTGCAAAACCAGCATCAAAAAATTTATCTAATAAAAAAGTTTTCGGCACTGAAAGGGCTAATTTGGTTGTTCCCATGTTTGATGAGGTTACCAAAATATCTTCAATCGATAATTTACCGCGGTTTATAGGATCATTTACGCGCCTGCCGCCTAAACGCATCCAACCAGGGCTAGTATCAATAATACTGCTGGTCTCAGCTGAGCCAAACTCTAGCGCCGTTAACGCTGTTAGCGGCTTCATGGTAGAGCCGGGTTCATAGATATCGGTAATAGCTCTATTTCTAAAACGATGAATAGCCGTGTTGGTTCGATTATTGGGATTGTATGACGGGCTATTTGCCATCGCCAAAATTTCACCTGTATGAATATCAGCCACGACAACTGAGCCTGACGTTGCTTTAAATGCTTGTACTGCCCCTTTAAGCTCTTTATAGGCAATGGCTTGAATGCGTTGGTCTATCGTTAGCGTGACATCTTGTGCGGCTTCTGCAACTTGCTCAGAAAGAATTTCAATTTTACGGCCTTTGGCATCTTTTCTAAAACGCTTGGCGCCACCTTTGCCAGTAAGCAGTTGATCATAAACTCGCTCAACGCCTTCAATGCCTTTATCATCAACATTGGTAAAACCAACAATATGAGCGCTTATTTCACCCGCTGGGTAGAAACGTTTTGACTCTTTGCGAAGGTGTATGCCTGGAATTTTCAACTCGCGAATATAGTTAGCCATGGCAGGAGATATTTTTCGCTCGAGGTAAACAAAACGTTTTCTCGGGTTACGCACAACACGCGTAGTTAATTTATTAACATTTTGTCCTAAAACATCAGCAAGTGCCTGCCAGTGCTCAGTCATAGCAAGCGCATTGTTATCCATAATAATTTTCGGATCAGCCCACACAGTTTCAACAGGTACACTAATCGCTAATTCATCACCATTTCTATCAACAATAGAGCCTCGCTGCACGGTATTTGCTGCCGTTCGTAACGAACGCATATCCCCCTGCTTTTTCAACATATCAGGTTCAATTATTTGAATGTAAGCACTGCGTGCTAAAAGCCCAGCATAAATCAAGGCAACAATAGCCAACACTACATAATAACGCCATGCGGTAGTGGTTGGTTGACTGCTGCGATTGCTTGCTTTTTTGCTCACGCTTATGCTCACTTTTTTGTTCATTATCTTTGTATTCTTGCTATTAGTTAGCGGTTTCTTATCTGATGCTATTTTATGGTAATTATTATTTCTGAATCCGCATCGGGTCGCTTCATATTCAGCAACTTTTTCGCTTTACTTTCAATGGCACTGTGCTCTGCCAAAGAGTTTTGCTCTAACAATAAATTTCGCCATTCAATATCTAACTCGTCCCGCTCGGTTAACAAAAGCTCTAACTCACTGGTGGTTCGTCTATTCACATGCGTGTAATAAATCACCGAAAAAGCAGATATCACAACCATAACCAATAACAAATAACTCACGAAATAACGTAAAATATCTTGCCAAATATCAACGGCTAACACCTTTTTACGTGGTGCAACTTTTTGCCCAGGCATAATTAGTCAGCAATTTTTTCTAAACGCTGAGCTATGCGTAATACAGAGCTACGCGAACGCACATTTTCCGCGACTTCAGTTTTACTCGGCTTTAATTTACGGCCAATTAACTGCAGCTTTTTGCCCTTATTTAATTCTGCTTCACTCACAGGTAAACCACGCGGTACCTGTTTTCCTTGTGAGTGTTTTTTCATAAATTGTTTTACTAATCTATCTTCAAGTGAGTGAAAGCTAATAACCACTAATCGCCCACCTTCATTGAGTACATCTAACGAAGCCGCTAGTGCTTTTTCTATTTGCTCTAATTCACTATTGATGTACATACGAATAGCTTGGAAACTTCGCGTTGCTGGATGCTTTTTAATTTCTCTTTGTGGCGCGGTCGTTTTGATTAACTTTGCCAACTGGCTAGTACGAGTGAAAGGGCTTTCTTCTCGTGCATCAACAATAGCATTTGCAATTCGCCACGCGTGTTTTTCTTCGCCAAAGGTTCTTAATACCCAAGTAATATCTTCTACGTCAGCCACTGCTAACCACTCAGCCGCTGTTTGTCCACGCGTGGTATCCATGCGCATATCTAACGGGCCGTCATTCATAAAACTAAAGCCACGCTCTGCTTCATCAAGCTGTGGTGACGAGACCCCCAAATCCAGCAATATGCCGTCAACTTTACCGGTTAACTCATGCTGCTGGGCAATATCAGCCAAATGGGCAAAACCTTGATGCTCAATATGAAAACGATCATCATCTTTAAACTTTTCAGCAGCCGCAATTGCCGTAGGGTCACGGTCGATAGCCAATAACTGCCCCTGCTTTGACAACTTTGATAGAATTAAAGACGAGTGACCACCACGACCAAAAGTACAGTCGATATAGCAGCCATCTGGGTTGATATTTAAACCTTCCACCGCTTCGGCTAATAAAACAGAGATATGTGTTTTATCTAATTCCATATTGTTGTTTTTATACTCTTAATTTTTCAATTATTAATTTATAGAGATAAATCTAATAAACGTTCCGTTAACTCAATTTCACCTGATTGAATTTTGCTAATGCCTTGCTGCATTTGAGCTTGCCATGCTGACTCACTCCAAATTTCAAACTTTTTCAACTGACCCACTAGCATGACGGACTTCTCTAAACTCGCATGTTGTCTTAGTGGGCCATTAATCAATAAACGGCCATTTTTATCCATGTCACATTCAGTTGCATTACCCAATAGCACCTGTTGTAATAGCCGCTCTTGAGGGTTCATGCTAGAAAGACTACAGAGTTTTAATTCAATTTCTTCCCATTCAGGCAAGGGATACAACAATAAGCACGGGTGTTGAATATCAACCGTGCAAATCATTTTTCCTTGGCAATCACTCAAAAGCTCTTCACGATACCTTGTTGGTACCGTGATTCTATTTTTGCTATCAAGTGTTATTGCGCTAGCGCCTCTGAACATGTCTTAAAAACAGCCTTAATTAGTCATCTTTTTTATTGAGGTAATGATTATGATCCACAATTACCCACTTTTTACCACATTGATACAGTTTAGTGACTAAAGCAAACTTATGTCAAGCAAAGAATCGGGAAAAAGATCGATACAACCACTGGTCAAAACACCAGTAAAATTAAGGGCTAGATAAAGATATGCAGGAAGTGAATGAATTTGTGGGCTTTTGTGGATCGACCGCCCAGTTAGATGACAAATTAGTGGCGAAAAAAAAGAAAAATATTTATGACTTTGCTGGTTTTTGTCTCCCCTGAAGTTAATGAGCAATTATTAAATTCATCATTAGTCGGTTTAACAGGCTTTATTCGAGTAGATTTTAATACCTAACTAAAAAATAACCCAGTAGGTAACATGAAGTTACTTACTGGGTTTATTTCAAATAAGGAAGCTAATTAAGTGATTAGTTAACCACTTAAGTTAGAAATTTATAATCCTGCTGACTAAAACAACTCGTCATCTATATCAAACATACAATCACTACCTGATTTTGCTGAGGCAATTAATGAAATTCTACGTGGTAACAAGCGCGTAAAATAGTAACGTGCAGTATGTAATTTTGATTGATAAAACTCACGGCCACTTTCGCCATTATTTTCAAGACCCGCTTGCGATACTTGCGCCATTTTCACCCAAATATAAGCCATTGCGGTATAACCAAATACATGTAAGTAATCATTAGCTGAAGCACCTAATTCATTCATATTACCTTCAGATTTAGTCAATAAATCTTCGGTTAACTCATTCAAGTCGGCTAAAGCTTGCGATAATGGCGTAATAAATTCAGCTAAGGCATCATTTGACTTATGCTCATCTATGTAAGTACTTACTTCTTCGGTAAATACTTTCAGCAGATTACCCTTTGAACCTGCTACCTTACGCATTAATAAGTCCATGGCCTGAATACCATTAGTGCCTTCATAAATTTGAGTAATTCTAGCATCACGCACTAATTGCTCTTGGCCCCATTCACGAATAAAGCCGTGACCGCCAAAAACTTGCTGACCTGTGACAGTATTTTCAAAACCTAAATCGGTAAAGAAAGCTTTAGCAACGGGTGTCATTAATGCGGCAAGCGCTTCACCTTTTGCTTGTACTTCGCCTTCAGCAAAAGTAGCGTAGTCTAATTGCATGGCAATATAAGAAGATAATGCTCTAGAGCCTTCGTTCAATGCCTTCATATTAAGTAGCATACGACGAACATCACCGTGCACCATAATTGAGTCTGCCGCCTGATCAGGTGATTTAGCACCTGTTAATGCACGACCTTGCAGTCTGTCTTTCGCGTATTCAAGGGCATTTTGATATGAACGCACAGCAGCGCCAAGTCCTTGAATACCAACACCAATGCGTTCGAAGTTCATCATGGTGAACATACAGGCTAAGCCTTTGTTGATCTCGCCAATTAAATAACCTTGAGCACCATCAAAGTTCATGACACAAGTTGCAGAGGCATGGATACCCATTTTATGCTCAATAGAGCCACAGCTAACCTGGTTACGCTCGCCTAACGTTTCATCTTCATTAACATTGAATTTAGGCACTAAAAACAATGAAATACCACGAGGACCTGCAGGGGCATCAGGCAATTTAGCTAGCACTAAGTGAACAATGTTCTCAGTTAAGTCATGCTCACCACCAGTGATGAATATTTTATTACCTGTGATACTGTAGCTTCCATCATCTTGTGGTACCGCTTTGGTTCTAATAATGCCAAGATCTGAGCCAGAATGCGCTTCAGTTAGACACATAGACGCTGACCATTCACCTGAATACATACGGGTAAGATAGCGTTGTTTTAATTCTTCACTACCGTGCTTAGCCAGAGACAAAGCCGCCCCCGCAGTTAGCACTGGGTATAACGCAAAAGAAATATCGGCACTACAAAGCATTTCTTCATGCATTGCTGTTAACATTTTCGGCATCCCCATGCCGCCATAATTAACATCGCCACCCAGTCCAGTCCAACCACCTTCAACATATGTATTGAAAGCTTCTTTATAACCTGGCGCGGTAGTGACAACACCATCATTAAAACTCACCCCAACTTCATCACCTCGACGGGCAATAGGATCGAGTTCTTGCTCAGCTATTTTCGCACACTCTTGTAAAATGGCTTGTGCCGTTTCTTTATCAACCTGCTCGGCAAGTAAGGGTAATTGTTGCCACATTTCATCAGCTTTAAACACCTCATGAAGTAAAAAACTCATATCTTTTAATGGTACTTTATATTCAGCCACAATAACCCCTTAGTCATTTTAAACAATTTAGTTGCACGCAAATTCGAACAAACAATTAAAACAGTCGTTTGAATATACCTTATTTAGCGAAAAAGTAAAGCCAGTAGTGAATTTTAACGGGCAAAACTTGCTGTTTAGCTGCGACTTACGATAGTGTTAATATCACTTAAACATTAACATATAGAAAACTAACGAGCCGCTACAGTGAAAATGATTAAAATAATCCTTTGCTTTTGCTTACTTTTACCCTGTTCGCTAACGGCTAAACAGTTAAGCTTTACTAAGCGCGCCCAAGACGAACTATACCTGTTCAATTATCAGTGGCTTGATCATCAAAAAGCACAGCAAGAAATCAGTTTTAACTTATCTAAAGCCGCATTATTTGAACGTTTTAGACTGTTGAAAATTTACAAAAGTGAGTTTGCTCAAAAATCAATTTTACGTGCCGTCAAAAAACAATTACGACAAACGCCTCTTGAAGGTGCTCAAGCTTTTTTTCAGCAACAAAATGGTAAGATGACAATACAAGTAAAAGGGCTAGAAGAGGCCAATGTAAATCGCGCCTATCAAGAAGTTAAACGACTAGAGCAACAAGAAACCACTAAATACTTCAAAGAAAATTATTATCAACCCTTTACAAACCACGACAATCAACTGGGTATAAAAGTTAATCATATTGATGTTGCCAACAATTCGGTTGCCGACTTCAAATCACTAAAAGGCATTATTCTAGAAAAGGTATCGATTCAAAATATTCGAAAAGTTACTAACTATGTCTTAAGTTTTGTACAAACGATTCCTTACTCTACTTTAGAATCGCGGGGCACATCTTCAGGCTCTGGCTTTAACCCACCAGCAAAATTAATTTGGGAAAACCAAGGGGATTGCGATAGTAAAATGACCCTGACGGCCACCTTATTACGAGCGCTAATGCCGCGTATAGATATGGCAATGGTTTATATTGATGAGCATGCTTTTATTGGCATTGCAGTACCTGCACAGTCAGGTGAAATGACAGTGAGATTTCAAGGCATAGAATATGTACTAGCAGAGCCTACAGGTCCGGCTTTGTATCCATTAGGAGTACTTGCTCCTGAATCGGAATTAGCTATTAATCAAGGAAGGTATGTTGTGCAAGCTTACCACTCAGATGGCACTATCGAGGCACCTGAGCAGTAAGGAGGATCATAAGAGCTTAATCAGACGGGTCTTCTTCAAGACTTGCTAAAAAGCTCAAGCTAGGTGCAAAAAATGCAGCTCCCGTTTCAGCCTGAGTATATTTAAGTAAATGATCAACATTGCCATGACCATCACCATGGATCATACTTTTAAGCATAATTTCAAATGGTTTAGGCGAATGGCAATAAGAAACAAAAAATAACCCCTGACGCTTCATGTCACCATAAGGCATGCTTTGCCTAACGATTTCTATCGAGTTACCTTGCTCATCCTTTAAGCTAGTACGCTTGGTATGTGCTGTTAATGGTTTATCTTCACTCTTATACTCAATATTGTCTAGTTTAGTGCGGCCATAAACATTTTCTTGTTCTTTATTATGTAATGCATTCCATAACGTTAAATTGTGTTGATAACGCTGAGTATGTAAATAGCTTCCACCAGCAAATGTTGCATCATCAGCTTCTTTAACTAAAGCTACTTCACGTCTGTGCATACCCTGCGGATTTTCAGTGCCATCAACAAATCCCGTTAAGTCTCGACCATCTAAAAAGCGAAAGGCTTGTATGTGCTCGACAAGCTCAACGCTATCAGCAAGCAACTGACAAACTTTTGAACTAACAATATGATTAACATCAGCGCGATCACTTCTAATTTCAATATAAAGATCAACACTGATGGCTGGCGCTAATCTGTCATCACTATTCATTGCCGGAAAAGTAGATAATAACGCAGGACGCGCCTGAGGATAAAACTCATCCCAATAATTGGCACCAATAGCAATGACGCTTGTTAAGTTTGCTTCCGAAAACTGATCTGCATAATCGTCAAACAAGGCTGGTAACCTAGACAATGCTGTTCGAATAAAAGCATTTTTATCGTCTAAGGCGTTAAAAAGTAAATAACTGCCATGTAAATTTGGCTCAGCGCAAATCCCAAACTGTTCTCTAGCCATTTGAAATTCCTATAAGAAAGTAATTATTTTTCTATTGTACACAATAAAAATGAATTTGGTTACATCACTTGCCAGAAACCTTCGCTATCTTCACACATTAGTTCATTTAGCGTTTCTTTTTGACCTTTAAGGTTATTTATAAAAGTTATCTTATGACAAGACAAGCCGTCTTTTTTAAACTCGGCATGTTTTAAAATTTGACCTTTATTGCCGCTTTGCATGTTTTTCCAGAATATGTCTTTTTGATCAGCATTCTCCAACAGTGTCACCGTTTGCTCTTTCAATAGCGTCACATCTGCAGCAGTAAGCAATTTAGCTGATTTTGAGTCAGGTTTAACAATCCCGGTTAATCCAGCAACTACTTCCATAGGTAATGATATAACGCCTTTGAAAAAACCTGACACTAGGCCGCTGCTAGCCTCTTTACCTAATGTTTTTGCATCACTAACAATGTATTCAATACGCGATAAATATTGAGGTACTTCCACACGTAATTGCTTTATTTCTGCCAAATACTGGCTCGAATGAGGTCGCCATTTTGCCACTTCGTCAGTGGTACTATTCGCTGTTAATACCATAGCATCAACTCGTTCTAAAATACTGGGAATGCTTTGCTGTATTTGAGTTAACTGCGCTTCTAAATTGTCTAAGTGAGACCATAATACCGGTAACTGCTGGGCGTAATTATCACTTTGAATTAGCCCCTGCTTAACTAAAGGCAAACTGGTATCAATTCGCGCTAAAATAACAGGTAACTGTTCATCAACCAACTGTCTCATTTGAGCAATTTCTGTGCGCACTAAATTGCTTTCATTTATCATATTGTCAATATGAGGAGCGGTTTTATCTAGGGCACGAATAAAACTTGGCACTTGCGCAGTAAAGTTTATCAACGCATAAGCAAGGTAAGCAATTGCTGCAGCCATCAGCAGCTGAGAATATGAAAATTTATTAATCATTTGTAGGGGGAGTTACCTGTTCAGAGCTTTGAATTAAATTAATTTCATCCAGTAAGCAGTGGCTTAAATCAGCAATTATTTCACCTTGCTGTTTTTTAATCGCTATTTCTAACTCTAAGGCACTTTGCGATAGCTCAACATAACCAAACATTTTTGCCGCACCAGCTAATTTATGCGCAACTCTAGCTAAGCGTGGATGATCTTGCTGCTCAGTATAGGTTAAAATATCTTGACTATCTTTAGATAAGTGATGTTGAAACTCAAGTTTGAGATCAGAGATATCTACATCAGCAACATCCTTGCTCAACTGCTGAGTTGATTGCTTCATACTTGGGTAATGCTGGGAAATTGTGGCAACAAAGTTATCCCTTTCTATCGGTTTTTTCAGGTGTCCATCAAAACCTAAGGCTAAATATTGTCGAATCTCATGAGACATAGCATTAGCTGTCAGCGCATAAATAGATTGAGTACAACCAAACTCTCTCAGCTTTTGTAACGCTTGAATGCCATCCATTTCTGGCATTTGTATATCCAATAATGTTAGTGTCGGCTGGTGTTGCATAAACTGTTCTATTGCCTCTCGACCATTTTTAGCTTCGATAACGTCAAGCCCCATACTTGTAAGTAGTCTGGCAATAAGTCGGCGATTGTCTTCATGATCATCAGCAAGGAGAATTTTACCAACAAAACTTGTTGGTGGCGGTAATACTAAGGCAGACTCATCTTTACTCTGATCATCTTGTGGTAAAAAAACATCGCCAAAAGGTAGCTTTAAAATAAAGGTGCTCCCTTGAGCTAACTGGCTGGTTACACTAATATCTCCTGCCATAACCTGAGTTAATTGCATTGATAAAAACAAGCCTAAACCAGAGCCAGAAAAGCGCCGGCTAATACTGTTATCTGCTTGTGTGAAGCTTTTAAATATTTTAGCCATTTGTGCTTCATCCATGCCAATACCGGTATCTGTTACTGTGAAAAACAAAGTTTTATCGACAATAGAAATATCTAAGGTTACCCAGCCTTCTTCGGTAAACTTGATGGCATTGGAACAGAGGTTAATCAGTATTTGTTTCAGTCTTAAACCATCAATATTAATAATAAATGGCTTGGGTAAATGATGACTTACCGTGAATGCTAAGTTTTTTCGTGACGCTTGCTCGGTAAACATATCCTCCAATTCATGAATAATTGCATGTAAGTCGTGCCGACGTTCTTCTAGTTCAAATTTATCTGCTTCGATTTTACTAATATCTAAAATATCATTAATTAATTGCAATAAATGTAAACTGTTACTGTGTATTATTTCGACTTCTTTGGTTAGAGATTTATTATCAAAGTCGCCATGAATAATCGCTTCAGACTGTCCAATCACAGCGGTTAGTGGCGTTCTGATTTCATGACTCATATTCGCTAAGAATTGACTTTTAATTTGATTCGCCTGTTGCAATTCTTGCGTTAAAAACTCTAGGGCTTCAGTGCGCTGTTTAACCCCTGCTTCTAAGTTTTTAGTTAGTTGGCTCTCTAGGTAGCGTCGGTAGACTAAAAAAATCACAATTAAGCTAAAAACAACACCAAGAATAGTAAAATTTCGCTGCTGCTGCGCTTTAGTTGCTTGTAGCTGCTGTAGTTTTTTACTTTGCTGCAAGTGCTCAACTTGCTGACTGAGTTGGTCGGATTCAAAACGTGCTAGTTGCTCATTTAGAGTTTCATTCGCTTGTTTAAGACGCAGCTTTTGGTAACTTAATTGAGCCTTTAATGCTTGCGCTGTTTTTCCTTCTGCAGCATAAATTAATACTAGCAAGGCTAAATTTTCATTGAGTCCGCCTTGATAACCCATTTTTTCCGCGGCTATATTTGATTGGCTAACATACTCGTAGGCTTGCTCAACATCGCCTTGATAAAAAGACACCTTGGCTAAGGTATGCAAACTGCCAACATAAGCTTTTTGATGTCCTATTTCTTTACTAACTTTTACACCTTGATTCGCATAAATTAATGCCTTGTCTAGTTGCTCTAGCTCGTAATATATTTCAGCAACATTATGTAACTGAGCAGCTATATCATAGTGATGGTTATGTTGCTGAAAATAATGCAACGCGGCAAAATTGTACTTTTTTGACTGCTGATAATCACCCGAATATTTATAAGCAACACCTAAATCAGCTGACGCTGTCGCAACACCGTAATCATCAGCCAATGCTGTTCTTTTATCAATAACTTGCTGCAGCATGCTAATGGCAAGATCATACCGTCGCAAGCTGATATAAAGCGTGGCAATATTATAGCGAACATCAATTTTATCAACTTCATCGCCGTAGCGTTGATAAAGTGGCTCAGCTTGTTGGTAACTGTTTAAAGCGGCAAAAGAATCCCCTTGCGCCGTTTGCACTAAAGCAATGTTATTAAGAAGGTTGGCCTGAGTGACAGCCGTTTTAGCTATTTGTTCTGAAGAGAGGTTTGACGTTAAATCTTGATAATAATTTAATGAGGCTTGGTAGGCATTGATTGCCTGTTTATAGTGGCCTTGATAATAAGCAACAATACCCTGTAATTTATTCGCTTTTGCTTGTCGTTCAAACAGTTGACTTTGCGCTGCCAAATTAACCGCATCTTTGCTTGATTGCATAGCGTTATCAAAATCATTTAGCGATAAATAACTTCGACTTTGTAATAACAAGGTGTCAACCCGTTGGGATGATGTTAACTGCTGTTGATTAAGTAGTTGAGCTATAGCTTTAATCGCTTCAGCTTTATCCTTTTGCTGGGCAATTTCTGCTAATTGTACGGCAATATCTTCTTCTTGAGCTGATAGCTCAACACAAAGAAAACAAAACAGCAGCAACAAGAAACGAAGCATACAAAACCTTAACATAACCTTAGCTAAACTATAGTCGCGCCTTCACGAAACAATCATTGTAAAAACAAGAAGATAATTTATATCATCTAATGGTAATAAAAAGAACTGAAATTACTATATATTCTACGGTTAATACGAATGATTAAAGCAATAGATTTTTCATTATAAACATAAACGAAATTAAGCAATGACCGCAAAATAGCGCTAAATGTTACTACTTAGTAACGTTACACGCCCACAGTTGTATTTCCTATAAACTCACTTTATCATGCCAAATCAATTTCTCTTAGATAGATAAGCAATGTTAAATAATATTTTTTGTACAACGTTACTTTTATTAGCCTTAACCACTTCTGTTAAGGCAACAATTGTCGAATTTCAAACTTCAGAAGGCAATTTTCAAGTTAATTTATTTGATCAAACCACACCAAAAACCGTTGATAACTTTTTGCAATATATCAATGAACAACACTATACAAACTCAGTAGTACACCGAGTTTCACCTGGTTTTGTAGTACAAGGTGGTGGGTTTACGTTTGACGGGGATTGGCCTTTAACACGGATAGCAACAAACGCTGCAGTAGTAAACGAACCCATATACTCGAACGTTAAGGGCACAATTGCGATGGCAAAAGTTGGTGGTAATGTGAATAGCGCGACCGATCAATGGTTTTTTAACTTAGCAAATAATGCTAGTAACTTGGATTTGCAAAATGGTGGCTTCACTGTTTTTGGTCAAGTCATTGGCGACGGTATGACCGTGGTGGAAAGCATTGCCAGTTTATCACTTTGCCAAGATATTCCTATGCGAGATTACAGCAGCCAAAACTGTAGCGATCAAAGTACGCCCGGTGTAGAAAATTTTGTTGTTATCAACCAAATCATCATCATTGACTCTTCTGAAGCTACTGATGCAAATTTATCACCCGTATTAACTAAATTTCCAGACAGTGATAAAGATGGAGTTATTGATGTAGATGATGCATTTCCAAATAATCCTCAAGAGACAGTTGATACTGACTCAGACGGTACAGGTAATAACGCTGATACAGATGATGATAACGATGGTGTACTTGATATAAATGACGCATTCCCTCTTGATAGTTCAAAATCAGAACAGCCAAAGTCAAGTAGTAGCGGCGGTACTTTTACATGGTTTACCATGCTTTGCTTAATGTTTTTTTCAATACGAAAATTAACAATTCAAAAGTAGCTAATAACCTCGTATCTTAATGATCAGGCTTGAATTGAGCTGATCATTAAAAGATAATATTATCGTCACATTGAGTTATTTTAACGCTTTAAAGCGAATTGCTGTGCCGCCACTTGTTGCCAACCTTAATGATAATTCGTCGTTGGCTGTGACACTTTTTTCTTCGATAACAAGATCATAAGGATTGTGTTTCCACTCCGCCTTTTCACCATCTCGATAAATTTGTGCCTGATAGGTTTTACCCTCAGCAAGAAAGTCTAGCTTGATAGTAATGTTGCGTGCATTTTCATCTGTTAATGCACCTAAGTACCAATCATCCCCCTCTCGCTCATGTCGAGCAAAAACAACGTAATCGCCTACTTCACCTGCAATTGCTTTACTTTCTTGCCAGTCTGTAGGCACGTCAACAATAAATTGAAATGCGTCTAACTTTGCAACATAGTTTCTTGGCAAGTCAGCAGCCATTTGAATTGGACTATATAAAACCACATAAAGCGCTAATTGCTTAGCCAATGTTGTTTGTGGTCTATTACTTTTATCACCTAAGCCATTAAAGCTCATATCAAAGATACCCGGCGTGAAATCCATTGGTCCCGCAAGTAAACGGGTAAAGGGCAAGATGGCTGTGTGCTCAGGTGGATTAGGTGGAGTTCCCCAAGCATTAAACTCTTGCCCTCTCGCACCCTCTCTTGCAATCCAGTTGGGGTATGTTCTGCGTAATCCCGTGGCCTTTATTGGCTCATGAGTATTGATGCTAATTTTATGCTTTGCAGCTTCAGTGACACTGTGCAGATATTCTGCGACCATAAACTGGCCATCATGCCACTCTTTACGCACAATCCCCCCTTCATCAATGCGTTTTATGTTACCGCCATCAGCGACATAGCCGGTTTTAATTTGCTTAACACCATGTTGCTGATAAAGCGCGTAGGCATCAGACATCTGATCTCGATAATTACTAACACTACCTGATGTTTCATGGTGTCCAATTAATTGCACATTTTTGTGCTTGCCGTAGTCAGTTACTGCTTTAAGATCAAAATCATCAAAGCTGTCACTAAAGTGAAATAGATCGCCGTTATTAAACCACTCACCATCCCAACCGATATTCCAGCCTTCAACCAGAACACCTTGAAATCCATATTTTGCTGCAAAATCCATATACCGTTTTGTTTCACTGGTAGTTGCACCATGCTTTTTACCACTAGCCCAAGTATTTTCACCAACATGCATTCCCCACCAAATACCCACATACTTTCCGGGTTCAACCCAGGAGACATCTCCCAATTTATTTGGCTCATTTAAATTCAGGATCAAATTTGAATTCAGTAAACCCACTGCATCTTTACTAATTTGTATCGTACGCCATGGCGTTTTAAAACCTGCTTTGGTTTTAACTAAGACGCCATCAGACCAAGGGGTAAGATCGGCTTTAAATAAACCCGGTCGACGTTGATCTAAGGTCATCGCTGCATAATCAACTAAAGCGGCTTCATGTATGCTTAAATGCACCCCTGATTTTAATTTATAGGTAAATGGGGTATGTACTCTGTCAATATCAGATAGAGCTGTGGTTCTATAGGTATATTCATAACGATTCCAGCCACGAGCAGGGATCCACCATGCTGTAGCCTGCTCGGCATCCGCAAGAGAAAACTGTGTTAACTCATTAGTGATTTCAATGTCTGCAAGCAATCCTTGTTGCTTTGGCACCTCATAACGAAAACCGATTCCATCATCAAAGGCTCGAAAGCGCACCAGATAACGGTTTGTACTATTGCGCTTTGCTGCAAATGTTATCGCAACCTCATTATGCTTATCTTGTACATCTTGACGCTCACCCCAAGGTAATTGCCACCACGTATCAACACTGTTTCTAACGACTTCTTTAATCTCAAACCCCTCAGATAAGCTCTCAGCATTTTTAAATTCCATACCAAGTTGAGAGGGAGCGATGACCTTTTGTTGTGAGAATTCAATCTGATAATTAGGGCGTGAGTCATCATCATTTATGAGTAATTTAATTTCACCATTTGGCGATAATAATTGTACTGATTTCGCAGCTAAGCTGGATGAAGTCATTAGCAACAAGAGTAATAAAGCAGTGTTTTTCATTGTTCTATCTTTTAAATTTGCGCATCATGCACACTAGCATACCTATTTAGACCGCAAAAACACCTGCTTACATACGTATTCATCAGTAAATCCCTTCAATGAATTTATTTACAAGTCGAGAAAATTAGCCACAAAAAAAGCAGCGAAATCGCTGCTTTTTAGTATTAACTACTTTCGTTATGGTTTGTATGCTTAACCGCGAGTAAACTCAGGGTAGGCTTCCATACCACAATCTGCAATATCAACACCTTCATACTCTTCTTCTTCGCTAACACGAATACCGATAATTTTCTTCAGTGCAAACCACACAACAAAGCTGGTACTAAACACCCAAACAAATATAGTTGCAGCACCAATAAGTTGGCCGCTAAAGCTAGCACCAGAGTTAGTTAATGGCACAATAAGCAAACCAAATAAACCAACCACACCATGTACAGAAATAGCACCTACAGGATCATCAATCTTCACTTTATCAAGGGCAAGAATAGACAACACCACAATCACACCAGCAATGGCACCAAAAACTGTTGCTTGTAATGGTGATGGTGTTGATGGCTCAGCAGTAATGGCGACAAGTCCAGCTAAAGCGCCGTTTAAGGTCATGGTTAAATCTGCTTTCTTAAATAAAAGTTTAGCAAACACTAATGCGGCAACAGCACCTGCGGCAGCGGCAGCATTGGTATTTAAGAACACCATAGCAACTGAGTTAGCATTAGTAACATCAGCAAGTTTTAATACAGAGCCGCCGTTAAAGCCAAACCAACCCATCCATAATATGAACGTGCCCAAAGTAGCCATAGGCAAGTTAGCACCAGGGATCGCATTGACTTTACCATCTTTGGTGTATTTACCTTTACGTGCACCAAGTAATAGAACACCCGCTAATGCTGCAGAAGCACCCGCCATATGAACAATACCTGAACCAGCAAAATCAGAGAAACCAAGGTCACCTAAGGTATAAAGACCAAATACTGAGTCACCATTCCACGTCCAAGCACCTTCCATTGGGTAGATAAAACCGGTCAAAACCACAGTAAATGCTAAGAAAGCCCAAAGCTTCATACGCTCAGCTACCGCACCTGAAACAATAGACATTGCCGTTGCTACAAATACAACTTGGAAGAAAAAGTCAGAAGCATTTGAATAAACAGCGCCACCACTAAAACCAGCCTCTGCTGATTCAGCTAACACGGCACCAACTAAACCTTCTGCATCAGCAGCACCATCAAGCGCAATACCGTCTAAAAAGATACCACCACCATACATAATGTCGTAACCAACAATTAAGTACATAATACAAGCGATAGCATAAAGCGCGACGTTTTTAGTTAAGATTTCAGTGGTGTTTTTTGCACGTACAAGACCGGCTTCAAGCATTGAAAAACCTGCCGCCATCCACATAACTAAAGCACCACAAACGAGGAAGTAAAAGGTGTCTAATGCATATTGAAGTTGAAAAATATTCTGTTCCATTGTTTATCCCCTATAATGCTTCTGAATCTGACTCGCCAGTACGAATACGAATGGCTTGTTCAAGGTTATAAACAAAGATCTTACCGTCACCAATTTTGCCTGTGTAAGCTGCTTTAGTGATAGTATCAACTAAGCGCTCAACAATATCATCGTTGACTGCAATCTCTAGCTTTACTTTAGGTAAAAAGTCTACTTGATACTCAGCACCTCGGTATAATTCTGTGTGACCTTTTTGTCGACCAAACCCTTTAACTTCACTGACGGTGATACCTTCAACACCAATTTCAGAAATGGCTTCACGAACATCATCAAGCTTGAATGGTTTAATGATTGCGTTAACTATTTTCATTGTGGACCTCTATTTATCGTTATATTTGAAATATGCAATTACTATTACAATTCATATGCCAAAATAAATATCCATTTGTTATCAATTAGTTAACTTATATTGAAATTTAAAAATCAAGAGAGGTGCACCAAAATAGTACAGGCCATGGAAGTGACGATTTTATTTGGTGCACTGATGAAGCAGCATATAAAAACTTGAATTTTTCTATATCAGGCATAGGTAAGTGGCAAAAAATAAACAATATTCTAGTTTTTCACCTAAGTAAGTTGGCTTAAGCAGGCACTATTTTAACTGCCAAACCGTCATATGAGGAAATGACAATTGAAAATTGCGACGATTCACTTTTAAAGTGCGCGTTAACTGGTGCTGCTCTAATAAGGTAAAATGATTTGATAAAATGGCTGACAAACCTTCAAAGCCAGTAACATTCTCGCCATTTATTTTCACGCCACCTAACCAAGTGTTTTTATCTGCCTGTTGTTCATCAAAGTGATAATCTGAAACGACAATGAGCAAACCATTAGCGTTTAGTCGTTGATGTATGCTCTTTAAAAACAAGCGTGGATAATAACTTTGCTCTAGCACGTGTTGGGCAAGCACAAGATCATAACCGGTAAAAATACTTTTAAGATTGCTGGCATCTCCTTGGCTAAAGTGAATGTTCTCACCAGTAGGTAAATCAACATCACTTAGTTTAACTTCATGAAAATCAACAATATCCCCTTCATTTTCAAGAGTATAACGAATTGATTTACCTTGCTGTAATTTTACCCCATGACGAATATAACCGGCGGAAAAGTCGACACCATCTAGATGATTAAAATATTGCGCCAAGATAAAACTAGCCCGTCCGACACTGCAGCCTAAATCCAAGCATTTGTGTGTGGCTGTATGATACTTGTCGACACACGCTAAAACGTGATCGGCAATTTGTTGGCTATAATTTTTAGCTGATAGCGGCATCGCAGATCTCGCGGCGCCATAGTGTGCATGAAGCTGACGACAAATATCGACATTGGTTTCATAATGGTTTGACGCTAAATTAGGAAGTTGCTGACCATGACTTTTGACGTAACGAAAACCAGCGTGTTGAAAGAAGTGGCGCCTAAAGGCATAACGAGAGTGCTTCATTGCTTCGTTACCAGTAGAGATCCACGAGCCTCCTTTTATTAAATTATGTTTACCATCAAAGGTAGGTGTGGAGAAATCATCATATAAAGGATGAACCTCAAAGCCTTGAAAGCCGTCAATATTTGATTCCGTCCACTGCCAAACATTACCAACAATATCAAATAGACCATGGCCTTGTGAAAATTTATCCACTGGGCATGACGATGCATACAGCGCTAAGTTAATATTGCCGGGGATATGCTGCCAATCCACTAAATCGCCTGTAACTTGATTACGTAGACACAGCCACTCACTTTCGGTTGGCAAACGATAACTCTCTTCGCCCTCTGCTTGACTTTTCCAATGACAAAACGCTTTCGCTTCTAAATAATTAACCTCAACCGGCCAATTCATAGGTAAAGGAATTTCATTGAGCAAATTACGCTGATAGTAAACTTTACTGCCATTGGCATCTGTTTTTTGACACCAAAATCGTGGCATATTTGCCTTGGTAAATGCTAACCATGCTTGCCCTTCTTCCGTCCAAAACTGAGGTTGCTGATAACCTTTAGCCTCAACAAAAGCTAAATATTCTTGGTTAGACACTAAGTACTTACTGGTTGTAAAGTTTTCGAGGGTGATTTCATCATGGCCATATTCATTGTCCCAACCAAAGGTATCATCACTGTCAGGTTTACCAAAAACAATACTTTGACCGCTAACGTTCACTAACTGATTTTGAGGAGCAGTACCCGCTTCAGTGCACGTGGGCCAACGCTTATTCGCCGTTAAATATGTCAAGGGCAGCATGCGCATAATGACTGAAGACGTTTCTATATGAATGCGTTCATGCTCACACCCCATTAAAATTACCCAAGCTAATGAGTTTTGCTGAATAGGTAAAGATAATGCCATGGTATCAATCAACTGCACAATCAAGGCTGAAACTTGCTTTCTGTAGGCTCTTACTTCATCAACGCTAGGCCAATCGTAATGATCGCTATTAAGATCATCCCAACTCATTTCATCAACCCCGACCGCACATATAGCTTCTAACTTGCTATTAAGGCGTTGGTCAATAAACTTTCCTAGCATTAGTTTATTAATATAAAAAGTGGCCGTGTGACCAAAATAGAAAATGAGTGGGTGGCGTAATGGCTCAGGTCTTAAGTAGTAAGCTTTATCATCATTTATTAAACCAAATAAAGATTCATATTCTGCCCATGTTTGCAGAAAATAATCTTTTAATTCTTGCTTTTTACTTTCAACACTATGGCCATTAAGGCGTGGCGGTTTACTGAAGCTTTTATTACTGACATCCATAAATCAATTACTTATTTGTATAGTTATTTTGCAAGCACAGCATGATAATTTTCTACTATTGCTTGTTTTATTTTATCGCCTAATTGACTAGGACAGTCAAGCCTTGGCATTAATTTCAAACGATTATATTTTTTTTGCACGCAATTAAGCGTTTGACTAAACCAACAACTTTGTTGAAATAACTCAACAGCGCCCATTTCTTGGCCATCACCATATAAACTTGTTGGTAGTGCTATCGCTGAAAATGGTTTTTCAATCATCTCACTTTTTTGCTCAACAGCATGTTCATGAACAGCATCAACAACATTAAGTAAGGCATATATAACATTAACATAAGGGTTATATTTCACACTTGATGCCCCTAGTCTGTGCTCTATACGAGCCGTCTCCTGCCAGTTTTGAATCACAGAAAGTACGCTATTATATTGATCATATAATAATGGCCGCTCTCCCATATTTTGATTATGCTTTCCTCGCTCTCGATATAAAGCAATACTGCCTTGGTGGCCGCCTGAAATATCATTAGGCGAGCAAAGCTCTTGAACTAACCCGTAGCGAGTCTTTAATGCTAAGCGTTCAAAAGCCGCTTCTTCAGGTAAGTAGAGCAAACAACATTCTAAACTAGTTTGTAAAAAACAATCTTGCAGATATTCGCCAAAGCCGTGCTCGGCTAACAGGTTTTCTCCTTTAGTATTTATTACGCTAACATTTAATTGTACGGCATTGGGGATATGTACTGCGCGAGTGTCATGAGTGAATATTTGTTCTGAGCCATCAGCCAGCTTACCTTGATCGCCACACCATACTACAGGCTGAATAAGCGTTTTAGTTACCCCATCCTTGCTATAAAGCTGTTGAAACAATTGAGGAATTTTTTCTATGGCTCTCGATAGGTTCAAGGCTTCTTTTAATGGTGATTGACCATTAAAAAGAGAGACATATTCCCACTGATGACGCCAATACTCTTCAATAATTTCGCCATCAATATCTAACTGACGTAAGCAGTGATTTATTGTTTTGTAATCAAGCGATTTCTCTTTACCATGCTCTATGTCCCTAGCTTGGTAACAACCTTCTAATTCAAAGTGAATTTGCGCCTTATAGCCTAAGTGCTCAAGGTAGCCTTGCAGGAGCATTATCGCACCTTGATATAACGATGTGTTTGCTGAGTAATGTGCTTTTGGGGAGTTAACTGTCTTCATGAATAGGGTGAGATAGGCCAAAGTAACTTTGGTTTGACTCTGTCATTTCAGAGCTATATTTTACCACACAATTCCTACCATTCTTTTTGGCATGATAAAGCGCTTTATCTGCCATCGCATACAGCTGTGTATAGTCTTCAACTTCAAGCGATGTGGTTGCAATTCCTATACTGATAGTAATATTAGCAACTTGCTGTTCATTAGCTTTATGCTCAATTTTAAAATTATGGCTGTTAACATTTTTCACAAAACGATTAGCGATGTGCATACATTGCTCTGCATCAATTCTTGGCAGCACACATAAAAATTCTTCGCCACCTACACGCCCCATAATATCTTCCGCACGTAAGGTTTCTTGTCCTATTTTTGCTATTTCACGAATAACATAATCACCAAACGGGTGGCCGCAATGATCATTAACTTGTTTAAAGTTATCAATATCTATCACCATAATAGATACTTGGCTTTTTTCAGTATCAATAGCACTCACAAGTTTGTTTAAGAAACTAAAAACATAACGGCGATTATAGAGCTCTGATAACGGATCCCTGATGGACAAAGCCAATAATTTTTTATTGTGTCTTCGTTGAAAGAAAACAAAAACGAGCACCATTAAAGCGAATAGAACGCTAAAGGTTATTAAATAAGTTTGAAAATTATTTTTTTGTTTCTGCTGCTCATACTGCAGCTTTTGCACCTCTGCCCTTTGCTGTAACAAAGATATTTCCACGTTTTGACGCTCATGCTCTAGTTTTCCTCTAACACGCAACAACTTATCAGATGAGTTTTTCTTAATTAGCGCAGTTTGAACTTGGTTATATTCCTTTAACAATTGATATGCTTGATTACTATCACCGCTAACTTGTGCTAATTCGGCACGTATTTTAATCACTTCAATTTGCCAATGAGTGCCAATTAACTCGGGAATATTGGCAAAAATACTTTGCGCTTTATCCAGCGCAACTTCAGCATCTAATAACTTATTAAAGGTTATCAAACATTGTGCTTTGCGCTTATAAATTTCGGCTTTATAGTCAATCAATCCTTTTAAATTCAAGGCTTTATCAATAGATTTCAATGCTTGATGGCAATCGCCTTTTTCTGCTTGACTCATAGCAATACCGTAAGCAGCGTAAAACTTACCATCAACATTATGGGGACTAAATTCAATCGCTTTCTCATAACGCTGATAATAATCGATAGCAAGATCAAATTTCTTCCAATATCGATAAGTGGCTGCTAAACCGTTGATAGCTTCAGCAATATCTGAAGGATAACCTAGCTGTTGGTAGCTTATTAGTGATTTTTTATAATACTCAATGGACTTTTCATAATCATGCATATAACCATATATAGCGCCATACACCTCATGAATTTTAGCAATTAAATAGTCATCTGAAAAAGCAAAAGCTTCCACATAGGCCTGTTGTAACTCAGTTAAAGATAACTCATAAAATTCAGTTAAGCTGCGCGTGTAAGCGAGCTCTTGCTTTGCTTGAACCGCTATATAGGTAAAGTTGTTACTTTCAGCAACAGATTTGGCCATTTTAAGTAATTTTTGTGCGTTTTGGTACTTCCCCTGCCTTTGAAAGATGATGCCACTGTAAATATAAAATTGACTGGTAAGCTTAGCTGGTGTGTCTGGAGTGATTAAATCTTGTGCTTTGGCTACAGTTTGCTGAAATTGCTCAAATAAAAACAACAAGTTTTCAGCTTGTGCTTTACGGTTTAACCACCAAAGCTTGTATTCTAGTGACATTTCTTCAAACTGCTCAGCTTGTGTTTGAAGGTCTTGGTAAGTTTGCCATGGATGTTGATTCAATTCATGATGTAAATTCTCGAGAGCAGAAACATCATTTAATGCAGCAGCACTTGTCACAGAGCTAGTACCAATGATCATACAAAATAATATGGCTCTAAAAACAAACAACAAAGCTATCTTCCCTAATTCAAAGTAACTTACAATAAAGCAAGCAGTAACAAACAAAATAGCATGAACTGCTAGCAATTAAGCAATTTATTGACACCCTTCACTGAAAAACCATTAAGTAATTGCTCACCTATTTTCAGCACAGGCACACCGCGCATTCCAGTAGTTGCAAACTCTTTTCTTCCCTTTGGGCTTTGTATGTTACATAAGCGGTAAGGTATATTTTGTTCATCTAAATAGCGCTTGGCTGTTTGACAGTGCGAACATTTATCCATGCTATAAAGCACTACGCGTTTCATATTTTTCCTAACCAATAGCTTTTCTAAAAAACAGTTTTTTAACTAAACTCACGACTAACAGAGCAATTGCACCAGCAATAAGACCAATTAAGGCATCAAAGATTAACGGTACTAAGCTTATTACCAGCTGTTGAAAGCTAGGCCAAGCAGTTAAACTATGCCCAACCATTTGCTCAATTGCAACAAGTGCGTGGTGCGCGTCAGCTAATCCGTGTACAAGAATACTCCCGCCAACCAAAAACATAGCAACAGTACCAATAACAGCCAAAGACTTCATCAACTTGGGCGCAAAACTTAACAACGCTCGACCTAGAGTGCGTTGCACTTTTCCTGTAAAGGAATTTTGCACTTGCTTGGATGAGCCTGCTCTTAATAAATATAGACCAACATCGTCAAGTTTAACAATAGCGGCCACTAAACCATATACGCCTATAGTCATCACAGCAGCAATAGCCGATACGACCATCACTTGTTGCGAAAAAGTTGCCGCCTGAACTGTCCCTAAGGCAATAACAATGATTTCAGCGCTGAGGATAAAATCAGTTCGAATTGCTCCTTTAATTTTTTCTTGTTCAAGCGTAACTAAATCAACAGTCTCATCGAGCAACTCTTTGGCGGCATCTCTATGCTCTTTTCGTAACTCTTCATCCGTGACAATAAAGGAGTGCCATACTTTTTCAAAACCTTCAAAACATAAATATGCGCCGCCTAACATTAATAGGGGGGTGATGATCCAAGGTAAAAAAGCGCTTGCCGCTAATGCCAAAGGCACTAAAATCAGCTTATTTACTGCCGATCCTTTAGCAACAGCGAGCACAACGGGGATTTCTCGCTCAGCTTTAACACCTGAAACTTGCTGAGCATTTAGGGCAAGATCATCCCCTAAGACACCGGCCGTTTTTTTTGCTGCAACCTTAGTCATTAGGGCGACATCGTCAAGTACAACTGCAATTTTGTCTATTAAGGTTAATAAGCTCGCACCTGCCATAGAAGTTCCTATTTATGTTATCTCACTTAGCTAATACTTAGCCGCTTGCGATTTTGTCGGCAACGTTTTCTCGATAAAGTCACGAATATCTTGGTTAGCTTGTTTTAAATCATCACGACGTAAATACATCATATGCCCAGATCTATAGCCTTTAAAAGATAAACGCTCACGCATTTGACCACTTGGGTCTAATTGCCACATGGTATATTTCGCATCAAAATAATTAGTAGCACCGTCAAAGTAACCTGATTGGATCATAACATTTAAATAAGGGTTTTGAGCCATTGCTAGACGTAGATTTTCTCCGGTATGGTTATTCGTTCTATCCCAAGGGTGAACATCACCAAACATATTATATCGAATATCGGTTTTATAATTTAATTCTTCGCGTAAATAGTAATTAATTGCGGGAGTAAAGCTATGCAACCATGACGTTAATTCCGCATTGTAATCAGGCCTTGAGCCTGACACTTTTTCATCGATTCCTAGGTAGCGAGAATCTAAGCGTCCTATGGTTTTTTTGCGTGTTCTTAATAATTCTTTCCAGAAAAAATTATTATCGATATCCAAATTATTGGCTAATACAGCTTCAACCGAAAGGCCAGAGTACTGTGCTACTTGCTCAGCAATCGCTTGCTTCTCTTCACGAGTAATAAAACCGCCTTTAGCTAAAGCTGGCATATACTTATTCAGTGTGAACTGCTCAATTTCAGGCAAGATCTCAGTGAGATCTTTAGCCTGTAAATCAGTCGCTAAAGCTTTGTGATACCAAGCAGCGGCGGCAAAATAAGGCAGACGGTTAGCTGATTTTACCGGTCCTTCTCGCTTAATACCTATATCGGTAGGTGAGACCAAAATAACCCCGTTAATATACATCCATTGTTTTTGTTGTAACGCAAGCGCTAAGCCAGATACTCGCGTTGTACCATAGCTTTCACCAATTAGGTACTTAGGTGAACGCCAACGATTGTTTCTTGAAACAAAAGTCGTTATCCAATCAGCTAAATAACTAACATCGGCATTCACCCCAAAGAACATTTTTTTCTGCTGTTCTTTGCTCGGAATTTTGCCCTCTTTATCAGGTAAAACACGCGAATAACCAGTATTCACTGGGTTAACAAAAACAATATCGGCTTTATCTAAAATGGAGTAAGGATTTGTTTTAACGCCATAAGGTTGAAGTGGATAGCCTTCATCATCAACGTTAAGCACTCTTGGCCCTGTATAGGCAACATGCATCCATACTGATGCAGAGCCTGGGCCCCCATTAAACGAAATTAACAAGGGGCGCTCTGCCTGATTATCTATATCACTACGTTGGTAATAAGTATAAAACAAACTGGCTGTAGCAACTCCTTCTTTATTCCAAACAGGTTGAGTTCCTGTTGTTGCCGTATACTTAATGTTTTTACCATTAATTTTGGTGCTGTGTTTTGTGCTTTGTTGCTCATCAACCACGAGTTTACGTTCATTAGCAGCTTGCACCATACCTGAAAGCAAAACGCTACTAGCAAGCAGCATAAAACTTAGCTTGAATAATATTTTCATCTGTTAGCCTTTAAATTGTCTGATGTTAGCAACGTTAGCATGCCCGTTGATAATAATCAGAAAATAGAGACTAAATAACAAAATTACAAGGTAAAAAAGAGTTTTTTACTGAGGTTACCAAGGTGTTAAAGTGCATGCTCATCAAGTGTTCATAAGCATAGGTCAATGTAACAACACTTAACTAAGCTAAGGCGTTAAGACACTTTAAATGTATCGATTGAATCTTCTAGTTTAGCTGCCAAATCAGCAACTTGGTGACTATAAGTTAATGTTGATGATGACTTATCGCTACTTTGTTGACTTAAATTAACCACCTCTTGAATACTGTGATTAATTTCATTACTTAAGGTATTTTGCTGAGTTGCCGATTGGGAAATATCACTACTCATATCATGCATTTGTTCAATAGCACTGGTGATAAGCAATAGCGTCTTTAAAAGTTGATCTGTGTGATCTTGGCAATTATTCGCTTCACCTTTTCCATGGGAAATATCTAACACGGCTTTTTCAGTTTGGCTTTGCAATGATTCAATCATGGTTTGAATTTCAGTCGCTGATTCTTGTGTCCTACTCGCTAATAAACGCACTTCATCAGCAACAACAGCAAAACCCCGACCCGCTTCACCTGCCCGCGCCGCTTCAATGGCAGCGTTTAGTGCTAATAAGTTAGTTTGATCTGAAATCCCGCGAATAGTATCTAAAATACCACTAATATTGGTGGACTCTTGCTGTAATACCGACATCACATCAGAGGTGCTATCTAGCATAGTCACTAAATTTTGCATGCGCTCATTGGTGGTATTTGCAGTCTGTTCAAGTTCACCACTTTGATTTAATGCGCTAGCCATTTTCTCTTCAGCATTATTGGCTTTCGCTAAAATATGATCAGCACTTTGCCCTAACTCAGCTGTTTGTATCGTAACCTGCTCTATGGTTTGCTTCTGTATCGCTAATGAATCCGTCACTTGCGCTATCTTTTCACTTGATTGCTCAGCCGCACTATTTAATAAGTGAGTATTATCTGAAATATTACTGATTAATGCTCTTAAGTCTGCAACCACTAAATTGACATTTTTAGAAAGCTCACCATATTCATCTTCTGAACGAACCGTTAATTGTCGAGATAGGTCTCCTTTCGCTATTTGAGACAGTACTTTATTGATACCTTTTAATGGGCCAATCATTGCTCTTATAGTGGTTAGTGCGATAACAACACCAGCGGCAAATAAAACCACAAAAATAAGAAGGGTCTCTAGGTTGCCTTGCTCAACATTGTCGAGAATATCTGCCTGCAAAGTTGATAAGTTCTTGTCCACGGCTTGTAAAAATATATCAATCGCCTTGATCGACGCATTAATATGCTTTTCTGAATCTTTAAACGCAGCATTGAGTGAATTTCGTTCTTCTAACTGTGCAATTTTTACGGTGAATAAGTTCCCTTCACCTCGCAGCATTTTTTGTGCTTTATCAAACTCTTCAATAAATTGTTCAATCAAACCATCGGTATTATATTCTTTACCTAAATTGATTAAAAACACAGAGTACTGCTCAACATTACTGATCGCAAATTCGATTGTTTGTTGAGACTCTTCAACTTCAGCAACAGTATTGATAGATAGAATGGTTTTGGTTGCATCCGTTAAATTGAAAATAAACCCTTCAACCTGAGTAGCAGAGCCGACAATGCGATCAATATGCGCCTGATTATCAGGATCTTCTAAATAAGTTAAATCACCAAGAACCGCCCCGGCCTCATAAAGAATATCATCCAAGATTTTTTGCTGTTCAATAAAAGCCTGAGTGTGATTAATTTCGGCTGTGCGATGAGAAAACATTGCCGATACTGAGCTAGTATATTGCTCATAAGCTAGGTTGAAATTCTTCAAATTATCGATATTAGGAAAAACATAGAGCATTTTTTCTATATGCTTCTTTTGCTCAACTAACATTTTCCCTTGTTGAGTAAATGAACCTTTTAATTGTTCAATATCATCAACAGTTGCTGATGTAGTAATAAATGCAGAGGATTTTGCTTGTTTCAACAATTGCTTTTGCACTGAGTTGGCAAACTTTTGAATGGGTAAGGCAAAGTCATCTACTTTGGCTGTTGCGACTTTTATATCACTTAAAATACCAACAGAGCTGATGCTAGAAAACAACAGTAATAACAAAATAACCGCAAACCCTATTATTACTTTATGAGCAACTTTCAATACTTTTATGTTTAAAAACATAGCTATCAACTCTGTAAAAAATTAATGAAATACATCCGACCAGTTTACATATTAATAAAATATGTCCAGATAAATCAAGTCTGATTTATGGCAAGCGGATTAACTCTTTCAGTATAGACAAGCTCAAAAATTAGGCATAAAAAAACCGCGAAGAGTGATCCGCGGTTTTTAGCGTTTTATTAACGAACTAGATGTTATTAGTACATCTAGCTAATTACAGGCTTATGCTGTTTGTTTTTTATCAACAAAGAAGCTTGCTAAATATGCAACTAAGCCAAGTAAGAAAACAACACCAGCAATTTCACGTAACCAGTAGAAAATAGCAAGTTTATCTTGTGTTGCCATAAAGCTTAATGCTTCGCCAGACTCTGGAATACGTTGTAACCATACTTGCAAGATACCAGCACCTGTTAAGAACAAGGTGATAAATACCATCGCAACAGTCATCAACCAAAAGCCCCACATTTCAATTACTTGCGCTTTATTAGAGTTAGCTTCACCAATACCGCGGATCTTAGGCATAGCATAAGAAATAATCGTCATTACTATCATGGCATAAGCGCCGTAGAAAGCCATGTGACCATGAGCAGCGGTAATTTGTGAACCATGAGTATAATAGTTTACAAAAGATAGTGTATGTAAGAAGCCCCAAACACCAGCACCTAAGAATGACATTACTGCTGTACCTAACGCCCATAATGTTGCAGCTTTGTTAGGATGTTCACGACGACGACGGTTAACCATATTAAAGGCATATAAAACCATAGCGAAGAAAGGTAAAGGCTCAAGCGCTGAGAAGATAGAGCCAACCCACTGCCAGTACTCAGGAGTCATTAACCAGTAGAAGTGATGACCTGTACCTAAGATACCTGTGATTAATGCCATAGCAATGATCACATATAACCATTTTTCAATAACTTCACGGTCAACACCAGTAATCTTGATTAATACATAAGCTAAAATTGCGCCCATGATTAATTCCCATACACCTTCAACCCATAAATGAACAACAAACCACCAGAAGTATTTATCTAGTGCTAAGTTAGTTGGGTTATAGAAAGCAAATAAGAAGAATACCGCTAAACCAATAAGACCCGTTAGTAATACCATGTTGATGGCAGTTTTACGACCCTTAAGGATGGTCATACCTAGGTTAAATAAGAAGCCTAGAGCAACAATAACAATACCAATTTTGGTAATCGTTGGTTGTTCAAGGAACTCACGTCCCATGGTTGGCCACAAGTCATTCATGGTAAAATGAGCAAGTGTAGAATAAGGAACTAATAAATAGCCTAAGATAGTTAGTACACCCGCAGCGGCAAAAATCCAAAACAATGCGATTGCAAGCTTAGGACTATAAAGCTCAGTTTCAGACTCTTCAGGCACTAAATAATAAGCAGCCCCCATAAAGCCAAACAGCAACCAAACTATTAGCAAGTTAGTATGCACCATACGGGCAACGTTAAATGGAATTAAGCCACCAACAATGTCACCAACAACATATTGTAGCCCCATTAATAAACCAAAAAGGATTTGGCCGACAAACAAGATCAGCGCAAAAACAAAATAAGGTTTTGCTACCGCTTGTGATTGATATTTTAAAGTACTCACAGCTCTATCCCTCTATGTTCGGTGGCCAGTTATTATCATCAAGCTCTGACGTCCACTTTAAGAACTCAGCCAGATCATCAATTTCTTGATCGGTTAAGTGGAAGTTAGGCATTTGACGACGACCTGGAATGTTTAACGGTTGAGATTTCATCCAACCATTGAAAAAGGCTTTAAAGCCTGCGTCACCGCCGCGGCGATCATAAACGTTTGCCAGCTCAGGTGCGAAGTAGGCGCCTTCACCAATTAAGGTGTGACAACCAATACAGTTATTTTCTTCCCAAAGCTCTTTGCCGCGTTCGACAGCTTCGGTAATATTATGTCGATGATCCCGTTTAGGCATCTCTTTGGTGGTGTGAAAAGTCAAAGCTAAGAATATTAAAAAGAAGAACACTGCTCCCCCGTAATAAATATTCCTTGCCATGCCTTTAGTAAAGCTCTCTGACATGGTGTTTCCCTTAATGAATTACTAAAAATTCATGCGTTAGTGAGTGATATTAAGTTTTTGCATTAGTCACTTGTGTTAGTAAGCAATGAAATAATAGCCTAGGTCGCAAGAGAAGAGGGTTGATAGAAATCAAGTTTTTTGGCAGTTGTAAAAAAATGTGTCGAAAAGTTAACTATTGTTGCGCCATATCAAAAAATAATGAGATTAATTCAACTAAAAATAGCAATAATTATCTATAACCTCATATTTTTTAAGGATATAAAACTAAAAAACAACAGATTATTTCACCTTGTTTGTCACTATTACTGTACCTTTCATACGCGGATGAGGACCGCATTCATAAGGAAAATTCCCCGTTTTATCAAAGCTGCGTTGGTAGCTTTCATCAGGAAAAAAGTAATCAGGCTCTTCTTTATCAAATTGTTTAAACCACACATTGTGATATTGACGCTTTTCAATATTTTTCCATATAACAGTGTCTCCCTGCTCAATAGTTATTTCAGCAGGAATATATTTTTTCTTATAAATTTCAACTACATGCTCTTTGGAAAAAACACTTGTAGAGACAATAATCAACCATAAAAAAATGCCGACACGCATAGTCACCTCTTATTAAGTTTTGCTTAAGTAAATCATCAAAAAGTACATTTATTTACTTTAATTTAAACCTTTTTAACAAACCATACTACTTAATGATAACTATTCGGGGGAATAATTATTATGATTAAAGATACTAGCGATCAAGATGTTTCTGTCGCACCAGCAAAAAATACATCAAAGAAAACACTCACCATAGCAATTTGCTTCATCGTGCTTATTGCTATTATCTGGCAAGTTGCACCTGCAGCAAACCGCTGGAGCAAAGCACAAAAATCAGTCTCGCTCGACAGAGTCAGGATCGCAACCATCACTCGTGGGGACTTTGTTCGCGATATATCAGTACTAGGTAGAGTAGTAGCCGCAGTACGCCCAACCGTTTATAGCCCTGCCGATGGCACCATTAGTTTAGCTGTCGAGGCTGGACACGAAGTAAAAAAAGGCCAGATACTCGCCACATTAGACAGCCCAGAGTTAACCAATCAACTTTTTCAACAACAAGCTATTTTAGAGCGTTTAAAATCAAGCTTAGCTCGGCAAAAAATCCAAACAAAAAAGCAACAGCTTATTGATCAAAAAGCCGTAGATCTTGCCAACGTACGATTAACAACCGCAAAAAGAGAAAAAAGGCGCTCTGATTTAGGTTATAAAAAAAATGTTATAAACCAAATTGATTTTGAGAAGGCGCAAGACGATTTAGAGAATGCCTCGCTACTCTACAAACATGCGGTGCAAGATGCTGACTTAAATAGTGAAAGCCTTAATTTTGAAAGTAAATCTATTGCCCTAGACTTACAGCAACAGTCACTCTATGTCACTGAGCTTCAACGCCAAGTTGACGCACTAACAATCACCTCACCTGTAAATGGCATTGTCGGTAATTTAAGTGCAGATAACAAAACATTTTTGAGCAAAAACCAACCCATCTTGATGGTAGTTGATTTAACTAAATTTGAAGTAGAAATAGATATTCCAGAAAGTTATGCCGATGACTTAGCCATAGGCATGGCTGTAGATGTCAGTTTTGAACAACAACGCTTTAGCGCTCGTCTGGTAACAATTTCCCCCGAAATACTGAATAATCAGGTTACCGGGCGAGTGCGCTTCATTGAAGAAACGCCAATGAAGCTGCGCCAAAATCAACGCCTTAATACCCAGATAATTCTTGAACAAAAAAGTGATGTGCTGCAAGTAAAACGTGGCCAATTTCTTGATAGCAGTGGCGGCAAGTTTGCCTATAAAGTTGAAAATGGCATCGCCCAAAAAACACCAATATCTATTGGCGCCCGTAGCTTAAGTCATATTGAGTTACTCAGCGGCCTTAAAGAAAACGATCAGATCATTATCTCAAATACCGATTTATTCAATTCAGCGCAGCAAGTAATGCTTAATTAGCAGCTGAACACTCATAACTATAACGATAAATAAGGACAGCATTATGTTAATCATGAAAAATATCAGCAAAGTTTTTCACACAGCAGAAATACAAACTCACGCGTTAAGAGACTTCAGTTTAACGGTAAAGGAAGGCGATTTTGTCAGTGTTACCGGCCCTTCTGGCTCAGGAAAAACTACCTTCTTAAACATAGCAGGTTTATTAGAAACCTATACCAGCGGCGAGTTTACCCTTGATGGCGAAGATATAGGCAAGTTAAACGATAATGGCCGCTCTCGTATGAGAAACCATAAAATAGGGTTTATTTTCCAAAGCTTTAATTTAATCCCTGATCTCAATCTATTCGACAATGTTGACGTGCCGTTACGTTATCGTGGTTTTTCCGCTAAAGAGCGCAAAAGAAGAATAGAAGAAAACCTTGAGCGCGTAGGTCTGGCATCAAGAATGAAGCATTTACCCAGTCAGCTTTCGGGTGGTCAACAACAACGCGTCGCTATCGCTAGAGCATTAGCTACTGATCCTCGATTTTTACTCGCCGATGAGCCAACAGGCAACTTAGACTCAGAAATGGCACAAGGGGTTATGTCTTTACTTGAAGACATTAATAAACAAGGCACCACCATTGTTATGGTGACTCATGATGCACAGCTAGCACAACGCTCACCTCGTACCATTCAAGTAATGGATGGCAGAGTAAGTGAGTTAGATTTACACCTTGCTTCTGCAAATCAACAAGCCATCGCTTAAACAGGATAAGGACTATTTATGTTTAGTTATTATTTACGTCTAGCTTGGATCAGTATTTTACGACACTGGGGCTTAAGTTTAGTGATGATATGCGCGATTGGTTTAGGTATTGGCGCTGCGATGACTACGATTACCGTCAACTATCTGATGTCGGCTAATCCGATTCCGCATAAAAGCGAGCAACTTTTTTACGTACAACTTGATAGTTGGGATGTTAATGATCCCTTTGATGAAGGCGTTAACCCACCCGATCAATTAACTTACACTGATTCAACTAACCTGATGAAAGCAAGCAAAGCTTTCCGTCAAAACGTACAAGCGCAAGCTTACGGCGTAATCGAGCCAGATGATGCCGACTTACTACCTATTAGTGTTACTGCTAGAGCTAATTCCGCCGATTTTTTTGCGATGTTTGATGTGCCTTTTATTTTTGGCTCTGCATGGTCTAAAGACTCAGATAGAAGTAAAGAGCAAGTGATCATTTTGAGTAAAAAAATAAACGACCAAATTTTTGGTGGTGAAAACTCGGTCGGCAAAACCGTCAAATTTGATAACAATATCTATAAAGTTATGGGCGTTATCGATCACTGGCAACCCAAACCAAGGTTTTACGATATTACCACCGGCGCTTTCAATGAATCGGAAGATGTCTTTGTACCGTTTAGTTTGATTGCTGAAGAAAAGATCAGGCGTTCAGGAAATACCAACTGTTGGAAACCAAGTGGCGATGGTATGGCAGCATTTCTTGCCGGTGAATGTATCTGGACACAGTTTTGGGTTGAGCTCAGAAACGAGCAAGAAAAACAAGATTACATGACCTTTCTAAATGCTTACGTTGAAGAGCAAAAACAGTATGGACGTTTTCAAAGGCCACTTGATAACCGATTAAGTAATGTCATGCAATGGTTAGAAAATCAAGAAGTGGTAGCCGATGACGCCAGAATGATGATGGCAATGTCATTAATGTTCTTAACAGTATGCTTGTTAAATACGATAGGTTTGCTATTGGCAAAATTTCTTGGCAAAGCACCAGAAATTGGCTTACGCCAAGCGCTTGGCGCCAGTAAAGCCACACTCTTTAGTCAATATATAATTGAATCAGCTTGCATTGGTTTTGCTGGTGGGCTACTTGGCTTAGGCTTATCATTTTTAGGGCTAATAGGCATTGAAAGTTTGTACGGCGAATACATGCAAGGCCTAGCAACACTCGATCTAACCATGATGACTTTAGCCATTGTTATGGCCCTAGTATGTACTGTCATTGCTGGACTTTATCCTACGTGGCGGGCATGCAACATATCCCCAGCCCAACAATTGAAAAGCCAATAAGGAATATCACTCATGTTAGAAGCAGGACTTATTATTCGTGCATTAATGCGCAATAAAATTGGCGCATTACTCATTGCCTTACAAATAGCACTTACCATGACTATTATTGTTAATGCCATTTTTATGATCCAAGACAGGCAAGCACAAATGCTCAGAAGCAGCGGTGTTGACGAAGCAAACACCTTCTACTTAACCAATACTATTTTCGGGCAAGACTATAACATTCAAGCGGCATTGCAAACCGACTTAAATACCTTAAGAAAAACACCTGGCATCGTTGATGCGATACAAATCAATGCTATTCCACTTAGCGGTGGTGGTTGGTCATCTGGCGTACAAACAGAGGCTGGTGAGGATAAAGACAGCATAGGTACCGCCGTTTATATGGTTGATGATCATGCTATTAACACCCTGGGTCTAGAGTTAATCGCTGGTGAAAACTTTAGTGCCACCGATATTCAATGGCGACAATCAGGGCAATCAACTTGGCCCGATAAAGTAATCATTACCAAGGCATTGGCGCTTAGCTTATTCCCTGAAGATTGGCAATCAGCACTAGGCAAAACCGTATTTATTTCTCAAAACCAAACTATCCAAATTATTGGTATATTGAAGCAGCTGCAAGCTCCTTGGAATGGCTGGGATGGTGTTGAGCGCAGCATGCTAGTGCCCTTTCAAATGGAAAGCAAAGGTAGCCGTTTATTTATTCGCACCGAGCCGGGTAAGCGTGACCAACTTATGCCACAGATTGAAAAGATGCTAGCTGAGAGTGACAAAGGCAGAATTATTCGCCGTATGCGCACCATGGAAGAAACCAGAGAGCGCAGTTATCAACGCCATAATGCCACCAACAAAATACTCACAACCGTCGTGATCACACTCACTATTATCACTGGATTTGGCATTGTCGGCTTAGCCATATTCAGTATAAATAGACGTACTAAACAAATAGGCACTCGCCGCGCTTTAGGAGCAACTCGCTGGCAAATTATGCGCTATTTTATGGTGGAGAATCTGTTAATTTCTAGTGTTGGTATTTTTGTTGGCATTATTGGCGCGGTATCACTCAATATGTGGCTGGTAAAAACCTTCGAACTCGCGCCTATTAACCTCGAACTTATTCTTTTTGGTGTACTGACTTTATTTATAGTGGGTCAACTAGCCGTGCTATACCCTGCAAGAAAGGCCTCGCTAATTTCACCCGCCACGGCAACGAGAACCGTTTAGTTATTCTGACGATGAAGGAAAAGAAACATGTTTACTCGGGGTAGCAATGCCCCTTTTTTTATTATCGATAACAACTATTAAAATTTTGCTAGACAACAGCTAGTAAATAGGTATTATCGCCATAAAATTATTTTTCACTAAAAAAACAAGGATGTATAATGAAATTATCCACAATTACTGTATCTGTAATTGCAATTCCAACTTTATTGTTTATAAATCAACCAACCCAAGCACAAAGCTATCAATCATTCTCTTCAATTGGCTACTCAAAGAGTGATTTTTCATATGGCGAATCTAAATACTTTAATCTAGGTAGTCGGTATTATTTTGATAAAAGACAATCTTTAGGTCCCTTAAAAGAGTTCGACTATATCAACAAGTTGACTAACCTTACGGTGAATTACTCAAAATCTGAAAGTGAGTTTGCTTATTTAGATACTTATACAAGTAACTCAGATTCTGACAGTTTTAGTATCGGCGGTGAATGGTTTGCTGATAACTTTTTGCTCGGAGGAAGCTATTCATATACTAACGGTGAGTCAACAGCGAAGTTTGAAAACTTCTCTTTAGATAATGAAGATAGTTATTATTCGTATGATGCTAGCCTAGGATATTTAATTACCGATAATTTTTTAGTTAAAGTTAAAGCTTCTAAATTGGAGGATTCAGATGAATCCTACTCTTTTAATGCAAATTACAACCTACAGCTTGGAGAAATTGATTATATTGGTTTTAGTTATAGCACTGATGATGAACTTGATTTTCACCACTTATCTACAAAATACTTTATGTCACTATCACAGCAAAGCTACCTAGTACTTGGGGCTTATTATAGTTACGACAATGGTGATTATGAGTGGACTGAAGATACTTGGGCACTAACTGCTGAGTATTACTTTAATCAATATACCTCTTTCTCAGCTGGTTACGATAAAAATGACTTTTACTCTGTTGGTATTAATCACTTTTTCAATGATAATTATTCATTAAATGTTGGCTATAACTCAAATACCTCATCAGATGATGATTACAATAGTTTTAATGTTGAAGTTGTTGCTCAATTCTAAAGCTTTATTCATGAAGAAGTTAAATTTAGCTATTTAACTTCTTTGATTCGTATTTCTTCACCCTTGTATTTACTGGCAGGCCTGTCAACTTCAACCGCGTCATCACCATTTACCCATTTTAGTAAACCACCTTCAGGGTTGTTTTTTTGTACTTCATTACAAGCAGAAACACATTGCACACACTGAGTACAAGTAAACTTTGCTCGTTTCATATTGCGCGTAGGCAAACGCATAGGGCATGCTTGATCACATGGTTTGTGCTTATTATAAGACTCACAATCGCGACAAGCTTTAGCTCTTGCTCTATCAAACTTAATGACCATGGCCTTATTATTTGCCATCCAAATTAAGCTTTGAAATAACCCCAAAGCACAACCATATTTGCAAAACACATGGCGGGCAAAAAGGAAATCTGCAGTAAAAACTAGGGTGGCAACAATAATAAAAATGCTAGCCCCAAAGCCTAATGTAAAATTAACCAATCCAGTTAATAACATGGTTGGGTCAAGTAAATAACTCAGTAAACCAACGGCCCAAACAAAAGCCATACTAATTGCAGCAACAAATACGATAAATTTAGGAAATATTCCTTTACTTTGCTTGCTGGCTTTTTCCCAGATAGTGACGCGATTAAGCTTTTTTAGCATTAAGTCATTTATCAGCTCAACTACTGAAAAGTGCGGGCACAACCAACCACAGTAAATACGCCCATATTTCCAAATTAACACCCCGGTTACGGCAACAAAAGCCATACCGGGTAGTAAGACACGTGAGAATATTTTAATGGCAGCATCAAGGCTATCACCTCCACCATGTAAAATAGAGTCGATGCTGATAGTCCAAGCTTGACCAAAAATGATGAAATGGCCTAAATCAAGATCAAAGCGAAAAATATCTAATAATGGAGCGAAGAGAAACAAAGCAAAAAAGGCAACTTTTGCCGATATTCTCGATTGTTGTAGTGTCATAATCATGAGTATCAGTATATCGCATTTTTTCTTATACGATTTATTCTAGATCAGCCTTTGATGTATTCACGTATGCTATAGTATCGGTATATTTCACATTTCATTTAGAGCGTTATTTTGGACAAATCTCAATATTTTTACCGTACCGTAGTATTTACTCGTAAAGCTGGCATTGTTGCTCTAGCCGATATTAATAATCCACAAGAGAGCACTAAGTTAGAAGAATGGTTTGGTGTGGTTATATCACTTGCTGACGGCAAACATACCCTACAGGAACTTATAGACTTTATGGCGAAGCAGTATCCGCAAAAACCTGAGCGGTTAGATGATACCTTAGAGTCAGTGATTGAACGTTTGTTAGAAGGTAATATGTTAAAATTAAGTGATACGGCTGTTGAACTTCCTTATTACCTAGCAGCCCCTATTGAGCAATTAGATATTGAAAAAGCACAAAAGCTAATTAAAGAAGATGGTTATAGCGTTCACTAATAACAAAAAAGTTATTAAACCTAGCCTTTACTATGAGAAAAAACGAGTACTTGACCGATGACCGAAAATAAAGCCCTAGCGCTTGCACCACTGATCACGCCCTTTGCCTTTACTTTTTGCGCTTACATCTTGGATGTACCTGGCTTTAATATGGACAATGGCCTACTAGACTTTATTGGATTATTCTTTGGCTTAACTTTAGCTGCTATTCCCGTTGCTTACATCTATATGTTTTTTATCGGTGGCAAATTTTGGGGAATGCTCAAAAGAAGAAAGATTGTTAATTTTTTCACCATCACCCTTGGCTCTATCTTTGTTGCTGATATTCCAATGCTACTTATTTGGCCAGTGACACAAGGGGACGACTTCTATTTAACCTTAAAATTATTTTCATTTGTCGGCTTAATGGTAGGGCTTAATTGCTGGTTTTTAATTAACTTAGACAAATTCAAAGCAAGGTTTAAGAAGTAATCAAGCTCTTTTCATCATTAATGCACCTAAGCGCTATGATTACCTTGAGTAAACTTAGCCTTGGGTGAATAACGCCACGACTAGCACTAACATCAAGATCCAAAAACCAGACAATAACTGCCAAAACAACACTTGAGATTTATTTTTGGTCACTTTCGGATCATCTAACAAGTAAGTTGGATTCGGTTTTTTCAAATCATTAATAAATTCAGGGATATTGGTGTAGCGCCGCTCAAGATCAAAGCTAACACCGCGCTCTAGCGTGCGATCAAACCACATAGGAATAATTGGATTGGCTTCAGTTGCAGAAATGTAACGCAAGCGATCATACTCAAAAGCCGTTTGGCATTCTTCTATTTTATCGCCATAGGGCAACTTGCCCGTAAATATTTCGTAGGTAATTGTGGCTAAAGCGTATAAATCGCCTTGAACTCCGGTATTTTTACCGAGCAAGTACTTGGGATCTGAATACGTTGCCGTGCCTAAAACACCTTCGTGCTCAAGTGGAATAAAGACCTCGGCAAGACCGGCAACAAAAACAGAGCCAAAATCAACCACTTTTACATGATTGTTTTCATCAACAAGTATATTGCCCGGCTTTAGATCTTGATGGATAGTTTCCATTTTATGAAAAGCCGCTAACCCTTTTGCTATTTGTTCAACAAGACTAAAAGCAACTTTGGGTTTAGGAAAGTGGTTTCGTTTCATCCACTTTTCCAACGACACGCCCTGCACGTATTCCATCAGATAATACAAACAAGTACGGGGTCGTTGTTGCTTAATTATTTTCACCACATGATCACTATTTATCCGCTTACCTATCCATTCTTCCTGAATAAAGCGATCAATATAACCGGTATCTTCTTCAAAATTTATTGATGGGGTTTTCATGGCCACCTGCTCGCCAGTCTCCATATCTTCCACTAGATACAATTGACTACGACTACTAGCAAATAACTCTTTCAGTACTTTATAGCCATCAAGCTTGACGCCTTCATCAAGCGGAGGCGGAAAAGGTAAACGCGTTAATTTTGAATTATAATCATCTAGGCTTTCATTGGGCAACGAAGCTATTTGGCACAATGAGCCACTAATATTATCATCACTGCCGTTATCAAAAGCGGCCTGAACAAGCGACTCTATACGTGCTTTACAAGGCTCTTTTGCCGACATCAACTCAATGAGTTTATCTGTACTTAAAAAGTCATGAATACCATCAGAAGTGACCAATAAAATATCATCAGCTTCTAGGGTAAACTGGCTGTAATCAATTTGTATGGAGTTATCCATACCCATGGCACGAGCAAGAAAACTACGACCAGAGCCAATACTGGCAACATGGTCTCGAGTAAGTTGTTTTAACTCGCCTCCACGTAATAAATACGCACGACTATCACCAGCGTGAAAAAAATGTGCAATGCGAGATTTTAAGACCAAGGCAGTAAACGTGGTTAGATAACCTTTTTCTTCATTAGCAAATTCATGACTGCGCTTAAACAGCGTTAAATTTATACTAGAGAGAATTTTCTGTCCCGCGTGTTTTACTGACCAAGTATCAGGTGTTTGATAATAATCACTTAAAAAACGAGTAATAGCGGTATCGCTGGCCTCTTTACCTGCTTCAGCACTGCTAACACCGTCAGCAACCGCTAGCACAATACCTTTGCCCTCAAGTGCAGTTAACTCTTCAGGCACTAAAAAACCAACCGCATCTTCGTTATTATCTTTTAAGCCTTGAATTGAATGGCTGGCGATATCAACTTGTAATTGGTTGGTTTTAGGCATAATCGTTTCTTTTTATTTTGTATAAACTATTTAAAATAAATCATTGCTCTAAAATAGTTGGAATTGCAACAAGGCTATCGAACTTTTTGTCCCCTGAGCTTAACGCGCTAAGTGATGGAGACAAAAAGTGAAGATGAACGCCGTTGCAGTTTCAAATATAACGAGCAATCTAGTTTACGTCGATTAACTCTACCGTTCCATCAGCATTCACTTCAGCCATATGTCCTTTAGGTTCATTTAAAAACATAGTAGCTAGGAAGATAACACCCGCAGAAGCAGCAATAACCATAAAGAAGGTTGAGTAATCAACAAATGATAATACCGTTAAGTAAGTTACCGCACCAACGTTACCGTAAGCACCCGCCATACCAGCAATTTGTCCGGTCATACGACGTTTTACTAGCGGTACAATAGCAAATACTGCGCCTTCACCTGCTTGTACAAAGAAAGAACAACACATAGTTGCAATGACGGCTAATGGAATCATCCAAGTACCATCTACTTGACTAAGAACCATATAGCCAATAGCTAAGCCACCAACTAAAATCATTAATGATTTACGGCGACCAAACTTGTCACTAAACCAGCCACCTGTTGGACGAGCAACTAAATTCATAAAAGCAAAACCTGAAGCTAATAGACCCGCTTTAACCGCGCTTAACCCTTCAAAAGTTTCTAAGAAGAATAACGGTAACATTGATACAACAGCTAACTCAGAGCCGAAGGTTACAAAATAAGAAACATCTAAAATAGCAACTTGTTTAAACTCATACTTTTCAATATCGGCAACACCGTGAGTCAAGTTTTCTTTGTTCACTCGCCAGATTGAATGAACTTGTACAGCAAATAATACGACTAAACCTACCCACATAATGTACATTGTTTCAGTAGTAAGTAACTTCACGCCTGCTGGTGATAGTTTCCAAGCCAATACGCCTAAAGCGATATACATAGGAATATTCATAAATAAATAGAAGTAAAAATCTTTCCAGCTAGTTACCTCTAATCCACCTGATTTCTTAGGCTTGAAATACGTTGAACCTTTCGGTGTGTTACGGGCAACAATATAGAAGAAAACACCATAAATACCAGCAATAACACCCGTTAAACCAATAGCATAGCGCCAGCCATCATCGCCACCAAACATTAAGGCAATAGTAGGTAAAGTCATTGCACCCGCTGCCGAGCCGAAGTTACCCCAGCCGCCATAAATACCTTCTGCAACACCAACTTGTTTAGCTGGGAACCATTCACCGACTAAGCGAATACCGATAACAAAACCAGCACCAATAAAGCCAAGCAAAAATCTGAATAAAGCGAGTTGCTCAAAACTGTTTGCGGTTGCAAAGCCAATACAAATAAAAGATCCAATAATCAATAGACCGGAAAAAATATTTCGAGGACCAAACTTATCAACCAAAATACCAACCACAATTCGAGCAGGTATTGTTAAGGCAACGTTTAAGATTAATAACGCTTTAACTTGTGCGCTTGAAAGATCAAAAGCTTCTTTAATAAACACTAATAAAGGGGCGTGTGAAAACCAAACTACAAATGTTAAGAAAAACGCAAACCACGTAACATGCAGCGTTTTAATTTTTGGATCTGCAAAATTTAACAGATTCATTTTACCTTCGTGTGACATTGTACTAACTCCTGCGCCATACTTTTATAAAGTAATAATGCGCTCACTTACGTTAAATTTAAAAACTTTTATTAAAATATTGGTGCTATTCTGCGCCTTTGCTAAATTTGCTTTATTGACTTATGTCAACAAAGTAGATTTCTTTAAAATAACCTTAATTAAAACAAGGATTTTTTACCTTAAATTTGTTTTAATACATATACTCAAGCAAGTATACCAGATTAAACAAAAGCTAAAGAACACTCAAGCTGATAATAGAGTAAAGTAATTTATGGAAATACAACAAAAACATTCATATAGGGCATTGTCGCTTTCCACATTAGCATTTGCTGCTTGTTTTTCCGTGTGGACTTTATATTCAATATTGGGCATAGAATTAAAGACTAGCTTAAATTTAACCGCCACAGAGTTTGGTTTATTGCTTGCCGCGCCTATTTTCACCGGCGCTATTTTTCGTGTACCCGTTGGTTTTTTAGCGGAAAGGGTTTCTTGTCGAAACTTATTCTTCTGGCAGATGTTATTAGCCGTACCGCCATTATTTTATTTGCCTTACGTTGAAACGTTTACTGAATATATTTTACTCGGCTTTATTTTAGGCTTAAGTGGTGTGTCATTTACTATCGGTATTCGTTATGTCACTGACTGGTTTGATACCAAGCAACAAGGTTTTGCCCTCGGGGTTTTTGGCGCAGGTAATGCGGGCGCAGCAATCACTTTGGTGTTAGTCCCTTTTATTGTTGATGCTTATGGTTGGCAAGATATTGGCCCTATTTATGGGGTTGGCATGTTAGGTATGGCGATAGTTTTTAGGCTTTTCGCGCCAGAAATCAGTAAGTATTATCAAGAAAAGAAAAATCATGACTTAGCTTTTCACCTCGCGCCATTAAAAGATGTGCAGGTTTGGCGCTTTGGTTTGTATTACTATTTTGTTTTTGGCTCTTTTTTAGCACTTATTTTATGGCTTCCGCAATATTATGTTGAAGCTTACAACTTATCACTCACCCAATCTTTAGCCCTTACTTTATTATTTGTTACTAGTTCAAGTATGGTGCGTGCAGTTGGCGGTTGGTTTGCCGATAAATTTGGCGCACGTGCGGTTAACTGGGGCGCCTTTTGGATTTGCATGGTGTGCTTATTCTTTTTAAGTTACCCGCCAACAACCATGATTATTCATGGCGTTGATAAAGATGTTGAAGTGTCTTTTGCCGTCAATGTTTGGTTGTTTACTTTTTTAATCTTTATTATTGGCATTGCTCAAGGTGTTGGACGAGCAAGCGTTTATAAAATTATTTACGATTATTATCCAAACCATATGGGTAGTGTTGGTGGTGTTGTGGCGGCAGTTGGCGCTTTAGGTGGTTGTACACTACCAGTAATGTTCGGTTTAGCTGTTGATTTAATTGGCGTATACAGCGCCTGCTTTATGCTGTTATATGGTGTATTAGCGCTATGTATGATGGCCATGTATTTAGCTGTGCAAGCTGAGCGTCAGCAAAAATCGTTAAAAGAAGCGATTGAAAACAACTTTTTAGAGCAAGATTAGAGGCTGTTAATCTTTAAAAAAGTCAGTTAATGAAACACCTATACCAATGGTTTGTTGAGAGTGATTATAATCAATCAAGCTCTCTCCATAACCATTGGTATACTGCACATAACCTTTGAGCCGCTCATAAATAGGAAAAGTGAAACCAAGCTCTATTGCACCATGATGCTCCTTAAAGTTTTCTCTACCTTTAAAAAACAAATCATACTCCTGCCAGTTGTAAACCATAGAAAGCTCAAAGTGTCCCATGTAATCGGTAATATCAGGATTATCATCGCCCGGCTCTGTCGCAGAGGTCACCTTATCGCCTTCTGGAATTCTCCACCAAGGTCTAAATGAAATAGCATAATCATCTTTAGCAAAGATAAAATTTGCATAAATCCTATTCCAGCTTTTAGATAAAGGAAAAGTTCGCCCATTTGATTGATGTTCAAAGCCAACTAACAAGGCAGTATTTCCACCCGCAGGTTGCCAATCTAACGGCGTATAGTAAAAAATCTCTGGCTGATAATTTGTTTCTCTAAAAGGACGTGAAATTCTGTGTGCATAAATTTGCCACCATGACTGCAGTGTAAAAGCAAACGCAATGCCATCTCCTTCCGTGAATAAACTTGAGGTAAGCAAAGGCACTCTAAAGCTTAATTGGTATTTAATTTCGATATCTTTTAGGTTATCAGCCCAGCCCTCTGACACAGTATATGCATCCCGATTGACATTATCGCTATAGCTAATAGGTAAAAGGTAATTCATTCGATGAGGCGACATCACATAAGGGGTTAGCGCATAAGGCTCTAATGCTATATTTTTTTGTTGCTGATTTTGCTCAAAAAAAGATGCTAACTTATTTGGCTTATTAGCAATGGTCACTTGGAGAAAATCGCTACACTCTTGCTTTAATTCTCTAACTGTTTTATCGATATTTTTATCTACGTTTGTTGAATTTAGCTTTTCTATTAAACAGGCATGCATCTCATCATCAGAAGCTAAGGCTGTCATTGAAATAGCAGTTAAGCAGACACCAACCCAGTGTGTATACCCAGACAATTTTATTGTTCTTTTCATAAAATTTTGCACCAAATTCCGATACTTATGCCAATTAGTTAGTAACTTACTTTGTGCTCTACAGCCCACATAGCGGCTTCTACACGGCTTTTTAATCCTAGTTTTTTAAACAAGTTTTTATTGTGTACTTTCACTGTCGCTTCAGTAATACCTAGTTTTCGTGCTATTTCTTTATTGCTTTTTCCACTAGCAATTAACTTTAGGTTTTCTATTTCTCGCTGCGTTAAGCTATCGATAGCATTAACTTTACTTTGTGGCCTAAGAGATTTTGCTAAAATTTGCGTTAAAGGCTCACTAATAACAAACTCTCCTGATATAGCGTGGTTTATTTTTTCAATTAATGCTTCAGGCTCACTGTCTTTTAATAAATAGCCATCGGCATTAAATTTTAATGCTTGTAAAACATCCGTTTCACTATCAGAAACACTAAATATCACCACTTTAGCTTCAATATTAGCCCGTTTTAGAGCACTTAACGTTTCAATGCCGCTTAAACCTTTCATATTCAGATCAAGTAAAATTAAGTCCGGCGTATGTTCAACGGCAAAAGTAATGGCTTCATCACCTGAGCTGACCTCTCCTATCACATTGAGATTATCTTCTAGTGAAATAAGCTGCGCGACTCCCTTACGCAACATAGGATGATCATCAACTAATAAAATATTCTTTTTATTCATATCTTTTTACTTCACTCTTTACTCGAGATACTACTCTCGAATTTATTAATGATTGAACTCAAAGCGAACTAAGGTCCCTTGCTCTGCTCTTGCCTCAACATAAAGAGCAGCATTTAATGATTTAGCACGCTCTTGCATAATACCTATGCCTAAATGTCCCTGCTCATTATGACTCTCTGACAAACCTGCACCATTATCCCAAATTTGCACTTTCACTTTATCATCATCTAGCAAGATAGAAATGCCCGCTTTGCTGGCATTGGCATGACGATGAATATTAGATAAGGCTTCACGTACTATTTGCAGTAAATGGATTTCTTGATTGGCGCTTAGGTAATTTTGAGGTAACTGATAAGTAAACTCTATATTATACTGACATTTAGCACTAAACTCAGTCACCGTGCTTTGCAGAGAATTTTTTATCGCTGGATCATCAAGTTTTAATCTAAAGGTGGTGAGCAGCTCTCTTAACTGTAAATAAGCACTATTTAAACCTTCTTTAATATCTTCTATAGTTTCTTCCACTTGCGCTTGTGGCAAATTCTTTTGCATTTTACGGGTCAATAAGCTCATTTGTACTTTTAAATATGATAACGACTGAGCCAAAGAATCATGAAGCTCACGAGCAATAACCGCCCGCTCCTCAACAATAACTAGGCGATTTTCACTGGTACGCTTTTGATCTAGCTCTATCGCGGTAGCAATAATATCAGCCATTGCTTGCAATATTTGTTGCTGCCAATCATGCACCTGCTTACCTTTAGGGATTTCCCAAATGAGATAGCCGAATAATCGGTTTTGTTTTTCCAACGGAAACTTATGATAATTAAAGCAAATATTATCAATAATATTATTAACATAGACATCAATAATGAGATTATTTTGCTTACTGTCATTAACTTCTATTTTAATTTTACCAAAGCCCAGTACCTGTACTAATTCATCAATAATTTGATGATCAATTTGATAACTTGCACTGTCTTGCTCCGACAAGGTATACCCCGCCAAATTTCGCGCTGCTCTATACAAGACATCGAGGGATTGATTGGTACGGCTTAACTGCTGAGTTTTATTATCAACACGTTGTTCAAATTCTTGATAAGTAAGTTTCAGCTCGTCTGACATTTGGTTGATCGTTTGTGCTAGCACACCTAACTCATCATTTTTGTTATAACTCGCTTTCAACTCGAAATTGCCTTTACCCGCCTGTTCAGCAACATTGACCAATTGTTTTAACGGTACGATTAAAATGCGATTTAGTTTAATCAATACAAAGCTAGCAACAGCTATAACCAGTAATAAGGTAATGCCTTGAATTAATCGCAAAAAACTTAATTTTTTCTCAGACTCAAGCTGTAACAAATCAACAAGCTCATCTAACTTGTCAACAAAACGATCATAAGAGTGTACTAGCTCAGCAAGTTGTTCTTCGCTTAGCTGTTTAGTTGACATGCTTTTACTGTTAACTTGTTGCCACAGCGACAAAATTTTTTCATATTGTTTACCAACAATCGTGTCTTGCTCATCGGTAAGTTGCTTGCCATGAAATAAACTGGTTAGGTGTAAATTAAAAGTATGTATTTCCTTTCTAACCTGTTCTTTTGTCGGGCTTTGATCAACAAAATATGCTCTAGATATGCGCACTGCTTGCATTCTCAATGCCCCCGCTTTGTTAATTTGTGCGGCATCACCATTGAGGCTTTCAGTGACTAACATCGATGAAATCATACTGACTAAACCTAAAGTAATAATGACTGCCATTACCTGCCCTACTCGAGCAATCAGTGAGGAACTAGATTCAGATAAATCAATTGAACTGGGGGCTATTTTCATTTTGTCAAAGCAATCTTGCTACTGCATTTTAAGTCGATGGCGTCAGCATACTTAAATTCGTTCAAAAATACCAAAACCTTTATAACTACCACCAAATAGTCGGGGTATTAGTTTTCAGATTCCAAAGCGCCACATAAAAAGTAAAGCCATTAAAAAACATAAAGATAGAGCAAACCATAACTACTACCTTGGTGGTAGTAGTCAGGTGTACTACCTGTATAAGGCTATGGCAGCTTGATCCAGATCAACTACTGTTAATCAAGCCATTGTTATTTTAGCCTCGATAAAAGATTTAACATGCAAGAAAAACAATTTTACAACTTTATACAACTGAATAATTGGAGTAGACAATGTCTGACATTCAAAAATGGGACGTAGAAGACGCCCAGTTTTGGGAAAGTACAGGTAAAAAGGTCGCTAATCGCAACCTTTGGATCTCAATCCCAAGCCTTTTATGTGGTTTCGCAGTATGGCTTTACTGGGGTATCATCACTATTCAAATGCTTAACTTAGGTTTCCCATTTGCTAAATCTGAATTATTTACCTTAATGGCGGTAGCAGGTTTGACAGGGGCGACTTTACGTATCCCCAGCTCCTTCTTCATTCGCTTAGCTGGCGGCAGAAACACCATTGTTTTCACCACCGCGTTATTAATGATACCTGCCATCGGTGCTGGTATTGCTTTACAAGATAAAAACACACCTCTTTGGGTTTTCCAAGTTCTTGCGCTTTTATCTGGTTTTGGTGGTGGTAACTTCGCCTCATCAATGTCAAATATCTCTTTCTTCTTCCCGAAAAAACAACAAGGTTTAGCATTAGGCTTAAACGCTGGTTTAGGTAACTTTGGTGTTACAACCATGCAAATTCTTGTGCCATTAGCAATGACTTTTGGTTTATTCGGTGGCGAGCCAATGGAGCTTGTAACAACTTCAGGTACACTAATTGGTAAAATTCCAGCAGGTACTGATGCATGGATTCATAACGCTGGTTACATCTGGTTATTATTCTTAATTCCATTAGCCGTTGTTGGTTGGATGGGCATGAATAACATCAAAGCCTCACATGTTACGCCTGATTTACCAAGCCCTATCGGTTCATTCTCAATTGTTTCTGGTATGTTAGCTATTGGTTTTATTTCTGCTATTTTCGGCCTTTGGTTAATGCTTCCAGAAAAAGTAGGTGGCTCAGGCTTTGGTATTAGCAAGTGGATTGTATTGCCTATCGTTATTGCGATGACAGTATTTTTACTTAAATTGCTTCCAGGTCAAATTAAAGAAAACTTAAACCGTCAATATAAAATCTTTGATAACAAGCATACTTGGATAATGAGTATTATCTATACCATGACGTTCGGTTCTTTCATTGGTTTTGCTGCAGGTTTTGGTTTATCTATTAAAGTAATTTTCGGTTATCAACATGTAATGGTTGATGGCGTAATGAATCATGATATAGCTAACCCTGCTGGCCCAAGTGCATTAATGTATGCTTGGATGGGACCATTCATTGGCGCACTTATTCGCCCTGTAGGTGGTTGGATTTCTGATAAAGTAGGTGGCGCACGTGTTACTGAAATTTGTGCGATTGTGATGGTTGCTAGTGCTGTAGGTGTAGCGCATTACATGAAGCTAGCTTATGCCTCTGCCACACCACAAGACTACTTTGTTGAATTCTTAGTGTTATTCCTAATATTATTTGCTGCTACTGGTATTGGTAATGGTTCAACATTCCGTACTATTTCAATGGTATTTGATAAAGAGCAAGCAGGCCCGGTATTAGGTTGGACTTCAGCAGTAGCCGCTTACGGTGCGTTCATTATCCCTAAAGTATTAGGTGAACAAATCAAGCTAACTACACCTGAAAATGCACTATACGGCTTCGCAGTTTTCTACGCAGTGTGTATTGTACTTAACCGCTGGTACTACTTACGTAGCAGTGCAGAATACCATAACCCATAATGTTCTATTTAAGGTTAATTCCTCAAAATAAATAGGGTTATTTCAAGGGAGTTGATATAAATCAGCTCTCTTTTGCGTTGACAAGCTATACTTGCCAACACATTAAAATCAAAAATTTAATAATCGGTGTTATTTAAGCTAATGAGTACCTTATAAAAATAGCTAACATATCACTTCAACGGAGAAAAAAGATGAGTAACTTTCTTGATCGCCTACAGTTTCTTAAAAAGAAAACTGGCGAATTCAGCGATGGTCATGGTGATACCACCAATGAAAGTCGTGAATGGGAAAACAGCTATCGTCAACGCTGGCAACACGACAAAATCGTACGTTCTACCCACGGGGTAAACTGTACAGGTTCTTGTTCTTGGAAAATTTACGTTAAAAATGGTTTAGTGACTTGGGAAACCCAGCAAACTGATTACCCACGTACTCGCCCTGACTTACCTAACCATGAACCACGCGGCTGTCCTCGTGGTGCAAGTTACTCATGGTACTTATACAGTGCTAACCGTCTTAAGTATCCTAAAGTACGTAAGCCGTTATTAAAATTATGGCGTGCAGCTCGTGCAACCATGGATCCAGTTGATGCATGGGGCTCAATTGTTTCTGATGAAGCAAAAACTAAATCATACAAATCTAAGCGTGGTTTAGGTGGTTTCGTACGCTCTTCATGGGATGAAGTGAACGAAATTATTGCTGCTGCTAACGTTTACACCACGAAAACTTTTGGTCCTGACCGTGTTATTGGTTTCTCACCAATTCCGGCAATGTCAATGGTTTCTTATGCGGCAGGTGCACGTTACTTGTCACTAATCGGTGGCGTATGTTTAAGTTTCTACGATTGGTATTGTGATTTACCACCAGCATCACCAATGGTTTGGGGTGAGCAAACTGATGTTCCTGAATCTGCTGACTGGTATAACTCTAACTACATCATTGCTTGGGGCTCTAACATTCCTCAAACACGTACACCTGATGCGCATTTCTTCACAGAAGTTCGTTACAAGGGTGCTAAAACGGTATCAATTACACCAGATTACGCAGAAGTTTCAAAACTTACTGACGAATGGTTAAACCCTAAACAGGGTACCGATGCAGCGTTAGGCATGGCTTTTGGTCATGTTATCTTAAAAGAATTCCACTTAGAAAACCCAAGTGAATACTTCACAAGTTATGTTCGTCAATATACCGATTTCCCAATGTTAGTGGTATTAGAAAAACATGACGATGACTCATTCGCCTCAACACGTTTCTTACGTGCTAGTGATTTAGCAGGTGATTTAGGTCAAGAAAACAACCCTGAATGGAAAACTATCGCCTTTGATGAAAATTCAAATGAACTAGTTTCTCCACAAGGCTCTATCGGTTACCGTTGGGGCGAAAAAGGCAAGTGGAACATTGAAGAGCGTGACGGTAAGTCAGGCGCGGAAACAAAACTTCAATTATCTCAAATTGGTGGCGATGTAACACCCGTTGCTTTCCCTCACTTTGCTGCTAATAACACCAACAGTGCATGGACAGGTTGTGACCAAGAAGAAATTCAAGTTCGTAACGTGCCAACTAAGACCATTACCGGTGCCGACGGCAAAGAATATCTAGTAGCGACTGTTTACGATTTAATGATGGCCAACTATGGTATTGACCGTGGTTTAGGTGGCGGTAACGTTGCTTCTAGCTACGACCAAGACATTCCTGGTACACCAGCTTGGCAAGAAAAAATTACTGGCTTAGATCGTTCTAAAGTCATTAAAGTTGCCCGTGAATTTGCTGATACTGCCGACAAAACTCATGGTAAAGCCATGATCATCGTTGGTGCGGCAATGAACCATTGGTATCACATGGACATGAACTATCGTGGCCTGATCAATATGGTTATGATGTGTGGTTGTGTTGGTCAATCAGGTGGCGGTTGGTCACACTATGTTGGTCAAGAAAAACTACGTCCACAAACAGGTTGGCAGCCATTAGCATTTGGTTTGGATTGGTCTCGTCCACCACGTCAAATGAACGGTACTTCTTTCTTCTACAACCACTCTTCACAGTGGCGTCATGAAAAAGTAAGTATGCATGAAGTTTTATCTCCGCTTGCAAACAAAGCAGACTTTGACGAACATCAGCTTGATTACAACATCCGTGCAGAGCGCATGGGTTGGTTACCTTCTGCACCTCAAATTAACAGAAACCCGCTTCAGTTTACTAAAGATGCAAAAGCGGCGGGTATGGAAGCAAAAGATTTTGCTGTTCAAGAGCTGAAATCAGGTAACTTGAAGTTTGCTTGTGAAGCACCTGATGCGCCTGAAAACTTCCCGCGTAACATGTTTATCTGGCGTTCAAACTTACTTGGCTCTTCAGGTAAAGGGCATGAATACATGCTTAAGTACCTTTTAGGTGCTGAAAGAGAAAGTGTATTACACGAAGATAACGGCGTAATTGGCGGTTTAAAACCAAAAGAAGCTGAATGGGTTGAACAAGGTGCTACGGGTAAATTAGACCTAGTTACTACCTTAGATTTCCGTATGTCTTCAACGTGTATGTACTCAGACATTATCTTACCTACCGCGTGTTGGTATGAAAAAGATGATTTAAACACCTCTGATATGCATCCATTTATTCACCCATTATCAACGGCTGTTGATCCTGCGTGGGAAGCGAAATCAGATTGGGAAATCTACAAAGGCATCGCCAAGAAATTCTCTGAAGTTTGTGTTGGTCACCTAGGTGAAGAAACCGATTTCGTTACTATTCCAATGTTACACGACACCCCAGGTGAGCTTGCACAGCCATTTGATGTGCAAGACTGGAAAAAAGGCGAATGTGAGTTAATTCCAGGTGAAACTGCACCAAACATGGTTGTTGTTGAACGTGATTACCCGAACACTTATAAGAAGTTTACTTCTTTAGGTCCACTACTTGATAAGTTAGGTAATGGCGGTAAAGGTATCAACTGGAACACCGATGATGAAATCATGTTATTGGGTGAGTTAAACCACAAAAACACTGATGAAGGTATCAGTGAAGGTCGTCCAATCATTGAATCAGCCATTGATGCTGCTGAAACTATTTTAACCTTCGCACCAGAAACTAACGGTGGCGTTGCGGTTAAAGCATGGGCTGCATTAAGTGAGTTTACGGGTCGTGACCATACTCACCTAGCCTTACCTAAGCAAGAAGAGAAGATTCGCTTCCGTGATATTCAAGCACAACCGCGTAAGATTATTTCTTCACCAACTTGGTCTGGTTTAGAAGATGAGCATGTTAGTTACACCGCAGGTTACACTAACGTTCATGAGCTTGTGCCATGGAGAACGCTAACAGGTCGTCAGCAGTTCTATCAAGATCATAAGTGGATGCAAGCCTTTGGTGAGCAATTAATGTCTTACCGTCCACCTGTTGATACTAAAACTATCGACTTAGTGAAAAATACTAAGCCAAACGGCAATAAAGAAATCGTATTGAACTGGATCACGCCACATCAAAAATGGGGTATTCACTCAACTTACTCAGATAACTTATTGATGCTTACACTTTCTCGTGGTGGTCCAATCATTTGGATGAGTGAGAAAGATGCCGCTGAAGCAGGTATTGAAGATAACGATTGGGTTGAAGTGTTTAACGCTAACGGTGCAATTGCTTGTCGTGCAGTTGTTTCACAACGTGTAATGAAAGGCATGATCATGATGTATCACGCACAAGAGCGTATTGTGAACGTTCCTGGCTCAGAAATGACAGGTACACGTGGTGGTCACCATAACTCAGTTACACGTGTCATCATGAAACCAACACACATGATTGGTGGTTATGCACAGCAAGCATGGGGCTTCAACTATTACGGTACTGTAGGTTGTAACCGTGATGAAATGGTTGTTATCCGTAAGATGGACAAGATTGACTGGTTAGATGATGACGGCTATGAAGCTGGCAACACTGAACAATTACCGCGTCCTTTACCAACAAACCCTGATGAAGCTTAAGGAGTAGAACATGAAAATTCGTTCTCAAATAGGTATGGTTCTAAACCTTGATAAGTGTATCGGGTGTCATACTTGTTCAATCACGTGTAAAAACGTATGGACGTCTCGTGAAGGCGTTGAATATGCTTGGTTCAACAATGTTGAAACTAAGCCTGGTATTGGTTACCCGAAAGAATGGGAAAACCAAGACAAATGGAACGGTGGTTGGGTTCGCAAAGGCGACGGCAATATCGAGCCTAAAATTGGTGGTAAATACCGCTTATTAGCGAGCATTTTTGCTAACCCAAATATGCCAGAAATCGACGACTACTATGAACCGTTCGATTATGATTACCAACATTTACATACTTCGCCAGAAGTGAAGCATCAGCCAACGGCTCGTCCGCGCTCTGTTATCTCTGGTAAGCGTATGGAAAAAATCGAATGGGGTCCAAACTGGGAAGAAATTCTTGGTAGTGAGTTTGAAAAACGCTCTAAAGACAAAAACTTCGATAACATGCAAAAACAAATGTACGGTGAATTCGAAAATACATTCATGATGTATTTACCGCGTTTATGTGAACATTGTTTAAACCCTGCATGTGTGGCTTCTTGTCCATCTGGCGCTATTTATAAGCGTGAAGAAGACGGTATCGTTCTTATCGACCAAGAAAAATGTCGTGGTTGGAGAATGTGTATCTCTGGTTGTCCGTACAAGAAAATCTACTACAACTGGAAATCAGGTAAATCAGAAAAATGTATTTTCTGTTACCCACGTATCGAAGCTGGTATGCCAACAGTTTGTTCTGAAACTTGTGTTGGTCGTATCCGTTACTTGGGCGTTATTCTTTATGATGCAGATAAGATCAAAGAGGTGGCTTCAACACCATCTGAAACCGATCTTTATGAAAAGCAACTTGAAGTATTCCTAGATCCAAACGATCCAGCAATTATTGCTCAAGCACGTAAAGATGGTATTACCGATTCTGTTATTGAAGCAGCACAAAAATCGCCAGTGTACAAACTAGCGATTGATTGGAAACTAGCATTACCATTGCACCCTGAATATCGTACTCTTCCTATGGTTTGGTATGTACCTTCACTTAGCCCTATTAATAGTGCTGTTGAG
>JAPHTO010000108.1 GCA_026196955.1 Colwellia sp. | reverse complement strand
GCCCGGTGTGAGGCGCACTTGCTTGTGAGCTAACTAGTTTGATTAAGTTGCCGCCTTGTTGGTGAATAACTGAAGATATTTCTTGTACTATGCCCGCTCTATCATTTGCGGTTAACTCTAATACTAAGTTAGTGTTGACTTGCTCTGAATCCTTTGTTGCTTTCTCGATTTGACAACTTAAACCTGAAATTGCTTTTAGCGCTGTCATTAAGCTTTGGCACTGATTTTCATCAACGGCGACTTCAATAACACCAGCAAAAAAGCCTGATAAATGATGCAAGCTACTGACTTGCCAATTGCCTTGATGGTCATTAATGATTGTTGATAATGAGTCAACTAGTCCTGCTTTATCAGGGCCAATACAAGAGATAACAAGGTGATTCATAATGTTTCCTTAAATGGGGAGTGTCGAAAGTTAAGCTAATCTGGAAAGTTGACTTAGCTCTTTATTGAGTTGATCGCTGTCGCCTAAGTTGAGTTCAACTAATCGGCGAAGGTGAGTAACGCTATCTATATCAATGGCATTACATTGTAGTCCTGTTTCATCTTTATGCTCGTGGACAACGGCAATATGCATAGTCACCACTGATTCGTTGTCGGAGAGGAAAAAGCTTAAGGTACCAAACTTACCCTTTAACGACTGCTCAGAGTTTACTGCTGTCACAAGGGCACCGTTTAGCGAAATATCATGGATAGAAACAGGGTAACTGTTATCTTCAACGGTTAGCTCCGCTTTAATTGAAAATAATATGCGAGTAAATTGTCGTCTGTTCTCTACCAAAATATGCCCATTGATGTTGATTATTGATAAAACATATTCTTAGCATAGACGGATTTTTAATTAATTGGTATAAAAAAAGGCAGCTAAATGAAACTTTTAGCTGCCTTTTTAATATTAGGGTTAACTAGGTAAAATAATTAACCAATTTTTTTATATTTAATGCGATGTGGCTCAATGGCAGCAGGGCCTAAGGTTTTCTTCAGCCAAGCTTCATAGTCGGTAAAGTTCCCTTCAAAAAAGTTAATTTGTCCTTCATCACGGTAATCTAAAATATGTGTTGCAATTCTGTCTAAAAACCAACGGTCATGTGAAATAACCATGGCACAACCTGGAAATTCTAAAATAGCCTCTTCAAGTGCTCGTAGAGTTTCCACATCCAAATCATTGGTTGGCTCATCAAGTAATAATAAATTACCACCCGTTTTGACCAGTTTAGCTAAGTGAACACGATTACGTTCACCACCAGAAAGATCTTTAATAAATTTTTGTTGATCATTGCCTTTAAAGTTAAAGCGTGAGCAATACGCACGACTAGGTATTTGGTAAGTACCAATTTCCAGAATATCATGACCTTCACTGATCTCTTGATAAACGGTATTGTTATCATCCATATCATCACGGAATTGATCAACGCTAGCCAGTTTAACGGTATCACCTAATGCGATATCACCAGAGTCTTGCTGTTCAGTACCAGACATCATTTTAAACAGCGTTGATTTACCCGCACCGTTGGCACCAATAATACCGACAATGGCGCCTTTAGGAATGCTAAAGCTTAAATCGTCAATGAGTACTCGCCCATCAAATGATTTTTTCAGGTTGGTGACATCAAGTACTTTATCACCTAAACGAGGCCCTGGTGGAATATATAGCTCATTAGTTTCATTGCGTTTTTGACTTTCTTGGCTACTAAGCTCTTCAAAACGTGCCATACGCGCTTTGCTTTTTGCTTGTCGGGCCTTCGGGTTTGAACGTACCCATTCAAGCTCTTGTTTGATGGTTTTTTGTAGCGCGTTTTCACTTTTGCTCTCTTGTGTTAATCGAGCGTCTTTTTGTTCAAGCCATGAAGAATAATTACCTTCCCATGGTATGCCTTCGCCGCGATCTAGCTCTAAAATCCAGCCTGCAACATTATCAAGGAAATATCTATCATGGGTAATGGCCACTACGGTACCTGAGTAATCATGCAAGAAGCGCTCTAACCAAGCGACGGATTCAGCGTCTAAGTGGTTGGTTGGCTCATCAAGCAATAACATATCAGGTTTTTGTAATAACAGGTGACATAAGGCTACGCGGCGACGTTCACCACCACTTAGCACGGCAATTTTTTGCTCCCAAGGTGGTAGGCGCAGCGCATCAGCAGCACGCTCAAGAACATTATCTATATTGTGACCATCTTGGGTGTTGATAATGTCTTCTAATTCGCCTTGCTCTTTAGCGAGCGCATCAAAGTCAGCGCCTTCTTCGGCATATTCGTTATATACTTCATCAAGACGTTTTAAGGCATTTTTAACGGTAGAGACGGCATCTTCAACGACTTCCCTAACCGTTTTACTTTCATCTAGCTCAGGCTCTTGGGGTAAATAGCCAATGTTAGTGCCAGCAAGTGCGTTAGCTTCACCTTCAAACTCGGTATCAACGCCAGCCATGATGCGAAGTAAGGTTGACTTACCTGAGCCATTCAAACCAAGCACACCAATTTTAGCGCCAGGGAAAAATGATAATGAAATATTTTTAAGAATAGTGCGTTTCGGCGGAACGACTTTAGAAACACGGTTCATTGAGAAAATAAATTTATCGGGTAATGCCATAATATGCCTAGAGTATGAATGATTTTAATTGTTGGCTATTTTATGTAACTAAGCTTGGCATAGCAAGGTAATAGACGGGATAGTTTCAGCATGGTAAGTTAGTCAGCAATATGAAATGAAATTTAACTGGAATCTTTGTTTTGCCGTCTAAATTCAAATGGTTATATTTACTTTTCTTTTTGGCTGCTTCTCCTTTCATTGCCGCCAAGGAAAAAATTAATGTTGATGTCTATGTTTATCACTTAAAACCTCCTTTTATTGTCAGTAATACTAACAAATTGGGCTTGTATTATGACTTTTCTGATTACCTAAACGCTAAAAGTGAAAACTATCACTTTGAAACGATTTTTGTACCGCGAAAACGCATAGAAACTATGTTAGTGTCAGGAAATTTTAATGGCATTTTATTGGGAGTAAACCCGGTATGGTTTGACGATAAGGCGGAGACACAGTTTTTATGGACAAACAATGTTTACCAAGATCAAGACGAAGTTGTATCACTGCCTGAGTCCGCGATTGAATATACTACACCTAGATCACTTTCAGGAAAAATCTTAGGTGGCGTGCGTGGTTTTTATTATTTTGGCATAGATGAGTTGGTGAAAAAGGGCGACATTAGCCGTCATGACACAATAGGTGAGTATGAATTGTTGCAAATGTTAATGTTTAAAAGAGTTGATGTGGGTATTGTTAGCCGTTCAACTCTCATGTACTTATCAAAAGCAAAAAACTGGCAGAATAAATTTTATCTGTCTAAAAAACCGCATGATAAATATCAACGTCGAGTTTTAGTTCCTCATCAAAATAGGGCTGTCTATGAGGAAATATCACCGATCATTGATAACCTTGCTTATGATCCTGTATGGCAAGAAATACTGGTTAAATATTGAGAAAACAGCACAACCTTGTGCTGTTTCTTATTAGACGCGTTAATTAACTACCTTGACGCTAAACTTACACTTGCGCTATTTCATGGGACAGTGACGTTAACAAGTTAACGACTTCCACACTCGCGCTTTCCATAACAGATAAATCTTTCACCGCTTGTTGCATATCATTATTTCTCATCGCTTTTAATGCATTTAAACCATAGGTGTGTACTTGCGCATGTGGCGTATCAAGTCGTTTAAAGGCACTATGTTCTGAATATTTCTCAGCCCCTTCACCTTGGAAATACCATTTTCCTAAACGACACATAGTATGATCAGCAAAGTCTTCAATATGTTTGTCTGACACACCTAACATCACTTGGTAAACCTCAAGTTTCCATATCACATGATCCATTTTTACTGTTTGTATAAAGGCATCAGCAGTTGAATGTGAAATGACGGTGTACATTTTTTGAGATACTGAAACAATATCATTTGCGGTAGTTTCTATGGTGGCAGTGCTTTCGCTGATTTCACCGCTTTTTTCACCAACATGACCGATGCCAGCTATGACCTGCTCCATCTGTTGATTTACTTGCTCAATCAAATTAGAAATTTCATTGGATGCTTCAGCAGAGCGTTGCGCTAATGTTCTTACTTCATCGGCAACAACCGCAAATCCACGGCCTTGCTCACCCGCACGAGCCGCTTCAATGGCTGCGTTTAATGCTAATAAGTTGGTTTGATCTGAGATACCTTTGATAATATTAACAAAATCATTGATTCCGGCTGTTGCCGACTTTAAGTTATCTACTGAGGTCGACGCGGTTTGACTATCGCTGCTAATTTGTGAGGTTGCCACTATGGTAGAGGCTAGCATGGATAAAATATCTTTAAATAAAGTTTGGGAAGATTGGAAATCGTCTCTATGGTTGATTAATTCTTTGGAGGTTGCCGCTAGCTCTTCTCGAATATTGTTTACTAATTCTGATGAGCCAAGCCATAAATTATTAATTTGTTCTTGATGGTGATAACGGTCAGTGTTATTTGCCATATCCTGTGCCAGTTGCTGGCTTTCATCGTTAGCGTTTGCCACTTCCGTTTCCAGTGCTAAAAGCTGTTGTTTGAGTTGCTGGTTTTCCTTTTCTAGCGCGCTGAATTCTTCTTTTTTGACAAAGCCAAACATAAATTAACTACCTTAAACGATTAATGATTTGAACAATACTGAATGTAACAAATCGGAAGCAAGCAAGTGTATAGTTAAAGGCTTTGTTTCTCAACTAGGGTGAGGAATTTTGAGTGTATTTATGTTTTAACGTCAAGGCAGCGTTATTGTAAACTCATTATTTCATCACCGACATTAAGCCCTGAAATCACCATCACCATGTTATTGGGCTCTTTTTTGCCCAGCCTGATAAATCGACGCTGAATATCACCATTAACGGCTAACCAAACGAAATCAAGCTGGCCAACCTGTGCGATACGATCTTGAGGAATACTTAATGTGGTGCGCTCCCCCGCAGGAATTAACATACGGGCATACATGCCGGGTAGTAAATTGTCATTTAATTTAATGCGCGCTTTAATTAAAAAGCTACGCGACCCTGTATTAGCAGCAGGCACTATTTCTTCCACCTCACCGGTAATGGTTTTGTTTACCGTCGGTAACTCAATATCAATACTTTGCCCACGAGATAGGGTTAATGCGAGCTTTTCCCTAACCTGTGCTTCAACGCGTAGTGAAAGTGGGTTATACAATGATAAGAGTTTAGCACCGGGTTGTGCGGTATCGCCTGGCTCCGCAAAGCGATCTACTACACGCCCGTCAATTGGCGCTATTAGCGTTGCATAGCTTAATGTTGTTTTCGCTTGTGACAACACTTGCTCAGCTGAGGTTAATTCGGCCGAAATGCTCTGATAATCGGCGCGGTTTCTATCTACTTCAAATTCAGAGACAAGCTTAGTTTTAAATAATTCTGTTGCACGTTCATAATTTTGCTTTGCTTCTTTGTGCCGTGCTTTCATCGCCTTAACATTTTGCTTGGCTTGTAATACCTGCGAGTGTAAATCATGCTGTTCAAGCTTGATTAGCACATCGCCTTTTTTGACAACGTCACCAGCTCGAATATCTACTTCATCAATTCTTGCTAGTAGTCGAGAAGATATAATGGTGGCATGTTTAGCTTCTACACTGGCAGCAATAGGCTCATGTATTACTTTCGTCGTTGCGACAACAGTGAAAATATTCTGTTGCTTATTTTGAGCGTGTTTTCCTTTTTCGTTTAATGCAGGAGTAACTTTTTCATTAAAAGAGCCTGCTAGCCACGCCACCATCAATAAGAGTACCGTCAAGGCTATTATTGGCATCAGAACTTTTTGTGCCATGCTTTTTTTAGTCGCACTATTTTGTGAGTCATTATGAGTCATAACTAAGCCTTAGTAGATTCTGAATAAGTGTTGTTATTTTGCGAAACTTGTTTATCAAAGACGAGTGAATAAACGATGGGAACAACTAATAGAGTAAAGATTGTTGATGAAATAATGCCGAAAATAATGGCAATGGCTAAGCCACTAAAAACGGGATCTAAGGTGATAATTAAATTACCTAACAAGGTAGTGCCAGCCGTTAGTAATACTGGGCGCATTCGCACGGCACCAGCTTTAATTAATGATTCTTGAATTGTTTCACCTTGCTTTCGTGCTTGCGTGATGAATTCTATTAAAATAAGTGAGTTACGCACAACAATACCCGCTAGTGCTATCATGCCTATCATGGCGGTTGCGGTAAATAATACTGGCTCAGGGGCATTGGCTATTTGTCGCTCGCCAAATTGATTAAGTATGAAAAAACCCGGCATGATGCCGATAACGGTTAGGGGAATGGCAGACATAATAATCCCTGACAAGGCTGCGGAGCCTGTTTGTATTCTCAGCACAAAATAAATAGCCGTTAATGCAAAAGCAAAAGCTAAGCCCATATCACGAAATACCCGAATAGTGATGCGCCATTCACCTTCACCGCTCCAAGAAAGGCTAATGTTGTCAGGAAGTTGCCACTGTTGATCGCCGCCGCTATTTAAAAAAGTACGATTTTGCCAGTGATTTGGACTTGTTGGCTTATTATTGTTGTTATCAGTATTTGCCGCTTGAAGATCGCTAGCAATGTCAGCAATAACTTCAGCAGGTGTTCTACCAGAAATATCAGCAGTCACATAAACAACGGGTTTTAGGTCTTTATGCATAATTGCTTTATCGGCAATTTGCTGTTTAAACGCCCCTAGCTCTCCTAGTGCTACTAAAGACTGCGGGGCAATATCAATGCCTTGTGCAGTTGTACTTTGCACAATGCCTGCTTGCCCTTTAACTGTTAATCGATAAAAGTCAGCGATGGTTTCTCGTTGTTCTATCGGAAGTTTGATATTAATACCTAGCGGCGTCGCTTCATCATCCAGGTGCAGATAGCCCGCTACTTGTCCTTGGTTCGCGACATCAATCGCTTGGTTAATATTGGCAGTTGATATACCAGATAATGCGGCTTTAGTTTTATCAGTAACAAAGCGTAATTGAGATTGTTCGCCTCCGACGGTTGAGTCTACTTCAACAACAAAAGGCTCTTGTTTTAGTCTTTCTTTCACAAGGCTGGCGGCGTGTTGTAAGTCTTCATATTGCGTATATTCATCACCATAAAGCTCAGCGACCAAAGTACTCAGTACCGGGGGGCCTGGGGGAACTTCTACTACCTTGATATTCACTCCTGCTTTATTGAGTGGCGTTAAATGCTCTCTCAGCCTTAGCACTATGGCGTGAGATTGATGTACACGTTGACTTTTATCTAATAATAATATGCGCAAATCAGCCATGTACGGAGCTTGACGTTGATAATATTGACGAACCATGCCGTTAAAATCGATAGGAGAAGGAACACCAACATAACTGGCAATAGCTTTGATTTCAGGGAGTTGTTGCGCTCTAGATGAAATGATTTTTGCTATGGCAGCCGTTTGCTCTAACGTGGCACTTTCAGGCATATCAACAATAATTTGTACTTCATTTTTATTATCAAAAGGCAATAATTTTAACGGCACTAAGCGCATGACAGGTAGCATGGCTGCGATTATAAATAACAGAAGCACTAACCCAAGTACGAGTTTTCCTTTCGTTTTATTGGCTAATAGCGGCGTCAGCATTTTTCGATAAAAGACACCAAAATTTTGATTTTGCTCTGCTGTTTCTGCGAGTTCAGTGGTCGATTTAGCTTTAATGAATTTTGATGCTAGCCAAGGCGTGACTAGAAAGGCGACTAGCGTTGAGCTGATAACACTTAAAGGAACATTGAAGGCCATGGGCGCCATGTAGGGTCCCATCATGCCAGTAATAAAAGCTAAGGGTACAAAAGCGAGGACAATCGTTAATGTCGACATTAATAAGGGCACACGAATTTCATTGATGGCACCGACAATTTTATCGGTGAGTGAGCCCTTTTTTTCGTTAAGGTAGCGCTCAATATTATCTACACCCGTTATAGGATCATCAACCAGTAAACCTAAAGATAAAATTAAGGCGAACAAGGTAACTCGGTTGATGGTGTAACCAAACATTAAATCAAGAGACAGGGTGATGCCATAACAAATCGGCACAGCTAAACCAACGACAATTGCAGATCGCCAACCTAAAAATACCGCGATAAACACCACGACGGTAAAAATGGCAAAGGCTAGGCTTGTGGTTAAATTGTTGACTTTTTCATTAGCGGTTTCGCCATAATCACGTAGCACTTCAATATGCACATTTTCAGGGAAAATAGCCTGTTGTAATTCAGCCATTTTATCATGTACGGCTTGTGATACTGTGACGGCATTGCTGCCTTGTTGCTTAGCGACACTGATAGTTACAACGGGGTAATCGTCACTCTTATTGGCGTTGGAATAATGCTTTTGTTGATGGCCGTTTGCAAAATCTATCCAAGTATAACTATGTTGTTCAGCAGGGCCATCAACTATTGTGGCAATGTCATTTAATAACACTGCGCTCCCATCAATCACTATGACTGGGGTTTGCTGTAAGGTTTCTATATCGCGAAATACATCACCACTTTCGAGGCGAAAAGATTGGTTTTCAAGTGCCAAGTTGCCATGATGCAGTAAGGTATTTGAGGCTTGAATTGCATTAAAGACATCACTGATTGCAATTTTTCTTGCCGTCATTTGCTCAGGATCTAAATTTACTTGTATCTCTCGTGAACGACCACCCACTATGTTTACTGCGCTAGTGTTATCGATGGCTTGCAAGAAGGTAGACACTTCTTCTGCAAGCCGGCGCAAATGATAATCGTCGACACTTTGAGGATCACTGCTCCATAATCCCAACATGACAATAGGAACATCGTCTACTTCAATGGGTTGTACACGCCAGTTGCTGACAATTGCAGGAATTTTATCCGTGTTAGAATGAAGTTTATTATAGGTGTTAAGCAGTGCTCGCTCACGATTTTCACCAACATGAAAGCGCAAAGTTACGCTGGTTTGTGCATTATTGGTAACGGAATATACATGCTCAACACCACTGACTTGGGCTAACAGCTTCTCTAACGGTGTTGTTACCTGCCTCTCAACTTGTTTTGCGCTCACCCCTGGAACACTGACAACCACATCTATCATAGGTACAACGATTTGTGGCTCTTCTTCTCGAGGCGTGAATTTTAATGCCAACATGCCAGCTAGCATTGATAAGATCAAAATGATCAATGGCAATTTGCTGGTTAAAACGCTGTTGATCAGCTTAGCAGTAGAGTTCGATTGAGTGGGCATAATCAGTCAGCTTGTTATGGTGAAAAATTGTCTTTTCAAAAGGGTGATGTGAGCTATAAAAGTAAAGACTTAATCATTTTCACAAAACTGTTCTTGTAAGACCTCAAGTAAGCTTTTAATTTTGGGATTAGCAATTTTGTAATATATAGCTTGTGATTCGCGTCTGGTACTGACGATATTACTTTCTCTTAATTTGGCTAAGTGCTGAGATAATGCAGACTGCGATAAATTTATCTGCTCATTTAAGTCGCTTACAGTCAGCTCTCCGTTGGTGATACAGCATAAAATCATTAACCGATGCGGGTTAGAAAGTTGTTTTAAAATTGCAGCAACCTGCTGAGCATTTTCTGCCAGTTTTTGCGGATCTGAAATCATGTAAGCGCCATTAAATGAATTTTATTTCAGTAAAGTTTACTATTGAACTTTAAATTAGTAAAGGCTAATATATATAAATTAGCAAAAGCTAATGTTTAGTTGTGTCGATAGGAGTTATATTATGACGGTAAATGAGGCTCTTCGTTTGATAGCGGGTACTATGATTTTAATTTCATTACTACTTACTCAATTTCATTCACCAAACTGGGTGTGGTTTACGGCTTTTATTGCTGTGAACTTAGTACAATCGTCACTCACAAAATGGTGTTTGATGATGACACTGTTGAAAAAACTAGGCCTAAAAGAAAGCAGGGCACAATGCTGTTAGAAAATATTCACTGTCGTTAACCAAATTTAGGGCGAAAGATAAAAATATTTAACGGGTTATTTAAGGAATATATATGTTAAAAACTATCCCAGAAGTTATCGCTAAGGCGAGAGAGTCACTCAATACTATTACGGCAGCTGATGCTGCTATAAAGTGTAAAAATGAAAATGGAATTATCATTGATGTTCGTGAGCCCGCTGAGTTTACTGAAAAATCAGCTAGTGGCACCATTAACATTCCGCGTGGTTTGTTAGAAATGAAGATGCTACAAATGCACCCAGATGAAGATTTAGCTATTTTTATACACTGTGCAACAGGTGCTAGAGCAACCTTTGCCGCTGAACAATTGCAACGTGTTGGTTATAAAAATGTTTGGGTTGTCACCAGTATGCTAGACGATGTGTGTTGCGTATTTTAATTGAATCACTTATTAATCGTTGCGAAAACATCCGATAAAATTCAGGGTGATCGCAACGACAAACTGTGGTGTTTATACCCAATCAGGTACTAGATCAGCGTTAATCACGTCTTGGTAGTTTGGTCGTTGGCGGACTACAGCAAATTCATTATCTTTTACCATCACTTCTGGGGCTAACATGCGTGTATTGTAGGTAGATGCCATTACCGCACCGTAAGCACCACAACTCATAATAGCAATTAAGTCTCCAGATTTTGATTCACTGACCTGACGTGCTTTGGCAAAAGTATCACCTGTTTCACAAACAGGGCCGACAACATCGTAGGTTTTAAGCGCTGAATTTGCTTTATTAACGGCTAAAATTTCATGGTAGGCTTCATACATACTTGGGCGGATCAGATCGTTCATGCCGGCATCCAGTATTAAAAACTGACGTTCTTCACCAGTTTTTACAAAGACGACACTTGACACTAAAATACCCGCATTACCCAGTAAAGAGCGGCCGGGTTCAATCACTATTTTACAATGTAAATGACCCAATTGTGCCTTAGCAATATCGGCGTATGCTTGTTTAGCTGGAATACTCTCATCGTGATATGTTATCCCTAAGCCACCGCCAATATCGATAACGGAAATGTCATGTCCATCTTCACGAAGATCAGTAACTAATTGAGCAATACGTTTATAGGCCTCTTCAAACGGGGCAAGTTGTGTAAGCTGAGAGCCAATGTGTACGTCGACACCTTGTACTTTAATGTTAGGTAATTTTGCAGCTTGTTGATAAGCAAGGCGAGCTTTACTGATGGGTACACCAAATTTATTTTCAGATTTACCGGTTGAGATTTTTGCATGCGTATTCGCACAAACATCAGGGTTGATACGCAGTGCAATTGCTGCGGTTTTATTTAAGCGTGAGGCAACTTGATTAATGAGTTCAAGCTCAGGCTCAGATTCCACATTAAATTGGAATATTCCCTCTGCTAACGCGTACTCTATTTCAGATTCCGCTTTAGCTACCCCAGAATAAACAATTTTGTTGGCGGGAATACCGGCAGCGCGGGCTCGGCGTATTTCACCTTCAGATACAACGTCAGCACCTGAGCCTAGCTTGGCAAGAGTAGAGAGCACAGCTTGATTGCCATTAGCTTTTACTGCGTAACAAATTAGCGTTTCTTGTGCTAAGAAAGCTTGTTGATAATCTTGGTAGTTTTGTCCAATCGCTGTATTTGAATAACAATAAAAAGGTGTACCAACTTGCGCTGCAATATCATTAAGATCGACGTCTTCGGCAAACATTTTATTGTTTACATAGGGGAAATATTTTTGTGTGGTCATCAATTATTCTTCGCTTTTTCAATAAATGATCAGGCTAAATTCATCAGCTGCTTTTTATTCAAGTTATATTATCACTTAAAAGTATGAGCAAGCCACCTCTAGATGCTAGCCCTATAGTTGCGGTGGCAGCTTATCGCGTTGATTGAATAAATTTTATTGTTGAATATACCCGCTAACATCTTGGCAGGCCATATTCCGTATAGCATTTGCCTTGTTAGGTGTTAATCACAAGCGCAAAAATTTTTATTAAGTAATTCTTTAATGTTATATAAATAAAAAAGCTCACCGTGAAAACGGTAAGCTTTTATATTCTACTAGGAAAGATAGAGGTATTAATTTGCCAATAAGGCCAAGGCACTGTGCAATTTGTCTTGTAGCTCAGGGTTGCTTAACTGTTGGCTTTCTATATCAAAGTTATCATAAAAGCTTGGAATGGATAAGCTGGCTTTAACATCACCTGCAAAGTAAGGTGCTGAAGTAGTGGCCGCTGTTAACACTGATGAAGCCCCGCCAGGACCTGGTGATGTAGCTAGCAGTACCATAGGTTTGTTTTGAAATAACTTTTGTTCAATACGTGATGTCCAGTCAAACAAGTTTTTATAGGCAGCCGTATATGAGCCGTTATGCTCTGCAAAGGCAATAATAATGGCATCTGCTTGTCCCAGTTTGGCAAAGAAGTCTTTCGCTTGTTGTGGTTGTCCTAACTGTGCTTCTTTATCTTCGCTAAATAAAGGCATTTCGTAATCATTTATATCTAATATTTCAACGTCAACACTATCACTATGCTTGACCTGTGATGCAGCATACGTAGCAAGTTGTTTGTTAATTGATTTTGAGCTGCTGCTAGCAGCAAAGGCTAATAATTTCATGGGGTAACTTCCTTTGACAAGTTGATGGTGACTACTATACATTTATTATTAATTGTAATTAATACCCTTAAAGTAACAATACTTTTTCCATATGACTATTAATACCCAACAAACAAAACTCTTTGATGGCATAGTGATTTTCACGCAAGTAGTGAACTGTGGTAGTTTTTCTGCAGCTGCAGAGTTAACAGGCCATTCAAATTCTTATATTAGTAAAGAAATTAATAAACTGGAAGCTAGGCTGTCAGTTCGATTGCTTAATCGTACAACACGATCACTGAGTTTAACACCCGAGGGGAAAATCTATTACGAACAATGCCAACTTTTAGTATCGGATGCTGAAGATGCATTGTCTTTGTTAAATCAAAGTGCTGTAAAGCCAAAGGGAAAGTTTAAGATAAGTTGTCCTATTGCTTTTGCTCAAGGGTATTTGCAAAGTATTTTATTTGAGTACATGAAATTATACCCAGATGTGCAGTTAGAATTAGAGCTCAATGATCGTCGTGTTGACCTTGTTCAAGATGGTTTTGATCTCGTTATCAGAGCAACAAATCAATTAGAAGAGTCAAGTTTAATTTGTCGTAAAATATATAGCTGTAAAGCGTATACTGTGGCAAGTAGTGATTATTTAGAGCGCTTTGGCAGACCTAGCGAGCCAGCAGAGTTAGCAAGGCATCAATGCCTTTGTTATAGCAATTTAAAAAATCCTTATCGTTGGCATTTTCAAAGCCAAACTCAAGAAGATATCTTTGTTGATGTTAACTGCAAAGTACTGTGTAACAGCGCACAAATGGAACTTGCCATGGTATTGTCAGGGCAGGGAATTTGTCGTTTGCCTGAATTTGCGATGGAGAAGGCGCTAAAAGATAATTCGCTTGAAGTGTTATTTACCGATTACCCTGCACCAGACATTAATGTCTATGCTATTTACCCCAGCCGAAAGCACTTATCACCCAAAGTGAGATGTTTAGTTGATTTACTAACAGAGAAAATGCCAGATTTATAAAAGAAAGCTTAACCATAAAGGTATGGTGATTATGCTAATAAGGGTACTTAACACAACCGTGCCCGCGACAGTTTGTTGATGCTGCTGGTGTGTTGCTGCAATTAAATAAGCATTTACCCCTGTAGGGCAAGCGCTTAGCATGACTAAAACGGTGACGGTAATCGCTTCAAGGTTGAACAGGTAATGTGCTGTTAGAAAGACGAGTGACGGCAAAAGCATCAGTTTTATCATGCAAGCAATAGTAATGAATTTAAGTTCTTGCTTTACCTGATAAAACGCGAGTGAAGCGCCTAAAATAAATAATGCCAAGGCAATAGCAGGTTTGGAAATTAACGCTAAGCTCTCTTGTATAAAAGCAGGCAAAACGATACCAGAAAGGTTTACTAATAAGCCAGATAATATACTGATGATCAGCGGGTTGTTTAGAGTTTGTTTAATGAAGGTAAAACCATTGAGTTTATGGGTATTATTTTTCGCATTTGCTCTTGCTGCTATAGCGCTGGTTAATGCAAACAACATGGCACTATGAAAAGTGACAATTAAGAAAATAATGGCAATTACTTGTTCACCTATTGCTGAAAGCAGCACAGGTAATCCGACAATGATGGTGTTGGAATAACTCGCACCCAAGGCAAAAACAGCCGATGCAGCACTGTTATTTTTATGAGTATTTTCAATATTATTGGCCAGTCTATCTTGGTAAAAATAATAGCTAATAAACCAGGCGATGGCGTAACATGCTAATACGGGAAGATAAAATGCGGCAAATAATTGTGGACTGACTTGCTCACTAAAGTCAGCCTTAGCCATTTGATAAAACAAAAAGGCGGGAATACTAATTGAAAAGGTGAATTTGCTTAAGGCGCTGAGTTGCTCTTTACTTAACCATCGGCTTTTTGTGCAAACATAACCAAGCAAGGCTACGACTATTAAAGGCGAAATAATAGCAAGTATGTTCATAAGATGAGGTATTGCACTAGATTATTGGTAAAAGTTATTGGTAAGTTTGTTCAAAAAAACTTTCAATAATGAGTCGTGCCGATTCAGCATCGATATTGTCTTTTTTCAAATTTTTATAACCACCTCGAGAGAAGAGTTGCTCTTTGGCATCTGCAGTGGTCAATCTTTCATCTTGAAATTCAACTTTTAAACCAAAACGGCCAGCGACGCGATTACCAAATTTTCTGGCATCTTTAGTGAGCTGTTGTTCACTTCCATCCATATTTAGAGGAAGGCCAACGACAATGAGATCGGGTTGCCATTCGGTTAAATAACTGGCGAGAGACTCCCAATGTGGAATACCGTCATTGGCTTTAATTGAGCCAAGCGGTGAAGCACTGCCAGTGATTTCTTGACCGACAGCTACGCCAATGAATTTTTTACCAAAATCAAAACCTATGATGGTACGTTGACCTATTGCTTTCTTTGGGCTTTTTGACACGTTATTTCTCAGTACTTATTGCGAAAACGGAAGTTATGCATGACCAATATCTGATGATAAATGGGCAATATTGATGCCTAACTTCTCAGTCGCTTTTTGCCAACGTTGCTCAATGGGAGTATTGAACAAAATATCACTGTCTGCATCAATGGTTAACCAAGAATTAGCTTGCAGCTCTGCTTCTAGCTGACCTGGCCCCCAGCCTGCGTAGCCCAAAGTAACCATAAACTGCTCAGGCGCCTTTTCTGTGCCTAATGCCATTAAAATATCTTTAGAGGTGGTGATCATGATCTCTTCACTAAGCGCAAGGGAGCTTTTCCAACCTGATTGTGTACGGTGAAGCACAAAGCCACGGTTTTGAGAAATAGGACCCCCAGAGAGTACCAGTTGCTCTAAGCTATGTTTTAAATGCAGATTTTCAGGAAAGTCAGGTGTGTTTTCATGCTCAAGCTGTTTGGCTTCAACGTCATCGGCTTCTTTACCCGTAGCATCTTGCGCTTTGTCTTCTTGATCATTTTCTTCAATTTGCTTTAATAAATCATGCAAGGTGATATTAACTGGCATATTGATAATTAGCCCCATGGCACCTTCATCATTATGCTCGCAAATATAGGTGACGGTTTTATTAAAGTAATCGTCTCCTAATGAAGGCATAGCAATTAAAAATTGATTTTCTAATGTTTGCATTTATTCACCTATTTATCGTTCGCTTTCTCGCGCCTTGCTATGTTAAAAATGACATCGATGGGTAATTCAGTATCAGTATTACCCTCAATATATTGTCATACCTTCTCGATTACTGCTTTATGTTCTCTTCAATCGCATCCATTAATTTTCCGCTAATATTAATCGGGTAAGCAGCTTCTATTTCGCGTATACACGTTGGGCTAGTCACATTTATTTCAGTGACTTTATCGCCAATAATATCTAACCCGACAAAGTATAAGCCGCGTTTTTTCAACTCAGGTGCGATAGTTTCGGCGATCAGCTTATCACTTGGACTAAGCGGCCTTGCAACACCTCGGCCACCTGCGGCTAAATTACCACGGGTTTCGCCCATGGCTGGAATGCGCGCCAAGCAATAAGGCATAGGCTCGCCATTCACGATAAGTATGCGTTTGTCGCCATCGACAATTTCAGGCATGTACTCTTGCACCATGGCGTATTGTTGACCATGATTGGTCAGGGTTTCTATGATCACGCCAACGTTGGCATCATTTTCTTTGATGCGAAAAATTGATGAGCCGCCCATGCCATCTAATGGCTTGATAATAATATCTTTTAGCTCTTGGTGAAAAGCACGTATTTGATTATCATTTCTGGTCACTAAGGTACGCGGAGTTAAGTCGGCAAACCAAGCCGTGTATAGTTTTTCATTACAATCGCGTAGGCTTTGCGGCTTGTTAACAATGAGTGTTCCTGCCTCTTCTGCACGCTCGAGCATGTAGGTAGCGTAAATATATTCGGTATCAAAGGGGGGATCTTTGCGCATTAAAATAGCATCAAGATCGCTTAGGGCAATATCTTGTGGGTCTGATAATTCATACCAGTGATTGGCATCATCAAATACTTTCACTTTTTGCGTGCTTGCTCGGCCTTCACCACGGTCAAGATACAAGTCTTGCATCTCCATGTAATAAATTTCATAGCCACGTTTTTGCGCTTCTAACATCATAGCCATAGAAGAGTCTTTAGCAACTTTAACCGCTGATATCGTATCCATTACTATGCCGAGTTTTATTTTTTTCGCTTGTGTCATTTTCTATCCTATCTTTATATTTTTAACGACTTAGTTGAAGTAAATCGTCATAATTTTATGCTAAATCGCCGAAGCGACACTGTAGAGTTGTAATCGCTGTAAGTGCGGCTGTTTCGGTTCTTAATACCCTTGGGCCAAGTAAAATGTCTTTAAAGTCAGCCTTGTTTGCTTGTTCTATTTCTTCGTCACTTAACCCACCTTCAGGGCCAATAAGTAGCCTTACGCGTTGGCTGTCATTAGCTCTATCCATTGGTAGTGTCATAATGGAATGCTCAGCTTTCGGGTGTAAATTTAGTTTAAGCGCACTGGTTTCTTGTTGTAACCAGTCTTGTAACAGCATGGGTTGAGCCACTTCAGGTACAATACAACGACCACTTTGCTCGCAGGCACTAATGACTATTTTTTGCCATTGTTCACGCTTTTTTGCTAAACGTTCGTTCGATAATTTCACACCACATCGCTCGGTAAATAGCGGTGTAATTTTATTTACGCCTAGCTCTACAGATTTTTGTAATGTGAAATCCATGCGATCACCACGAGAAATTCCTTGTCCTAAGTGAATATTTAGTGGTGATTCATTATTTATGCTTTTTTGCTCTATGACTGCAATACTCGCATGTTTCTTTTTAACGTCAATGAGTTTTGCTGTGTATTGATAAGCATCTCGGCCATTAAAAATCGCTATTTCATCTCCTTCAGTTAAACGTAATACGCGTACAATATGACCAAAGGCGTCATCAGATAATTTCACCGTTTCGTTTATAACAAATTCACTGTTTTGATAAATGCGGGTTTTAGGCATATCTTTTAATTTAGCTTAAAGCTTTCGTTGATGATGCTTAAAAGATAAGGGCAGAAGGGGTAAAAAACAATGCTAGCTATCAAGTATTTAGTTTTAGGAAATAAAAAACCAGCACTTGAATTCGAATGCTGGTTTTCATTTTTTTGTGTTAAGAAAAGTAAAGGTGCAGTTATAAGCCAGCAGATCTGCGTAAATCATCGGCTTTATCTGTTTTTTCCCAACTGAAAGCAGTGAAGGTGTCATCACCTACTGTCATTTCAAAAGGCTCACGACCAAAATGTCCGTAGGCTGCTGTCTGTTGATACATTGGATGTAACAAGTCTAACATTTTAGTAATGCCAAATGGACGTAAATCAAAATGTTCACGTACGAGTTCAACTAAACGTTCTTCACTGACTTTTCCAGTGCCAAAAGTGTCAACAGAAATAGACGTTGGCTCAGCAACACCAATGGCGTATGACACTTGAATTTCGCAGCGATCTGCAAGACCTGCCGCGACAATATTTTTAGCGACATAACGACCGGCATAAGCAGCACTTCGGTCAACTTTTGATGGATCTTTACCTGAGAAAGCACCGCCACCATGACGTGCCATACCGCCATAAGTATCTACAATAATTTTACGGCCTGTTAAACCACAATCACCAACTGGACCACCAATAACAAATCGACCCGTTGGGTTGATATGGTATTTAGTGTTTTTGGTTAATAACTCTTCTGGCAGAACATGCTTGATAATATTCTCCATAACAGCGTCCACTAAATCTTCTTGTTTGATCTCTGGATTATGTTGAGTTGATAACACCACAGTATCAATAGCGACGGGTTTATTGCCTTCATAAACAAAAGTCACTTGTGATTTAGCATCAGGACGTAACCAAGGTAGCACACCTGAACGACGTGCTTCTGCTTGGCGCTCTACTAAACGGTGTGAATAGTAAAGTGGCGCGGGCATTAAGGTTTCAGTTTCATTAGTCGCATAACCAAACATTAAACCTTGATCGCCAGCACCTTGATCTTCTGGTTTACTACGATCAACACCTTGAGCAATTTCTGGTGACTGCTGACCTATTAAGTTCATAATACCGCACGTTTCACCATCAAAGCCGACATCAGAAGAAGTGTAACCAATTTCACTGATAACATTACGGGTAATCGCTTCTAAATCTACCCAAGCATCGGTACTTACTTCGCCTGAAATAATTGCTACACCAGTTTTAACCATAGTTTCGCAGGCAACACGAGCGAATTTATCTTTGGCAATGATGGCATCTAAAACCGCATCAGAAATTTGATCGGCAATTTTATCTGGATGACCTTCAGAAACTGACTCTGAAGTAAAAAAGTGTGTAGACATAAATCCTCAACAGTTTGAATTTTAACGCTTAATACTTAATCAATGATAATGGTCGTTCAGTTAAAACAAACTGCGATAAATATAGAACATTGACAGTAATATTATGATGAGCCGATTCTACTATCATAAAAGCAATTTTTCTAGCTTTTTTACGCCTAGACGTCTAAATGGCTTAAATTTATTTAAAAACAATGAAAACAAATAAAAATAGGCAGGGCATTATATAAGTAAAGTTTTATGTTTACATAATGCGTTGTGAGCTGTTAGCATAGTAGCGGTTAACACTCTTTTAAGGAAAGTACGTGAAAAGTGATGTGTCATTGTCTCGGTTAAAACAATTTCCACCGTTAATGTGGATTTTATTGTTTGGCTCGTTTATCACGCGAGGCAGTTACTATATGGTATGGCCGTTTCTAGCGGTTATTTTGTATGAAAAATTTGCTTTATCAGCAACAGAAGTCGGCTTAATACTTTCTACGGCGGCGGTTGTCTCGGTTCTGGTTAGTTTTATCGGCAGTGCTTTATCAGATCGCTTCGGTCGAAATAAGCTAATGTATGCAAGTGGCCTGCTATATATTGTTTCATTTATGCTACTTGCCCAAGTTGACTCTATTAGTGGTTATGCCATTGTGATCACCCTATGCTCTATTGCAACAGCCTTGTGGCGGCCACTCACCTCTGCGTTAATTGGCGATATAATTAGTGACACTAAAACACGCGAATTAGCGATGCAGGCACTATATTTTGCTGTTAATGTTGGTTGTGCTATCGGGCCTATGTTTGGCGTTTGGCTTGGTTTAACTGGTGAACAATCAAGCTTTAATATTACGGCTGTTGCTTTTGCATTGTTGTTAGTTTTACTACATTGGGGCTTTAAATCTCATGAACGAAATCATGTAAATAAAGAAGACTCAGCGACTAAACTCGAGACAAAAGACGAGCCCGTTACGCGGCAACAAATTATTACTGCGCTATCAGCAGACAAGTTATTTCAATGTTTAATTTTTGCTAACGTCTTGTGCATGTTTATTTATGCGCAAATGGACAGCTCACTCATTCAGTACTTAACACGTGCAAAAGTACCTGATTTACTGCAATTGATTTCATCACTTATTTTCACGAATGCTTTAGTGATCATTTCTACGCAGTTTGTTTTGCTTAGATTAATGGCACGATTATCGTTAGTGGCAAGAATTCAAGTGGGTTTAGTTTTACTGATGTGCTCTCAAGTTTGGCTTGCAGTTAATCCTCTTACTTTGTTTTGGGGCTGGATAGGCGCTGTTGTTGTGATGAGTTTGGCTGAAGCCATTTTATTTCCAACGATGAATGTACATATAGATAGGCTTGCGCCAGATCACTTGCGTGGTGCCTACTTTGGTGCAGCATCAATTTATGAGTTAGGTTTTGCTTTTGCGCCGCTTGGTGGCGGCATGATTTTAGATCATTTTGGCGGCTATTGGTTATTTATGTCTGGCGCAGGCTTATCATTGGTGGTGATATATTTATACGCTATTTTAGAGCGCTTACCACGACCTGAGTTTGGACAGTATAAATCCCAAAAAATAGAAAGTTAACAAATAAATATTGAGTTTAAGTGATGATAAGTGCGTTTAAACAGTAGTGACGATATAGTACTATAATATTTATTGATAATACTTTTTATAGGGATTGAAAGATCCAAACATGACTTTACTCATAACCTACCTTGTTGTTGCTATTGGTGTCTCTTTTTTATGTTCTATTTTAGAAGCTGTTTTACTTTCTGTTACGCCTACTTTTGTTGCGCAAAAGTTAGCTGATAATGCATCGGGGGCTAAAATGCTCGCGCAAGTAAAAGGCAAGTTAGATCATTCAATATCCAGTATTTTAATTCTTAATACTTTTGCACACACTATGGGCGCAGCGGGTGTCGGCGCACAAGCAATTCGAATTTTTGGTGAGCAAAAAGAAACCCTCATAGCCTTTTTATTAACCTTAGCCATTTTATATCTTTCTGAAATTATACCTAAAACATTAGGGGCAACTTTTTGGCGACGTTTGGCTATACCTTCCGCTTATGTTATTGCATTTTTAGTTAAACTGGTTTATCCCTTTGTTTGGCTTTCTTCTTTACTTACCCGCCTATTTAGTAGCGGTAAACGCGAGGTTATCACGAGAGAAGAGTTACTTACTGTTGCGGCGTTAAGTCATAAAGGTGGCACTTTAGATAGTCAAGAAAGTCAGTTGGTGGAAAATATTTTAAAGTTAAGAGATGTTAAGACTGAAGATATTTTAACGCCACGAAGTGTTGTACATGCTATTGATGAGAATACCTCTGTGACGCAGGCGATATCGAACGAAAAAACGGCTAACTTTACTCGTATACCTATCTACCATGAAACTATTGATACTATTACGGGCGTTATTTTAAAAGCACCACTGTATGAGCAAGAGCGAGAAAACCAAGGCGAGAATACTGTTAAATCTATTGCCGCTCCCATTGGTCGTGTGTCTGAAAGTCTTCCGGTATTAAAACTGTTAGATTTATTTATAAAGCGGCAAGAGCACTTGTTTATTGTCGAAGATCATTTTGGTCAAACTGCTGGCGTGGTTTCATTAGAAGATGCCATTGAAACCTTTCTAGGACGTGAAATTGTCGATGAAAGTGATCAGGTTGAAGATTTACAACTGTTAGCAAAATCGAATTATCGTCAACGTTTGAAAGAGAAAATCCCTAAACCTGAGCGAAAAATAAAATAACTTTTAATTGAAGGGATAATGACTTCCAAATAGTTACGCGAGCGCCGCAGCTTACAATAGTCCTGAACACCGTGTGTATTTCTAGAGAGTGCGCGGAAATGTCATTTTTTGTAGGTTTCGTCGGGAATAAATAGTGTTAATTGAAGGGATAATGACTTCCAGAGCGCCGCAGCTTACAATAGTCCTGAACACCGTGTGTTCAGGGCGGAAATATCATACTAACCGTAGGCTTCCCGATACGTGCCGGGCTTGCACAATAGCTAATAGTCAATTTCCTAAGGTAAAACTTATCGGCTCAGGGACGTAGTTCGCTGCAAACACCCCAGAAGACAGAACTATTATAGCTAAAAACTCAGCTGAATTAAGTGTTTTTTCACTGGTAAGAGCTAAGTGCTCTGTAATTAAGCGTTTTCTGTTGCTATCGTGAGCATATCGAAAAATTGGTTAGGGTTGTCATGATTGCTAATCAGAACTTTCGAGTAAAAGTGCCGTTTATTGCTTTATCACGGGTTAAATTTTTGTTTATGTAGAGCTAAGTATCGCGGCTCAAGTCTTTGTCAAAATGAGTTTTGAGGAATCAAATTTAGGCTTGTTTATTAGCTTTAGGGCTAAGGGCTTGTTCTATTGTTGATTGTAACAGGGCAATCTTTTCTTTGTTTTCTTCTTGCTCGGCTATGAGTTGCTGCTTGGTCGTTAACAATTCATTGGCTAAATTGAGCGCCGTCATTAACATAGCTTGCTCAGGTGTGGCAATCGACTTGCTACTGTTCGCTTTTGCTAAACGATCACTTAATTCTGCTGCCGCACTGAGCAATGCCGTTTCTTGCCCGATAGGACAGGCAACTTTCAGTTTGCGATCGGTAACATTAATTTCAACAGTGCGTTGAGTCATCAGCAGAAAAATTCCAATATTTTTGAACTATATAGCTATTATTCGCACTATAACTGTGCTGATCTCTTGTTGCAAGTAAATGGCTACTTTTCTATGATTTTTCATGCCTTTTAAGTAGGTCAATGTTAGGATAGCATCAAAGATCTTTCTCAATATAGAGTCTCACCATGACAAAAAATTCTCCCGCTAATGAAAAGCTTGATTTTGCAAGCGCTCAAGCCGTGATCACAACTGAAAATGTAAAAGTCCATGCCAGTGAAGTTCATGGTGTTTTAACCGGCTTAATTTGTGCAGGTTTTGCCTTTGAAGATCAAGGTTATATCGCCATGTTAGATGACTTGTTAGATTTCTCACCTCAAGGAAGCGAAGGTTTTCCAAAGGCGGTTAAATTGCTGGTGAAGCAGATGTTCAGTGAGCTATGGACAGACATTCTTGATGATACCTATACTTTTCAGTTGATGTTGCCTGATGATGATGATTCGTTGGTTGAGCGTGGTCATGCGTTGGGAGTTTGGGTGCAAGGGTTTAATTTGGGATTTGGCTTACAGCAAAAAGATAACCCTGTGAACTCAAGTGAAGTGAAAGAAGTACTGACCGATTTTTCTGAAATTGCCAACCTTTCTGATGAAATGGAAGAAGACGAAGATACTGAACAGGCATTTTTTGAAATTAGCGAATATGTACGTATTTCTGCCTTGTTGTGTTTTAGTGAGCTAGGTAGTTTACCAACGGCCTCAGGCACAGGTAGTTCGAACACGACTGTTCACTAGGAATGCATCATGACAAATCAAGTTTTACCGGGTATTGCAGCGCTACCAATGAGTGAATTTGTAACCCGTAGAAAAAAATTCTTTGCAAAAATGGCAGACAATAGCGTTGCTTTTTTCAACGCCGCAAAGGAAGTGACTCGCAGTAATGATACTGAGTACGCTTTTTGTCAAAATAAAACTTTTTATTATTTAACCGGTTTTAATGAGCCTGATGCTATGCTGCTGCTGATTAAAAAGTCAGGGTGTGAGCAGAGTATTTTATTTTCACTACCAAAAGATAAAATGCATGAGATTTGGCATGGTCGCCGCATTGGTCAAGAGAAGGCTTGTCAGCATTATCAATTTGATCAGTGTTTTACACTTGAAGAGCAAGAAGAATTAGTCGCGCAATATCTTGCAGGTATGAGCCAAGTGTATTTTGCTTTTGATGATGAAAAACTATCTGCGCAGATTTTTACTTATTTAGCACAAGTGCGAGCAAAAATACGCCAAGGGGTGAAAGTGCCAGCTCATTTAACTGACGCTAGCCCTATTGTTGACGATTTACGTTTGATTAAAAGTCATAATGAAATTGAGTTAATGCGGCAAGTCAATTTCATATCAGGCTTGGCGCATCAAAGAGCCATGCAAAAAACAAAAGCAGGCTTGTTTGAATATCAAATAGAAAATGAAATACTGCATGAATTTGCTCGCCACGGCGCTCGCTATGCTGCCTATGCCACTATTGTTGCTGGTGGCGATAACGCCAACATTTTGCATTATACGGATAATGATGAGTCATTAGTTGATAATGATTTACTGCTTATTGATGCCGGAGGTGAGTTATCTGGCTATGCGGCTGATATTACTCGTACTTTTCCTGTGAGTGGTAAATTTACTGAGCCGCAAAAAGTGTTATATCAACTGGTGCTCGACGCAAAAAATCAAGTTCTTGCTGCCATTAAACCAGGGGTTACGTTTGCCAAGCTAAATGACATAGCGAATGCGTGTTTAACTAAAGGTCTGTTTGATTTAGGCATTATTACCGGTGATTTAGCTGAATTAATAGCAGAAAGAGCCTGCAAAAAATATTTCATTCATGGCTTAGGTCACTGGCTTGGTTTAGATGTACATGATGTGGGTGATTATCATATTAATGACAATAAAGAGCAGTGTCGTGAATTTGCTCCAGGTATGGTGTTAACCATAGAGCCAGGCTTGTATATGCCGCTTGATGATATGGAATTAGCCAAGCAGTGGCGCGGTATTGGTATTCGTATTGAAGATAACATTGTTGTTACGCAGCAAGGCTATGAAAACCTAACCGTTAATACACCTGAAACTATTGCTGATATTGAAGCCTTGATGGAAAAGTAAAATCAACGCTATTTGTTATAGATGTAAAATGAAAAGAAAAACGAATGGATAAAAACAAAAGCAATTTCGACGTTATTATTTCGGGTGGTGGTCTATCAGGCTGTTTAATGGCGTTGAGCTTAGCAAAATTAACTAAGCTTGATGGTAGTTTATTATCTATTGCCATCGTTGAAGCTAACCAAGTTAACCAGCAAAAAACATCCGTGCCTTTGTTTGATGATCGTGTTTTAGCATTGTCACATGGTAGTGCTGCTTATCTCGAGCAATTGTCTGTCTGGCAACACTTGAGCCGTGATGCCTGCGCCATTGAAAAAATTGATATTTCAGATCGTGGTCATTACGGAAAAGCTCGGCTTGAAGCACCAGAGCATGGCGTGTCTGCTTTAGGTTATGTGATTGAAATGGCGCTTATTGGCAAAGGATTACTAAAAGAGTTAGCCACAAAAAGTAATGTGCATTGGTTTAGCCCTGATGGCATTTGCAATATCAATTGGCAGTCAAATGATGATGCGAGCAAAGTCAATGTCGAACTAAATTCAGGGCAATCTCTAGAGGCAAGTTTGCTACTTGCCTGTGACGGTGCTAACTCTCCTTGTCGGCAAATGGCAGGAATTAAGGTGAGCCATAGTGATTATCAGCAAGTCGCCTTAATTGCTAATGTGGCCACTGAAAAATCCCATCAAAATAAAGCCTTTGAGCGATTTACTGACTTTGGCCCCATTGCCATGCTCCCCCTCACCGAGCTTAATGGTCAAAGCCGATGCTCTTTGGTTTGGACCATGACACCTGAGCAAAGTGAAGCCGTGCTTGCTTTGTCTGATGAAGCGTTTAAGCAGCAACTTGAGCAGGCATTTGGCAGCTGGTTAGGCGCAATAACGCATGTGGGCAAGCGAGATGTTTATCCCTTGGTGTTATTGCAAGCACAGCAGCAAACCTATCATCGAATGGCTTTAGTGGGTAATGCCTCTCATACCATTCACCCTATTGCAGGGCAGGGTTTTAATTTAGGGTTACGTGACGTGCAATTAATGGCTGATTTACTTGAAAGTCATGTAAAAACAGATAGTGATATGGGCAATTTTGCCTTACTAAATGAATATGCGATGCAGCGTCAAGTCGATCAAAAACAAGTTATTGAGTTAACCGACTCACTGGTGACTTTTTTTGCCAATGATTTACCACCACTCATTGCCGGCAGAAACATAGGGTTAAAGGTCATGAATTATTTTTCACCGCTAAAAAATGCGTTAGTTAATAAGTTAATGGGATATTAAAACAGCATGCAAAAATTTGATTTATTAATTGTTGGTGCAGGCATGGTTGGCTTGACTTTAGCCTTAGCATTAAGAAAAAGTACCCAGTTATCCATTGCCATTGCTGACACTTTACCAGTTACTGAGTTAACCGACGATCCCGAGGTACGTGTGAGTGCCATAAACGTCGCCAGCAAAACAATTTTTGAACATCTAGATGTGTGGTCAACAATACTAGAGAAGCGTAGCCAAGCCTATCAGCATATGCACATCTGGGATAAAGCTGGCATTGGTAAGCTTGAATTTTCAGTGGACGATTTAAATAGCTTTCCAAAAAATGACCACTTAGGTTGGATAATTGAAAATAAAATTATTCGTAATGCTTTGTGGGAAAAAGCTCAAGCAGATGAGGGAATTAGTTTTTTCACTGAAACTAGGTTGGCGAATATTGCCTCAGGCGAAAGTGAAGTGTTTGCAAGTTTTGATACTACAGCTGACGGTACTCCACAAATACCAATCATTGCTAAGTTAGTGGTTGGTGCTGATGGTGCAAATTCATGGCTCAGAAAGCAAATGGATGTGCCAATGATCACCCGCGATTATGATCATCACGCCATTGTCGCTACCGTGAAATGTTCACAAGGGCATAACAATACCGCTTGGCAGGTGTTTCTACCTACTGGTCCACTCGCTTTTTTACCGCTATTCCCAAACGGCGGTGATATTTGCTCTATTGTTTATTCAACGTCACCAGATGATGCAAAGCGCTTAACTGAGCTCTCAGCCATTGATTTTTCCAAAGCGTTAACTGCGGCAAGTGACGGTAAATTGGGGACTGTTGAGTTAGTAAGCGATCGCTTTACTCACCCATTAACCATGCGTTTAGCACAAGATTTTGTTAAAGAGCGTATGGTTCTTATTGGCGATGCAGCGCACACCATACATCCGTTAGCGGGTCAGGGGGTTAACTTAGGCTTACTCGATGCCGCAGCGTTGGCAGAAAGTTTGACACAGTTAACAGAAGATCAAGATTTAGCCGATCCAAAAACGCTAAAAGCTTTTTCTCGTTATCGAAAATCTGAAGCGACAGAAATGATTGCTGCAATGGAAGCAATCAAGCAAACATTCTCAGTGCAACAAAGTGGTTTTAAATTACTGCGTGGTATCGGTATGAGTTTACTGGATAATCTCAAACCGGCTAAAAAACTATTGATAGAGCAGGCGCTTGGACTAAAAAGTGACTTGCCGGCAATCGCTAAGCAAAAACTACTGTAGCGAATGTTAGCCCAGTAATTGTCCTTTAACGCAATCAGGGCGTTGAAGGTGGTTAAAATGGTAGCCAAATAAGTATGAGCAATTTTGTTATAACCGCTAAATAACTACATTGACTACCTGTACATAAAAACTTCTAAAAAAAGTTATAAAATTTATCTCAGCTATTCTCTTAATCAGGACTGATGTTTAGGGATAAATTTTTATTTTAGTGTGTTTTAAAAATATAATTCTGTTTTATTTATTAAGTTGGTTTTATATTTGTTTAATGGCTAGGGTGTTTGTTGAATCAGCAGACTTCAACGGCTATAATTATTGCCATTGTTTTCTGTTTGTCACTCTTTAGGTAGATATTATGACTAATAAAACCGTATTACATGCAAAACACTTAGCCTCTGGCGCTAAAATGGTCGATTTTCACGGCTGGGAAATGCCCATTAATTATGGCTCTCAAATTGAAGAGCATAATGCTGTTCGTCAAAATGCAGGTATGTTTGACGTATCTCATATGACTATTGTTGATGTACAAGGTAGTGATGCAAAAGCTTTTCTACGTCGTTTGGTTATTAATGATGTTGCGAAATTAACCGTTGCTGGTAAAGCGCTTTATACCGGTATGTTAAATGAAGCTGGTGGCGTGATTGATGATTTAATTATCTACTTCTTTTCAGAAACAAACTACCGTTTAGTGGTAAATTCAGCAACACGTGAAAAAGATCTTGCCTGGATGACAAAACAGTCAGCCGGTTTTGATATCACTATTACCGAGCGCCCTGAATTTGGCATGATTGCTGTGCAAGGCCCAGAAGCAAAAGCCAAGGTAGCTACCTTATTAACAACAGAGCAAAATGCCGCCGTTGAAGGCATGAAGCCATTTTTTGGTGTGCAAGTAGGCGATTTGTTTATCGCAACGACTGGCTACACAGGTGAAGATGGTTACGAAATTATTGTGCCTGACAGTGTTGCAGAAGATTTTTGGCAAAAATTAATTGATGCTGGTGTTATACCTTGTGGCTTAGGTGCTCGTGATACTTTGCGCTTAGAAGCTGGTATGAACCTTTACGGTTTAGATATGGACGAAACGGTTTCACCCATAGCAGCTAACATGGCTTGGACTATTAGCTGGGAGCCAGAAGATCGTAACTTTATTGGCCGTGATGTATTAACAGCTCAAAAAGCTGAAGGCACACAACCTAAGCTTGTTGGTTTAGTATTAGAAGAGAAGGGCGTGTTGCGCTCTCATCAAGTAGTTGTTACTGAATTTGGTAACGGCGAAATTACCTCAGGTACTTTTTCTCCTACATTAGGTCACAGTGTTGCTTTAGCACGTGTTCCTCGCAGCGTAAAAGTTGGCGATACTGTAGAAGTTGAAATGCGTAAAAAACTAGTGAAAGTTCAGGTAACTAAGCCTAGTTTTGTCCGTAATGGTAAAAAGGTTTTTTAATTGAAAATAATACTAGATGTTCTATATTAAATGAGCAGCTAATTGAATAATTAATAGTAAGAATTTAACCAATAGGAAAATAAAAATGAGCAATATTCCTTCAGAATTAAAATATGCTACTTCTCATGAGTGGGTACGCAACGAAGGCGACGGTACTGTTACTGTCGGTATCACTGAACATGCACAAGATCTTTTAGGTGACATGGTATTTGTTGAATTACCTGATGTAGGTGATGAAGTGAGCACAGGCGATGATATCTGTGTTGCAGAATCAGTAAAAGCCGCTTCAGACATATACGCACCTGTATCGGGCGAAATTGTTGAAGTAAATGAAGACTTGGAAGATTCACCAGAGCTAGTTAACTCTGACGCTTTTGGTGACGGCTGGTTATTCAAAATTAAAATGGAAGATGCTGGCGAGTTAGACAACTTGCTAGATGCTGAAGGTTATAAGAACTCTATCGACGAAGATTAATTTTCGGTCACACTCAGCTTTTATGCTGCGTTGCTTTTGTTATTCGTCTAAATCACTTAGTACACTAAGCTCAGTAGACTCACAACTTCAGCGCCTTGCCTAAAAACTGATTGTTTACGAAAATGATGACTTTTTAGCTAAAGCACATTGAAGCCTCTTTCTTCTTATAAGAATATGAGGCTTTCTTTTTATTTGTAAAATTATTTAAGTGAAACTGTTATGACTTCTCAATCACCTGTTAACTCACTCGCTGAGCTAGAACAAACACAAGACTTTATTCGTCGCCATATCGGCCCAAGTGAATCGCAAACTCAAGCCATGCTTAACGATATTGGTGCTGAATCTGTTGATGGCTTAATTGATGAGATTGTGCCAAATGATATTCGTTTATCACAATTACCTGCCATTGGTGATAGCAAAACAGAAGTGCAAGCCTTGGCTGATTTAAAAGCTGTTGCTAACTTAAATAAAATAAATACCTCATACATAGGCTTGGGCTACTACCCAACCTTAACGCCTAATGTTATTGCCCGTAACGTACTTGAAAACCCAGGTTGGTATACGGCTTATACACCCTATCAGCCAGAGATCGCGCAAGGTCGTTTAGAGTCACTACTTAACTATCAGCAAATGTGTATTGATCTTACCGGTCTGCCATTAGCCAGCGCATCTTTATTGGATGAAGGTACTGCCGCCGCAGAAGCAATGGCACTTGCTAAGCGTGTGTCTAAAAATAAAAAGTCTAACCTTTTCTTTATTTCAAGCGATGTTTTCCCACAAACTATTGATGTTGTGAAG
>JAPHTO010000025.1 GCA_026196955.1 Colwellia sp. | reverse complement strand
TAGCCTAGTCACTCTAAGCAAATACTACTCAACAAAGAGTAAAACGTTTTTAGCCGAATCCTTCGGACAGCGTTTGTTGGTCATTTTTACGGCGTTATCGCCTTTTTATGTGGAACAACCACATTACAAAGACTCTGCCTTGTATAAATACCCAACAAAACGCTGCAAAAACAATCTCGAAAGATCAACAGCCCCTAGTATTAATAAGCATAATATTGTTGCCTAGCCTTTAAATATTTTGCTTTGTTAATTTTAATTATTAGCATGCTTCACCTTATTTGAGGTGAAGCGGTCTGTATAAGCGATGGATGGGATGTTTTTATTCGACCATTTGTTTGTGAAGGGGTAGTATGACTAGTTAGAGGCTGGAGGTGCTATGCCGGAAAACTTTTTACAACGAAAATTAAATGCAATATTAAAAAATCCAGTTAACCTATTTTGGGTTTTGCAGGCCTGTTTTTGGTCTTTTGTTTCATTCATTAGCTTAATTTCGTTAACGCTTTGGTATGTTCAAATAGATGTTGCACACCTTAGTCACACCTTTTGGCAATCTGTTATAGGCATTATTTTTTCGCTACCCCTTTATTGGATTTCTATGCGTTGCTGGCATACTCCTATTTTTAAGCGAGTATTAATAAGCATTGCCTCGGTATTATCCATTTCATTTCTTTGGACGGCTATCAGAATAGAGCTATACATCAAACTAGTAGGCACTGAGGGTCATTGGAGCGAATTTGGCGGCTGGTTTTTTAGTAGTATCTTTATTTATTTTTGCTGGACAGGCTTTTTTCATGGCATACGTTACTATCAACTGTTGCAGTTTGAGCATAAAATTATGCTCAAAAAAGAAGCGGAAGCAAAGTCAGAGTTATTAAAAAGGCTCAGTGCCCAATCAGTAGCAAGAGATGCGAAAATTAAAATGCTACGTTATCAACTTAATCCTCACTTTCTGTGTAATACCCTCAATGCCATTAACTCTTTGATTGAAGCTGAGTGCGCAGAAAAAGCTCAACAGATGACAGTACAGTTAAGTAAGTTCTTACGTTATTCTTTGGATAATAATCCCGATACTAAAATAGCATTAGCATTTGAAATTAAGGCACTTAACTTATATTTAGAAATAGAAAAAACCCGTTTTGGTGATCGGCTAAAATTAGATTTTCAAATTTCTGAATCAGCAAAGTCAGCGCTAATTCCAAGTTTGCTACTTCAGCCTATTATTGAAAATTCAATGAAACATGTTATTGCCCAAAACGAAGAAGGCGGCACCATAAGTCTTATCGCCGATGTAGTTGAAGATAGGTTAGTGTTAGAGTTAAGTGATACAGGCGCAGGGACAAGCGTTGATAGAAATAAAATAAAAGGAAAAACAAGCCGAGGAGTTGGTTTGCGAAATATAGATGAAAGACTTAAAGTGTTGTATTCAAATGATTATGTCTTTAATATCAGTATTATTCCATCAGGCGGTTTAAAGACTTTAATTAAGCTTCCTATCGAAAGCATTGATGAAACCAATATCGGCAAGCAAGTGCAAAACTCAAAAATGGTGAGTTAAGTTTATGGCGAAGTTAAGAACAATTATTGTTGATGATGAACCGTTAGCGCTTAATTTTTTACGTGCTAAGTTAGCTAAAACACCTGACATAGAAATCATTGCAGAATGTAAAAACGGCCGAGAAGCTATTCAAGCGACTATGGACCTAGCACCTGATTTAATTTTTTTAGACATACAAATGCCGGGAATAGACGGTTTTGGTGTTATTAAAAAATTGCAATCTGATATTGTGCCTATGGTGGTGTTTACCACAGCATTTGAACAATATGCTTTAGATGCCTTTGATGTCCATGCGGTTGATTATATTCTTAAGCCTATTGATGAGGAGCGTATTCAGCGGGCAGTTCAACGTGCTTTGGTACGTTTTGAATCTGACGAAGAAACCTTCAATAAATCTCGCATCATTAGCGCCATAGATACCATTAATGAAAGAGAAAATACTAATCCTGCTATTGCCCAAAGTACTAGCACAGCTAAGCCTGATGCGGGTAAGGTTGAACGTAAAATAGTGATTAAAGATAGGGATGATATAACACTATTAAAGCAAACAGATATCGAATGGGTTGATGCCGCAGGAGATTATGTTTGCCTACATGCTCAGGGCGTAACTCATATTAAGCGTTGTACATTGAAAAATTTGTTAGAGGACTTAGATCCTGAAATGTTTAAACGAGTGCATCGCTCAACCATAGTAAACCTTAATTATATTCAGAAAGTTATCCCTCATACTAAAGGTGAATTTTTCCTTAAATTAGGGGAATATGATCAAGTTAAAGTGAGCCGAAATTACCGCGAGGTAATCAAAAGCTTTTTAACTGAAATGTAAAGGTAATAACAACGCTTATTACCTCACCTCTCTAAGTCTTCATGTTTTGTCCGTCTTGCCGCACCAAAAATCCACTCTAGCGTAACACGCTTGTCATAAGTAAATTCTAATTAGATGATGAATCAATTGGTATGTAATTGGCGACATACAGCGGAAGATTTTTCATTAAGAGAGTGCAAAATGGCAAACAATAAGTTTATTGATTTTGGTCTAATGATCGTCATTGTGTTAATAACCTTGATTATGTTCCCTGCTTACGCGGCCGATAATAATCACTATCAAGGTCGAAGCAATTACTTTGCGCCTTTCGCTAAGCATGCGCCAAAAGTCGATGGCGTTGCCAATGAAAGTGTTTGGCAATTGGCAAAATGGCAACCACTTGATCAACGCTGGTTAGGCCCTGAGTATTCCAAAGAAGATTTTCAAGGTCGATACAAAATTGTTTGGACGCCATCAAAATTATATTTATTGGCGGAAATTGTCGATGACATTTTAATTGATTCTCATCGAGACCCATTAAAGCAGTACTGGGATGATGATTGTTTGGAAATCTTTTTAGATGAAGATTTTTCTGGCGGTGAGCACCAGTTCAACCATAACGCCTTTGCTTATCACTTTTCGTTAGATAATCAAGCGATTGACATAGGCACAGATAAACAGGCTCAATCATATACGCACCATGTTGAAAGCCGCTGGCAGCAACAAGGTGAGAAGCTGATCTGGGAATTAAGTATTGATATTTATACTGATGAATACAAAGACGGCGCAACAGATAACCAACCCATCGTACTGACAGCCGGCAAAGTCATGGGCTTGATGGTGGCCTATTGTGATAATGATGGCAGTGATTTGAGAGAAAACTTCATCGGCTCAGAGTCTGCGCCAGGAGGAGAGCCTGATCGTGGTTGGAAGGATGCTGGTTTGTTTGGCAAGTTAATCTTGTCACAGTGATTTAAAACAGTCTTTCTTCTTTACTAACCCGCTTAAACTTTTAAAACATGAGCACTGAAAAATGACAAATAAGAACGTAAGACGAATAAAGGTTATCAGCCTCACAGCCTTGTTTTCTATGATATTGATTAGTTGTGGGCAACAAAATCAAGGATTACAAGTGAGTAAAAAACCTGTCAATACTAATTATAACCTTTCAACGACGAAAGAAATCTTACTCACTAGTGAAGCGGGCGACAAAATAGCGCCACAGCAGAACTTAACCTTTAAACAAGGCATAGCCACTGGCAAGGTTATCGAAGTCAGACCTGATTTAGTAAAGCAAAAGATTGTCGGTATTGGCACCTCTTTCACTGAGTCTTCAGCGTTTGTATTAGCGCATTTAGACAAGGATAAAAGAGCCGAAGTGATGGCGAATATTTATGGTGAGCAGGGGGCAAACTTTTCGTTAGCTCGTACGCATATTGGTGCGACCGATTTTGCCGTTAACGGTAGGTACTCATACGCAGCGCTTGAAGATGATGCTAAGTTAACGTCGTTTAATATTGATGTCGATAGCGATGGTTTTAGTGCCGCTGAACATGCAGGCATTAAAGATGAACACTTTGATTTATTACCCATGATTAAAGAAGCTTATGCTATTAAAAACAAGCAAGTGGATAAGGATTTAAATATTGTCGCTTCGGCTTGGACAGCACCGCCTTGGATGAAAGATATTGAAGATTACTATATTAAACCGACAGCTGAAAATAACCATCAAGGAACGGGTGGACAATTAAAGCCACAGTATGTGTCTACTTATGCTGACTATCTAATTAAATATCTTGATGCTTACAAACAACAAGGCATTGATATCTGGGCGCTTACCCCTGTTAATGAGCCTCACGGTAACAGTGGTCAGTGGGAAAGCATGCATTTTACTCCTAAAACGCAAAGTACTTTTATTAAAGAGCACTTAGGACCTAAATTAAAAGCAAGCGCTCATGAAGACGTGAAGTTACTTATTTATGATCAAAACCGTGATGAAATGGAGCACTGGACCGACGAAATACTTGCAGACAAAGAAACTGCTCCCTATGTATATGGTACTGCGGTGCATTGGTATGAAAGTACAGATCAAGTAAATGAAGAAGTGTTTGATCGCGTTCATGAAAAATTCCCTGATTTTTCAATTATTCATACCGAAGGCACTATTGATGATTTAGGCAAAGATGCACCCGAAGGGATACTAGATCCTGTGCGTTTTAAAGAGTCCAACTGGTTTAATAACGATGAGTTTTGGTGGAATAACAATGCCACTGATTGGGCCTATACGGCGACATGGGCACCAAAGCCTGAAAATCACCCAATATATACGCCAGTTCACCGTTATGCTCGCAATATTATTGTTAGCCTTAATCACTGGCTTGAGGGATGGATTGATTGGAATATAGTGCTCGATAAAAATGGCGGCCCTAATCACGTTGGCAACTTTTGTGGTGCGCCAATTATGATTGATACTGAAACGGGCGAGGTGTATTACACGCCAATTTATTATGTGTTATCGCAATTTAGTCAAACCATCAGACCCGGTGATATGGCACTTCAGGTTAACCAACAGTTAGATGGCTTAGACAAAGATGCATTGCACGCAAGTGCCGCGATAAATGATAATGAGCTGCTCAGTGTTCAGTTGCTTAATACCACTAAACAGCCTATCACTTATTCATTGCAAATTGGTAGCCAATACACTGACGTTACTATTGCGGCTAATGCTGTGCAAACCGTTAGAGTTCAGTTATAGCTGTTAGTGTATTGATAGCAAAATTGATTTAAACCTTTGCAAAGAGATAAATTGTTCAGTGAATAAGCACCCTGTTGAGATATTGGCTTTGCCAAATGGCGCAAAGCTGATATTTACCCCTTGCCCAGGCACTAAATCAGTCAGCCTTGAAGCATCAATAAAGCAATTAAAACAACATGGCACATCCATGTTGTTAACCTTAATGTTCGATGAAGAAATGGCTGCGAATAATGCCTTGTCTTTGGCCGATATCTGTTACCAACATCAAATAGATTGGCTGCAGTTGCCAATAATTGATGATGAAGCGCCCAGCACAGCATTTGAGTCTCAATGGGCAAAGCATAAATCAGTTATCTTACATGCATTGAAAAATAAAAGTGTAGTCGCAGTACATTGTAAAGGCGGTACAGGAAGAACAGGCACTGTTATTGCGCTATTACTACTAGAGCTAGGTTGGCCAGTAAAAAAAATAGTGAAAGAAGTACAAAAAGTTAGGCCTAAAGCCTTAAGAATTAACACACAATTGGACTATTTAAACCGGCAACTAGTCAATAGCTCTTCATTGTTTTGACAAACAAAAGGCGGTCAAAAATCCTTTATTGCACTATGGCAATATAATCACTTAACTGGCCGTTACCAAGTTTAACCACAATGTCATCTTCTTGGTATTTCCCTATCATGGCTAAGCCCATAGGGGATTGCTCAGTTATAACGGTTATATTTTGTTTATTTAATTGGCAACGAAAACCACCCGCCGCGGGGCCAATAAAAAACCAGTGTTGCGCTTTGCTATCACCTTCAAGCTGCACTAAAGCGGATTGTCTTATTGATTTAGTTTCATCAAAACTTAATAACGGCAATGCTTGGTAAGCTTGCATTGCACTTTGCAACTCTTGTACTCGCCTAGATTGCCCCTCTGCTAGGTAACTGGCTTCAATTGCGAGTGTATCGTATTGCGTTTCGGCAACACTTTGATCATCTACCGCAGCAGCATGTGCTTCATTAGCGGCACTAATAGCATGACTTAACTCTTGCTTGAGTTCATTAATGATCAAGGCGATTAGTGCTGCTTTGTTAATACTCTTTTGACTCATAGGTACTATTGAATTCTTTATCCCAATTATCTGGGATTCTACTACTATTATTGGCAGAGCAGAAATATCAATTTGATATGAAAATACTAATCAATCTGACAGGTGTCAAAATTAACTTGCCTTATTGAATAAAGATGGGTAAATTAACAGCAACTAAGCTATCTGGTTCGACCAATTGGGATTACTATGACAACATCAAATGCAGCTGAAAATTCAACCGTAGACAAGCCATTTCCACATTTACTAGCGCCTTTAGATTTAGGTTTTACCCAATTAGCTAATCGCACATTAATGGGGTCAATGCATACTGGCCTTGAAGAAGAAAAAGGCGGGTTTGCCAAGTTAGCGGCTTTTTATGAAGAGCGTGCAAAGGGTGGTGTTGGCCTGATTGTCACCGGTGGTGTTAGTCCGAATAAGCGCGGCAGAATAGCCCCTTTTGGCAGTGAATTAAGTCACTTTTGGCATGTAAACAAGCATAAGCAAGTGACCGAGGCGGTGCATAAATACCCAACCAAGATATGCTTGCAGTTACTGCATACGGGTCGTTACGCCTATCATCCATTTAGTGTTGCGCCGAGCAAGGTTAAATCACCTATTACTCCTTTCACCCCAAAAGCTATGTCGGTTAGACAAATTCAAGGCACCATAAAAGACTATGCCCATTCATCTAGTCTAGCTGCCAAGGCGGGCTATGATGGCGTGGAAATTATGGGTAGCGAAGGCTATTTAATTAATCAGTTTGCCTGTATTCGTACCAATCAACGTGATGATGAATGGGGTGGCAGTATTGAAAACCGTATGCGTTTAGCCATTGAAACCATTAAAGCGGTGAGAGCAAAAGTTGGGGAAAACTTTATTATTATTTTCCGTTTATCCATGTTGGACTTGGTTGAAGGTGGCAATAGTTGGGATGAAGTCGTTACCATGGCTAAAGCGGTGGAGAAAGCGGGTGCTACTCTAATAAATACTGGCATTGGTTGGCATGAAGCACGTGTACCTACCATAGTAACCTCTGTGCCAAGAGCTGCATTTACTTGGGTTACCGAGCGAATGAAAAAAGAAGTTTCTATTCCACTCGTTACCACTAATCGCATTAATACCCCTGAAGTGGCAGAGCAAGTGCTCGCATCAGGGCAAGCTGATATGGTCTCTATGGCTCGACCATTTTTAGCCGATGCTGATTTTGTCAATAAAGCGGCAGCCAATAAGTCAGACGAAATTAACACCTGTATTGGTTGTAATCAGGCTTGTTTAGATCATGTTTTCCAACAAAAACGCGCTTCGTGTTTAGTTAACCCAAGAGCTTGTTACGAAACTGAACTTAACTTTGACACCGCAAGCCAAGGGAAAAAATTAGCGGTAATTGGCGCAGGCCCTGCAGGCTTAGCTTTTAGTGTTTACGCCAGTGAGCGAGGCCATAAAGTTGAGCTGTTTGATAAAATAAGTGAAATTGGTGGACAGTTTAATGTCGCTAAGCAAGTGCCCGGTAAGGAAGAGTTTTATGAGACGCTACGCTATTTTAACAAGCAATTAGCACAGCATGATATTCCCGTGCACCTAAATAGTGAGCAGACTGCAGAAAGTTTGCTAGCAGCGGGCTTTGATGAAGTGATTTTAGCCACAGGTATTAAACCAAGAAAGCTTGATATTGCAGGCATAGATCATTCTAAGGTGTTGAGTTACTTACAAGTATTACGCGATAAAACACCAGTCGGTGAAAAAGTTGCCATTATTGGTGCTGGTGGGATCGGCTTTGATGTAGCCTCTTACCTTGCTGAGTCGGGCGAATCATTAACCACTAATCCAGATGCCTGGTTAAATAACTGGGGGGTTGACAAAAGTTATCAACACTCAGGTGCTTTGAACACAGATAAGTTGTTTGAAAAAGTAACTTCTAATCGTCAAATCACTTTATTACAGCGTAAGAGCACTAAGGTAGGTAAAGGCCTAGGGAAAACATCAGGCTGGGTACACAGAGCTAATTTGGCTAAACATGGCGTTAACATGATCCCTGGCGTGACCTATAAATCAATCTCTGATGAGGGATTATTGATTGAGGTGAATGGCAAGGAGCAGTTGCTTGATGTTGATAATGTGATTATTTGTGCTGGGCAAGAGCCTAATCGAGATCTACAGCAAGCGCTCGAACAAGGCGGTGTGAAAGTACACTTAATTGGCGGCGCCAATGTTGCTGCGGAGCTTGATGCTAAACGTGCTATACGACAAGCTGCTGAGTTGGCTATGGTGATTTAATTTATCAATGTAGGAAATTAAAAGGCTGCTGTATCGGTATGATAAACTTGCTATACTCAGCCTTATCATCACATGTTCGTAAAAATAATAAATGAATAAAATCGTCGTTAGTGACACTGACATTGAAGTTTTCTTTTCTCCAAAACAATACAAACAGCAATTATTGTCATTAATTGCTAGTGCAACACAGCGTATTTACATAGCCGCACTTTATCTACAAGACGATGAAGCAGGTCGAGAAATACTGCATGCCTTATATCAAGCAAAAGCAAAAACGCCTGCTTTAGACATTAATGTTTTTGTCGATTATCACCGAGGACAGCGGGGATTAATTGGTGAAAAAGAAAGTTTAGGAAACCGTGCGCTCTATTTAGCGCTTGCCGAGCAATATACAGAGCAAATTGGTATTTATGGTGTTGCCGTTAAACGTAAAGAGCTTTTTGGTGTTTTGCATTTAAAAGGCATGGTATTTGATGATGCGTTGTTTTATACCGGCGCGAGTATTAATGATATTTATATGCAACAAGGCTCACGTTATCGTCTAGATAGGTATTATCAAGTCAATAACGCTTCAATAGCAACTAGCTTTTGTCAGTATTTACATAAGGCTTTTATTGATTCGACGTTTGCTCCTTTGCTTAATAAAAATGATTTACCCAGCCAAAGTCAGCAAAAACGTAATATTATTGCCCTAAAAAGCAAGCTCAAAAAAGTGGCCTATCAAGTAACAGAGTTAGATAGCAAAAAATGCTCAGCTGTTGTTGAACAGCCAATAACTATCACCCCTTTTATTGGTTATGGACGCAGAAAAAATCAGCTTAACCGTGCTATCAGACAAACCATTAAGAATACTCAACAACAGTTATTAATTTTTACCCCTTATTTTAATTTACCGCCCGTTTTGGCAAAGGATGTGATTAGCGCCCTTAAACGGGGAGTTGAAATCACTTTAGTGGTCGGTGACAAAACCGCTAATGATTTTTATATTGCCGACGAAGATTCTTTTAGCACTATCGGTATAGTGCCCTATATTTATGAAATGCTGTTGAAGCGCTTTGTAAAACGTTATCAGCACTTCATTGATAAAGGCTTGTTAAACATATATTTGTGGCAGCATGATGATAATAGTTTTCATCTTAAAGGGATTATTAGTGACGAACGTTACCACTTTTTAACAGGTAGTAATTTAAATCCACGTGCGTGGTCGCTTGACTTAGAAAATGGCCTATTGCTTGATGATCCTTCGAAGTCCTTAATGGCTAAAGTGTCTCCTGAGTTGACTGCTATTATGCAACATACGCAACAAATTAATCACTATGATGAACTTGACAGTGTCAGCGACTACCCTGAAAAGCCTAAAAAACTCCTTAAAAAGATACGGTTCGCCCAAATAGATCGTATTTTGAAGCGTTTTTTGTGAACTGTTTGCCAATCGGTTTTTAATACTGATAACCTAACGACGATTAAAAAGACTGCTTTGCTTCAACCCGGATTTCAAATTTATCTAAATCAGGGTTATCAGTTTGTGGGAAAGCAAAGTCGACATGGATCACCTGATGGTTTCCTCCAGAATGAGGGGAGTATAATCTAGCGCCAAGACCGACAGAATATAACCAATCGTCTTCAATATTAGCGATTGGAGAATGACCAAATGCTCTACCTGTGTCAAAAAATGCAGCGGCGGCTAAATCAAAGAGTTTGAATAGGTTTATTTCAGGATAATAACGAAGCTCGCTGGTGAGTTTTACGCTACGCTCACCATGTTGGTATTGTAAAGGAAAACCGCGCACGCCAGAGTCACCGCCAATTGTGACCGGTTGATCTAGGTATTGGTTATGACTGATGACATTGATATTATTTAAATAAAACCCCCACTCCTTGGTGAAACGATAAAAGTATTCATTGTTAAGGGTTAACAAAAAGCGCTGTTCATTATGTTGATAGATATCCCCTTCAAGGTTTAGGTTCATCAGCAAGAGGGCATTATCATGAAGCTCAAAGCCCTTATTAACTTCTGTGAAAAATAGCGCCCAAGCTGCGTTTTCCTCGCTACCATCACTTAATCCTAAACGACCGGTAAATTGCCAGCCGTGATTAAAATCTTCAATTTGAGTAATAAGATGAATATTGGTCAGCTTTTTGAAATCTTTTTCAATATAATCAACCCCTAACCAAGGATAAATAAATTCTCTGTTTTGCGGTAATGCTTGTTCTGGGTAATTATTTAACTTGTCAGCCGTGGTAAAAAACTTGTGGTGATCTTGGGTTACACCAACATGGTATCGAAGCAAACTATCGTCGTTATTGTAACTTAGCCAAGCATAATCTAGCGTTTTGAAATTTATTTTGTGGTTGTAAATCGCTTGTTCGATGTTATTTTGAAAAATTGTATCGTTACGCGATTCTTCATTAAAACCAACATTGTAAGCAATTGGAGTATGAAAACCTGCAAAGTGCTTTTCTACATATAATGACTGTTGCGTACCGTCATCGTTATCAGCAAAACGTAACCTAAGATCGATGTTTTTTCTAGAAAATATTGGAATAGTCGTTTTTATTTTATAGCCTGTTCGCTGTGAGTTTTTATAAGATTCGAGTTCGGCATCTACCCCTAAACCCAAAAGGTTACGCTCTTTAATACCAAAACTATATTTGCTTTCTCCTCCTTGGCGACCAAAGCTAATGGTTGGCATCAGTGACCAATTATCCCAAGTGGTGACGGTGATTTTTTCCATCATTTCATCACCAGTCACTTTCGCGTCTCGAATATATTTTCGGCTGCGCAAATGGCGCTCTAACTCCGCTAAATCAGCATAGTTTTTACTACATTTTTCTAAAAAAAATGCAGATTCATTTTCTAGCGTCAGTATTTTAGTATCTACATGAATGGCATTCGCCCAACGATGTATAAATGTTATGCCTTCTTCAGACTCATCAAAAATAGTTTGCGGATTAAAAGTAACGGTTTGTGGTTTACTAGAGCAGTCATTGTTTTGAGCATAGCAAAAGGTAGGAATGGCTGCTGTTATTAGAGCAAGCACCATTGTTGATAATACTGAAGGTGATTTTTTACTGCGAATTATTATGGTGAAGATCCTTTTAATTCTGCTAAGCGCCACAATTAATTATAGCGCTTAACAGAAAGTTTTATTACTGCTTTTTAGCTGTTTTTACTATTTCTCTCACATCGGCTAACAAGGCCTTTGCGTCATAGACAATACCATCTTTAACCGTATAATTGACGCCGCCAACACGTGTCGGTTTGTTCTCATCGCTTAAACGAAAATGCCCTGTGCCATAAAGCACTTTAAAGTTACGTAATGGATTTTCATCAATAATGACTAAGTCAGCTTTTTTACCAACACGTATAGAGCCGATATCTTTTTCCATATTTAAAGCCTCTGCACCATTGATGGTGGCTGCTTGAATCACTTCTAACGCATTAAAGCCTGCTTCGCGTAATAGCTCTAATTCACGAATATAACTAAAGCCATAAATTTTAAAAATATAACCAGAATCAGATCCGGCAGTGACACGTCCACCATGATTTTTATAATCATTAACAAAGCCCATCCACTGTTGGTAATTCTTTTTCCAGGCTATTTCATCATCTGTTGTCCAATCAAACCAATAAGAGCCGTGAGCATAACGGTTAGGTTGAAAGAAGTTCCATAAGGTAGGGAGGGTATAGTCTTGATGCCAGTCAGCATTCATGTCACGCATGAGGTCACGGCTTGCCTCATAAATGGTGAAAGTAGGGTCTAAGGTGAAATCTAAAGACAATAATTCATCCCGCACTTGTTGCCATTTTTTACTGCCTTGCTTGGCGGCCTGTAACCATAAACGCCCTGCTTCGCCAAACCTGTCTTGTTCATTGTTATAGTTATAGTCAGGTGAATAATTTTGAATATGTTGATGTTCAAATAATGCTTCAGGAAGCCCATACCAATGCTCCATAGTGGTTAAGCCTAAACGAGCGGAATCAATAACATTCATATTGGTCACGTCAAGTTGTGCATGATGCATCATGCTGCCTAACCCTTGTTTTTTCGCCTCAGTTAAAGCTGCTTTCATAATACTAGGGGGAGCACCAAAAAACTTTATACCTTTAGCCCCTTCTTTTGCGATTGATTTTACCCAGTTACGCGCTTGTTTAGGTGTGGTAATTGGTTCATCTCTTCCTAAGCCGAAACCAAAATAAGGGATTATACGCGGTGCGGCAATGGTATTTTTATCGCTGCGCTTGACATGATCCATCACCCAAGGAATACCATTAAAACTGCCGGGCTCACGAACGGTTGTTATACCGTGTGCTAACCAAAGTTTAAAAACATATTCTGCTGGAATATTATCAGCGCTACCGCCAATATGGGCGTGCATATCGATAAAACCAGGTAAGACATATTGACCCTCAATATTAATTTCTTTATCACCTGCTTTCAGAATAGGGCGGCGCGTTGAAGTAATTGGCACACCAGGGTTACCCACATTCACTATTTGGGTGATGCGATCATTTTCTATCACGATATCCATTGGCCCTCGCGCTGGGGCACCTTCACCCGTTACCACAATACCGCCGCGTAAAATTAACCGTTTATACGGGCCTTTGCCATCAACTCTATCGGGAGCTCTTTTATCGCCTTTTGCTAAGGAGATCTGTGAATTGCTAATAAAACAGACGATGATACTAAGTAGTATGATTATTTTTTTCATAGGTAAATTCTTCTGTTACTTTTGAAAGGAAGGGTGAAAGTTTACAAGCAAAAGCTGATTTTTATAAAAACTAAAGTTACTATAGCTGTTATCCACTGATAAATGTAGAGAAAAGTATCACATGTTTACCGAATCATTAATGCCACGCTTTAGCGATACCGATGCATTAGGACATATCAACAATACAAAAATTCCTGTTTGGTTTGAAGGAGCACGCGAGCCGATATTTCGGTTATTTACCCCAGATTTAGACCCTAAAGACTGGCACCTGATCATTGCCAAGATTGAAATTAATTATCATGGACAGTTATTTTTTGGCCAGCAGATAGAAATTAGAACTTATATCGGCCGTATTGGCGGCGCTTCATTTGATGTTTACCAAGAGCTTTGGCAACATGGTGAAAAATGTGTTTCAGGTACCGCTGCCATGGTGCATTTTGACTACCCCACTCAATCATCTAAAAAATTGCCTGATGATATTCGCGCTGAATTTTCACAACATTTATACAGTGAATGATAACACTTACCGCACTAAATTTATGTGTAATAATTTCTAGCATGACGTGCCAATGAAGTAGGCGAATTAAGCTTTATTACGTGGTTATAAGTGATTATTATCTTTAATCATTTAAGCTGTAGAGAAGTTACTGTTTTCGCTGCGTTACTTATATCTGTTACCGAAATGATAAGTAATTAAATGTTGCCACTTTACTCTTGAGCTGCAGCTTAATTAACTCCCACCTATAAAAGCCTTAATAAATTCATTTAATTATCATTTATTGATAAAATAAATATAAAACATCTTGCTTATTTTTCAATATATAGTTATTTTTAATCTGATTTGTGTTTTGAAGCGAATAAGGTATTAGTGCATTTTAGACATTTTTCTAAATACATATTAGTCACAATTTTGATTGCCTAAGGTGTTGAAAAATGTGAAGTATTGTTTTGATAAAAGCTACTTTAAGTAACTTTTCTGGCTAACTAGCGGTTTTAAAAGAGGATAATATGAATAGTTCTATCTCTACATTTCGTAAACGTCGTGCGTCCCAAAGAGTATATGTACCTCATGATGCCCGCTATAATCATTACATTATTGCAGAAATGCCATTAACTGATGAATTAATTGAATTAGCCGTTGGAAAGGTAGATTTGTCATTAGCGCAACCTTTTCAAAATTTCTACCAAACGCTGGCTAAACTGGCATTTGAGGTTGTTGAAGAGTCAGATATTGAACACGTCAACTTCGTAGCCAATGGTCGTTTAATTCGAGTGAGAAGCAGTAGTAATGAGCAAATGGTATTGCATACTCCACAGCAATCTTTCTTCTTTTATAACCCCGAACACAATAGCACTTTTAAAGGCTACTTTGATGGTGCTTACCGTGCCAACAAGATTAAATTTGTTTTTTTAGCAACTGGCGATGAATTGAGGATTAATTCAGCGTCATTCCATCAAAAGGCTTCCGAGGCTATAGAATCAATTTCTAAACGTATAGGTTTAGAAGCAAACAGCTTTAAGATACGAGATCATCAACATATTAGTTATGACATGTTTGCCAAAGAAAAGGGGAATAAAGAGAGTATTGCTCATTCATTTCGCAAAACCTATTACCGTCATTTACAACAAGGGCATAAGATGCCAGAGCAACATGATAGTGTAGCCTTTGCTGTGATCAATTTTCCTATAACAGGACAATTATTTAAGGGAATTGAAATTGATCATGAAGCAAAACAGCCTTTTGCTTCCTTGTATGAAAAAGTCGCCGACGCCTTCACCGATTCAGCTGAAAAGCATAAATTGAATCATGCCGCAATGATAGCCAATAATATGTCGCCCATAGTGCGTTATGACGAGAATGAGGCTGTTGTGGTTGATGGTGAAATTATCACGTTAGGGTTCAATCCGCATAATGAAGAAAGCAGTATTGATTGTAAATGGCACGGCGATAAGTTAGCAGACACCATTCATTTGGTATTCTTTGCTAATGACAGCGATGAAGATCATAAAACCTATGATAAGTTTGTTAGTCAAGTTACTCAGGCTGTCACTTTAATGGCAGAAAAGCTCCAATGGAAAAAAGGTACAGACGACATGTTAATGCGTTTTCACCAACATGTGACGTTTCGGATATAAATATCAATTTTTGATTTCAATCAATAATAGAGCCTTATTGAAGTAATGTAACTGCCTACCTCTTTGTATCAACAAGCGAGGCTAAAGCCACTATTTTACATGGCTATTCACTTCGTATGTTTACAGGTAATTAAGCTCTTAAAAGTATTGCTTTTCATTGTGCATTTTGACTAAGTAATGATTGTTGTTTTCAGCAAGACTTTTCGTGGATTTGTGTTATTCCGAGGCCAGCACCATACTTTATTTATTTTATAAAATGCCCCTTAGAATGAATAAATAATTTTTAAAACTCTAAAGTATATTTTAAGCGTAATTCTATATGAATAAACGATTCTATTATTTGTAAATCGTACTAATTAGAGTGACTATTTAACAAATCAATTGACAGCATGCTGTCAATGAAATATATTAAATATCATTATTTGATAAAAACTTTAAGTCATTGGTTTCGCTCATCAGTTATGTAACTAATTCAGTAGCTTTTTTAATGGACTGAATAGAAGGTATTACTTTTTATACCTATTCTGAGAAAGATTAGATTTCAAAGTTGAATTATTATTTTAGGAGTTTTTGAATGTTTACGAATGCAGAGCACTGGATAAATGGCCGTTGGTTTTCAACCGAAGATAGGCTCGAGTCTATTAATCCCGCAACAGGGGAAACTCTTGGATATGTGACTGTGGGTGGTCTGCCTGAGGCCGAAAGTGCTGTTGAAATTGCTAGGCAGGTTTTTGAACAGTCAGATTGGTCTCGTAATCGTGAACGTCGTGTATCGGCACTGCATAGTTTTGCCGATAATCTTGAAGCTAGAAAAGACGAGTTAATACGAACACTATCAGCAGAAAATGGAAAATTGATTGCTGAGGCAACTGGGGAAGTTATGGCTGCTATTGCTAAAGTTCGCTATAACGCATCTCTAGCAAGCGTAGATTGTGGACGCGCGGCTGAAGTTGGTCATGGTGTTTACTCTATGAGTATAAGAGAGGCTATTGGTGTTGCAGGTATCATTGTTCCTTGGAATGCCCCTGTTATTTTACTGATTCGTTCATTAGCACCTGCGCTAGCAGCAGGGTGTACAGCGGTAATTAAGGTAGCACAACAAACTGCGTTAACAAGTCGGATAGTGATAGAGTGTTTGGCAAAGGTTGAAGGTTTACCTCAGGGTGGTGTTAATGTTTTTATTGAGGCTGGCAGTGCAGGAGCTGAATACCTTGTTGAAACAGAGAAAGTTGATGTCATTAGTTATACTGGCAGCTCAGGCGTTGGTAAGCGTATTATGGCCAGTGGTGCAAACACCCTTAAAAGAATGAATTTAGAGCTTGGCGGCAAATCACCCTCTATCGTATTCGATGATGCTAACTTAGATACAACCCTACCGGCTTTAGTTGCTGCTGGGACAAGGTTTGCAGGGCAATTTTGTATGTCAGGTAGCCGTATTCTTGTTCAAAGATCTTGCTACGAAGAAGTTAAAAGAAAACTGGTGACTATCATGAATAGTCTTGTTATAGGGCCTGGCGATGATCCATTAAGCCAAATGGGGCCATTAATTGATCATGATAATTGCAATCGAGTCTTGAACATAATTCAAAACTCAGCGAGTGAAGGCGAGTTACTTGTTGAAGGTAAGCGCCTTGAAGGCGAGCTAGCAAATGGCTGTTTCGTTAGCCCTAGTCTAATTGCAGTTAACAATGAAAACAGCAAGATCGTGCAAGAAGAAGTATTTGGTCCTTTTATGACTCTTGAATGTTTTGACGAAGAAGCCGATGCAGTTTCCCTAGCAAATTGTACTAGTTTTGGGCTCGGAGCTAGCCTTTGGACAGAGAATGCCAGCCGTACATTGAGAGTAGCTAGAGAGCTTCGTGTAGGAACTGTATGGATTAATGATCACGGTATGACGGTCGATCAATTTGAAGAAGGCGGCTATAAAGAAAGCGGTATTGGTCGTTTAAATGGCGTTGGTGGTATCGAGGCATTTCTTGAAACTAAGCACATTTTTCATCCCGCTGGAAGTTTAAAGGGCTAACGGCCTGTAGAATTAGAGGAACAAAGTCATGAGATTAAAAGATAAAGTAGTGGTAGTAACGGGCGGGGCACAAGGGTTAGGTCGTATATTTTGTGAAGGACTAGCTCAAGAAGGTGCCAAAGTCATCGTTGCAGATATACTGTCAACTGAGCGTACTGTCAATAATATTCTAGCAGCTGGCGGTGAAGCTATAGGGGCTCATGTTGATGTTAGCGATGATAAATCGATAGCTGCGATGAGTGCTTTGGCGCTGAAAACTTGGGGAACTATTGATATTTTAGTCAATAATGCTGCCATCTATTCATCACTAACGTTTAAGTCCTTTCTAGAAATTGATTGTGATGAATGGGATGCTGTTATGCGAGTTAATGTCCGCGGTTGCTTTCAAGCCGCAAAAGGTGTTGTCCCTATCATGAAAAAGCAACAGTCTGGGAAAATCATAAATATTTGTTCAGGCGCATTTTATGACGGTGTGCCAATGTTCCTTCATTATGTCAGTTCAAAAGGTGCGGTTTTAGGGTTAACTCGTGCTTTAGCGCGTGAACTTGGCGATGATAATATTTGTGTTAATGCAATATCACCTGGCCTGACAGAAAGTGAAGGCGTTTCAGATCATGAACAGTTTAGTGGGCCATCTACAGATCATATTGTAGGTATGCGCGCTATCAAACGCAGAGAAAATCCTGAAGACTTATTAGGTGCTTTGATTTTTCTTTCTTCAGACGAAAGTAGTTTTGTCACCGGGCAAAGCTTATTAGTCGACGGTGGCTCTGCAATGAATTAATTGCTTTAACACGTTAATCATTAAAAATGAATGCGGCCGTGATGAGATAATCACGGCTTTTTTATATCAAGAATTATTACATTCACAATTAATGCTCCTATACAAGCACCACTCCATCATTACACGCTTCTCTTTAGAAGCTTTAAGACTCAATGAGCACTTATATTGGCCATCACACAACAAGGCGTAAATGTTAGCACTGTAATTTTGGCTGCTTCTTGCAAATAACCCCTCCCGCTGACTTTTAGGTTGAATGTTTAATTTTAGTCTTTATATTGACAGTTTGCTGTCAAAAGTATAATCTATTTAAGTTTTAAATTATTTATCCTTGAAAGAGCCTCATGGACTTTCAAAGAGCAGTTAACCGAAAGATGGCTAAGTTAATAAACAATTAAAGAGGTAGAAAATGGAAATTACAATTCCAACTAACGAAGAAATAGAAACGCGTATTGCAACGCTTATTGCTGAAACTGAGTTGGCTGCATTTGCCACAGTATCAGCAGATGGTCTACCACATAACTCTTGTTTACATTTGGCTGGTATTGGCACCACCATGTATTTTTCATCATGGCAATACGCAAGAAAGTATACCCACATCAAAAACAACTCAAATGTGAGTATTGAACTTCATACGGATTTACCGGGTGGTTTCGCCGATCGTGATAAAATGAAGTCACTACAGATTACAGGCAAAGCATCGTATGTGACTGATCTTGAGGAAATGGATGCTGTCATTCAAGCAAACTATGCTCAACATTCATTTTTGAAGGAATTTGATGTGTTGTCATCCTTTAAACGAGTACTAACAGGTGCTATTCCTTTAGAGAAAATTAGACAACGAATTATTCGGGTTGATCCGGTTGAAGCACTTTATACTGACAACTCTGTTTTCTTTATGTGGCGTAATATGATCAGTTTTGACCAAGATGGACATGTTTCAGAAATGAAACCTTATCCAGGTGATCTGCCTTCAGGTGTGCCAGCAATGGAAGAATAGAGCGGGCCCGTAATTTTCAGTATTCTTGACCTAGAAGAACTCAGTGGTTGATCTCTTTAAGGTGATACAAATACTGATTTAGGAGCTCTTTTTAATATTAGCTCCTGAGTTGCATAGGCATGCACATACATTTTCAACAAATAAAAGTAATATCAAGCTGCGATTATGCTAAGCCCAATTGCAGTTAAGGGGTAACAACCATGAGTAACAACGACAATATGCCTAAGTTGAGTAAAGCAAATGAAAGTTCAGTCAAACCAGTAGTGATCTTAGGTACTGGTTTAGCAGGATATGGCTTGGCAAAAGAATTTCGTCGAATTGATAAAGAGACTCCTTTGTTGCTAATTACCTCCGATGATGGTGTTAACTATAACAAGCCAATGCTGTCTTGTGGCTACACTAAGCAGTTATCTAGCGCAGATTTGGCTGCCATGAGTGCTGGTACTATGGCTAAGCTATTGAATGCGAGTGTCTGGACTTTTACCCAAGTAACAGCAATCGATACAGATGCACAAGAATTGAAAATAGGTAACGCTATTACTGTAGGTTACAGTAAATTGGTATTGGCTTTAGGTGCTGATGCCATTAAACCTCCAATGAATGGCGATGGTCTCGATAAACTTCACACGGTCAATGATTTACTTGATTATGAAAAGTTTCGTGATGCTATGCGAAAATCTAAAGCTAAAAAAGTAGCGGTTATTGGCGCTGGTTTGATCGGTAGTGAATTCACCAATGATTTATTAAATGGTGGTTTTGAAGTCGAGGCCGTTGATCCTCTTGCTTATAGCTTACCGACCCTATTGCCAGAAATTGCAGGGAAAGTAGTGCAAAGAGCGTTAGAGAAGCAAGGTGCTAAATTTCATTTTGGCACCTATGCAACGGCAGTAAATAACACACCCACAGGTGTAGAGGTAAGCTTGAGTAATGGTGATGTTATTGAAGCTGATATGGTGGTCTGTGGTGTAGGAGTTCGTCCACGCACTTTTTTAGCTAAGTCAGCGGGGATCGAAGTTAACCATGGAATAGTCGCTGATCGCTTCCTAGAAACAAGCGCCAAAAATATATATACGTTAGGAGATTGCGCCGAGGTTGAAGGGAATGTTCTGTATTATGTAGCACCATTAATGGCTGCCTCGCGTTGCTTAGCTAGAACACTTACTGGCTCTCCCTCGAAAGTAGTTTATCCTGCAATGCCTGTTACAATTAAAACACCTTCATGCCCTGTGGTTGTTTCTCCTGCAGCTCGTGGAGCCAAAGGTGAGTGGATAATTGAATGTGATGGTAATGACGTTATTGCTGAGTTTAGAAGCCCAACGAATGAATTACTCGGTTTTGCACTTACAGGCGAAGCGGTGAAAGAAAGAATGCGATTACAGAAAGAGTTGCCACCGATCCTGCAATAGCAGTAACAAATAACTAAATTTATATTGTTGTAGTACGAGAATTACCTTAATTACTGTTCAATTAATTCAAAAAACTCTCGCATTTTCGTGAGTGTTTCAGAAGTGATTTTCAGGTTGTTTTTGTCGTTGGATTTCTCAGCATGATATACTTTCTTTAACCACCTAGGGCGAACCTCTTCATGTAAAAGCCTTTTACCTTCACTTGAAAGCTTCAGCAGCTTTGCTTTTTTATGGTTAGGATTATCCATACTAATAATTAATCCTTCACTTTGTAATTCATTAGAAATCCGTTGCACACTTTGTCGTTTCAATCCCATATTTCGAGCAATTTGTGCAACGGTTAGTGGTTCTTCATTTTCAATCGCACCAAGAACTTTACAGCGAGCACTGGTTAATCCTAAATCTGAAACAAGATTGTCTGCCATAGCATTCAAAATTCCATTAAGGCGCATGACTTCTACAATAATATCGCCAGTTATTGTAACGGAGAGTTGTTCATCTTTTACTTTTTTTGTACTCATGTAGTCTACTCTTACTAAATTTTTGGACTAATTTATATAAAAATTAGCCTGTTTTTTATTTGATTTCAATTAAGTAATGAAATTCAGAGTCCATCATTTTACATTTAATAGGTATTTATAATACCTCAATAAAAAACAATATATTAGCCGTATTATACAAACTAATTGATCGGATATTCCATAAATTTAATTTTTGAAACGGAAGTTAAATTTATATTTAAGCTCTTGTGAAAATTTCAAAGTTAAAAATTTCAAAAGTCTTGTTTTTTGTTCGTTAAGTATACATTAATGAAATAAACATTGACAGCGTGCTGTCATATGTACTATTGTTTTAATAGTAACTGTTATCATTTACATACGTAATTAGATTTACAGATACCTCAGTACTAAGAAAAACATAGTTATAGATTAAATAATTTAGGCTATTGGCAAATCACAATAAAAAAATAAATGAAAATGTGAACAGCTCTAAGCTGCGTAGCTTATTTGAGAATGATAATTCTGCTGTTAAGTAGCAGGTATCATCACTGAACATTACTTTGAGGGAAACTAGAATGATTTACAAAAATTCGACATCGGTAACAACACCATTAAAAAAAGTGGCTCATGGTATTTTACTTTCTTTGGCTATGCCGGCGCTAATGCAGCCAGCTTTAGCGCAAGAAAATGAGAGTAAGGAGCTAGAAGATGATTCTGGATTGGAAAAAATTGTCGTTACAGCAAGTAAGCGTGCTCAAAGTCTACACGATGTAGCCATCACAGTGAATGTGATGACAGAGGAAAGGCTAGAAGCAGCACAAGTAGAAAGGGTATCTGATCTTCAATTTAGTGTGCCAGGATTAAATATCAATACTTTTACCGGGAATACACAGGTATTTATCCGTGGAGTTGGCAGTAATGTATTTGGCCTTGGTGCAGATAACAGTATTGCGGTATATGTTGATGGTGCTTACGTCTCTAGACAAAGCATGATGAACCAAGAATTTACTGATATTGGTCGTATAGAGGTACTAAAAGGTCCTCAAGCTGCACTTTATGGCCGAAACGCAACGGGTGGTGCAATTAACATTGTTTCTAAAGCACCTTCTGAAACATTTGATTTTTCAGCTGATGCTAGGTTTTCTAATTATGATGGGAAACGTTATCGTGCAAGCGTAAATGGAGCAATCACAGAAAGTTTATTTGGTCGTATCTCAGTGCTAAGCTCAGCGCATGATGGTTATACTGAGGTATTAAGTCCAGGATTTGAAGATGTTGATAGCGTTGATAATTTTGGTGTTAAGACCGCTTTACGTTATTTACCTACAGATGATTTTGATATTATCTTGCGCTATGACTATTTTGAAGAAAAAGGAAGTGGTCCGGTAGCGGTATCAACAAACCCTTTTGATCCTCAATTCAGTGTCGGTGGCGGTCAATATGATGAAGACCCTCGTAAAATTTATGTCAATCATCCCTCTGAAAGACCTACTTTAACAGAGCGTACTAATTTGCAATTAAATTGGTATTTAGATTGGGCTGATTTCACATCAACAACTACTTATTCAGACATCGAAACTGGCCCAGATATGAGTGATGACGATAGCAGCGATGTTACTTTTGTTCATAATGTTGGCTCAACACTTGATTCAAAGGTTTGGACGCAAGATTTTCTTTTGACGGGCGCAACAGACAATATTGAGTGGCTATTAGGTGCTTCGTATTTCGATGAGTCGGCAAATGCATTGAACTCATTTCAGGTCTTTATTTTCCAACCGTTTCTTTTCGACAGTCAAGTTACTAACACATTAGAAAATCAGGCATCGGCTATTTTTGGTGAAGCGACATATGAAATTAATGAACAGTGGCGAGTCACTTTAGGTGGGCGTTATTCTGATGAAAGTAAAGAGTTTTCGATATTGGAATTCGGTCAACTAGAGGAGTTCAAAGAAGATTGGGATAACTTCTCTGCAAAATTTGGCTTACAGTATTTTGCTAATGAAGATTTGATGGTTTACTTTAATTTGCAAGAAGGCTTTAAAAGTGGTGGATTCAATCTTCAAACAAGTGGCAACTCATTTGATCCTGAAACGGTTCTTAGCTACGAATTAGGTATGAAGCAGGCATTTTTGGATAATCAATTATCGTTAAATAGCAGTGTTTATTTTTATGATTATCAAGATATGCAAGTAAGAAACCAGGTGCTTGGCAATCAAGGGTTAGAGCTTTTTATTGATAATGCGGGTAAATCGGAACTATACGGCGCTGAGATTGAGTTGCAGTATTCTCCTGTGAGAGAGCTACTACTTGGTGGTAGTATTGCTTACTCACACACTGAGTTTGTCGATAACACAACGATTGTAAATCCAGATCTAATACCTCCTTTTACTTTCCCAGAAGATTTATCGCCTTATCGAGTTGTCGTCGATGGTAACTCTCTGCCTAAAGCGCCTGAGTTAAGTGCTAGTCTTTGGGGTCAATACACCTTAGCATTAGGTGATGCGGGTTCTTTAAACTTTAACTTTGAATACTACTACCAAAGTAGCTCGTACCATTCAGCCTTTGAAGATGTAAACGCTGAATCAGATAGCTATGATAATCTTAATGCCAGCATTCGCTTTGACTCCGCTGATGATCATTGGCATGTAACGCTTTATGGTCGTAACCTCACCGATGAACTGGCTGTTGCCGATATAGCTCCGAGCAACCCATTAGTAGGTACTCTTAGTACTTATTTGCCACCAAGAACTTACGGTATCGAATTAAAATATACCTATTAATATATGAAATGAATGTGACATTACAAGCGATGTCACATTCATGATATGAAACCTTAAATACACTTTGTTTCTGTATTAAATAAGTAATGAGCAGAGTTGTAACATTTTTATTGGAGAAAATTAATTATGGCGCTTATCAAATATATTGAGGCCGATGGCCGAGAATATCAATTGGAGTTATCATCAACTGACACGGTAATGACCGGTGCGCTTGATAACGGTGTTGAAGGAATTATAGGAGAATGTGGCGGAATTTGTGGCTGTGCAACTTGCCATGTTTATATTGACCCTGAGTATATTGATAAAATTCCAGAAGTGGATTTTATGGAAGAATCACGCCTTAATTTTGCAGTAGATAAAAAAGCTAATAGTCGTTTGAGCTGTCAAATTAATATTACTGATGATTTAGATGGTATGGTCGTTCGGTTACCAGAGAGGCAATATTAGCTCAATGCTGTATTAATAAGTTAATGCTATTCCTCCTACATTAATGTCGCTAGTGCTAAATCATGGCTTATTTACTTATACAGTGATAAGCCATTTCCTCCAGAAACAACAGCAGTAGCTACTTATTGATTTGCATGATTTCAACTCAACCTAACTTACCATTTAAACGTTACTATTTTAGTTATTCCTAAATAAAGCAAAGTAAAGATCTTTTAAACAAAGGGGTATGGGAAAAACTTTTCAGCTTTCCTTTCCTATCACACGATTATTATCAGTGCTAGCTATCTTCACCTTTTCAGGCGATATTAATCTGCTCGTTTACCTTCTGAATAATTTAGTTATTCGGGGTAAATAGCTCCTGTAAGTTGCTCGGATAGCTTCCATAGTTTTTTCGCTACTTCTGTATCTTGCGCTTGTGTTGCTATTAAGGCTATACCTGAAGGGCCACTCATTTGAAAAGGTCCTTGAGGGCCGTAATATTGACCGCTTTGAGCTGTAGGGCTTAGTGCTGCTTCTAAGGTTGGTAAAGCCGCTTTTCTAGGGGAGTGTGCAATTAATGGCATGACAGTGTATTTTACAATATTGTGAATCCACTGTGGCATATTACGGCTTAAATCGGTATTGGAAACCCCCGGGTGAGCACAGATTGATTTAATTTGTTTACCTTCAGCTTTCAACTTTCGAGCAAGCTCGAGGGCATACATGAGACAAGTTAGTTTGCTTTGGCTGTAAGACGCCATGGCTGAATATTTCGTTTTAAAGTTGATATCTGCAAAATTAATTTCTCCTGATTTGTGAGCGATACTGCTCAACCAAGTGATCCGTGAATTAGGGGAGTCAGGAAAATAGTCCATCAATAGCGAGGTCAACAGAAAATGACCGAAACAGTTAACGGCCATCTGACTTTCAAAGCCATCTTTAGTTTTTGAATAGGGTGGATACATAATGCCAGCGTTATTCACTAGAATATCCAATTTGTCATGTTTGCGACGAAACTCACTTACGGCACTACGGACAGATGCCAGACTACTGAGATCTATTTTCAAGATTTCAATATCGGCATTTGGCACTTCAGCAAGCATGCTATACTTTGCTTCTTGGGCTTTGTCGACATTACGACAGGCCATAACAACTTTAATATTTTTTGCGACCATTGCCAAAGCCGTTTGATAACCTAAACCCGTATTGGCTCCGGTTATAATGGCTAAGCGACCAGTATGATCTGCTACATCGCTCATGCAAAATGACATAGTTTATTTCCTCTTGGGGTAATCGAAGTAAAATGCTATTTAGGGGCTGATTATCGTTTGCTGAAACGTGTTGCGAAGTAATCTATTTTACTTCGCAAACACTTTTTGAAGTATGCAACTTCTATGTTTTTGTGGTTGTGTAAGTTTAGTAGTATGAATAACTTACTGTAAGACCATAACTAACTGGCTCAGAATAAGTTACCGCAGAGCCAAATATTCCAAAGTTTGATTCCATGAGTTTGTATTGTTCGTCGAGTAGATTCTTGCCGAATAATCTTATAGAAAAGGAATCATTTATATCCCACTTTATGCTGGCATTAACCATCTGCACTGAATCACGGCTAGAGCCATCCGTAGGGATAGTGTTAGTCACTTGTTCAGATGTATAGGCATGATTAATGTTCAAGGTTAACCACCCCATGCTTTCCAGTTCAAAAATATAGTCAAGAGCAACAAAACTTGACCATTCAGGTGCTAAAGGTAAATCAAAATCTTTAAATGCATCAGCATCAACAATGGCTATTTGATCATCTCGTAGGTTGGGATTGAAATCAGTATACTCACCAGATTGGTGAGATAGGTTGGCGGTAAGTGTTAATCCATCAGTTATCAAATACGTAGACTCAAACTCAATGCCTTTAATTTTGGCATCTGCCGCATTAAGTACAACATTTTCAACACCAACGTTTGATGTTGTACCTATAGTAATTTCGCGTTGGATTTGGTCATAAGCTGTGTAAAATGCTGTTAAGTTTAATCTTAGGTGGTTATCCAGTAATGTGCTCTTATAGCCGAGTTCATAGGATGTTGCCGTTTCTTCTTCATAAGGTGTTTGAAAAGACTCTAAGCTACTTGCTCGACCATTAAAGCCACCAGATCGAAAGGCTTCACTTACACTAAAATAAATCATCTTATCATCAGCAAGTTCATAATCTAGCCCAATTGTAGGTGAGAAATTGTCCCAGTCATCTTTTACCGTGATGGGAAAACCTTCTTCAGGATCTGCTAGTTCACCAGCATCAAACGAGACAAACATATCTTTTTCATCAACTGAATAACGTCCCCCTACGCTTAGTCTAGTGCGATCATTAATGTCATAATAAAACTGTCCAAATATAGCCCAAGAAAGTGTATTTTGATCTACTTCATTAAAGTCTGGTACTACGCTATCAATGTTAGACTGTATAAAAAAATCATTTTGACAATCCACTTCTGCTGGTGAAAGTGCGCAGGCAATAAGCGCAAAATTTACGTAGGTTTCTTGGTCCTTATATAAGTTGGAGTCCATGAAAAATGAGCCTACAGTAAAATTAAATGGACCATCAAATTTAGAGTCTAAGCGTAACTCTTGAGTAATTTGCTTAGTTTCCCATATCTGGTTTGAATGTAACCACAGCTTGTTTTGGCTATCAACATCATAAGTGTTATATAGCTCTTCCTCACGATATGCAGTAATAGAGGTCAGTTGTAAGTTGTCTGTTAAATCCCACAGTACTTCTAGTGAAACCGTTGTTTTGTCCCAAGGTTGGGAAGCACTAAGGTCGGTTTCGGTAGTATATGGATCGCCGTCTTCAGTATTGGCAGCAGAAAAACCAAGTCTGCCGAGGGTGCTGGTTTCAGATGAATTATTATTTGAGCCTAATAAGCTACCTTTTGAGTCAATGTATTCAGCAATTAATGAAACAGTTAGTTCGTCAGAAGGCTTATATTGTAAAATTCCTCGGGTAAACAAAGTGTCTACTTCACCTGGCTCTTGATTATCTGTTGGATCTAAATCGGGTACAATTAAATCTCTTACTTCTAAAGGCACAACGAATGAATAAACAATTGGGTCAGTAAAGCCATCGCTATCTTTTCTTTCATAGGCTCCGTCTGAAGTTCGTTTCATAACCGCTATGCGTCCTGAGAAGTCATCAGAAATTGGAAATTCAAAGGCTACTCGAGTATCTAAAGTAGAGTTGTTTTCGAGGGAAAGTTGAGCGTCTAGGCTTGTGTCTCCGCTCGGACGTCTACTTTTAATATTAATTACACCAGCAGGTGAGTTACGACCAAATAATGTTCCTTGCGGGCCGCGTAAAATTTCAACGCTTTCCACGTCAATTAAACTTGAAAGGGCGGTGGCTACGGTATCATGATATATTCCATCGGTTAGCACAGCGACCGCTGGAGCTTGGAAAGGATCAGTATTAGTTGAGCCAATCCCACGGATTGCAATATTTGCATAAGCAGGTGATGTGGCGCCACTAATGCTGACATTTGGTACACCAACAACGTCAGCCATTGTTAACACGTTACGCGATTTTAGCTCATCAGCACCAATTACTGAAACCGCTACAGGAGTTGACTGTAGTGACTCCTCTTTTTTTCGCGCTGTTACCGTTATGACTTCAAGCCCTATTACTTCATTTTTTTGACTTTCTTTTTTATTCTCTTTCTCTGTGACGCTGACAGCATCTTGAGCTATAGCAGTATTGTTATAAATTGTGCCTAGGCAGAGTGCAGAAGAAATGGCCAAGGAAAGAGCGTTATTTTTGAGCATCATGATGTTGTACCTTATGTTTGTAAATTATGTTTATTTAACTATTTATTGATCGTCTTTCTTGACTTTTTTGATGGTTGATGTTCAAACAATACCGTAATACGATAAATCTATCAATACAAATAACAATAATTATCGTTATTTGGTAAATTAATGATAATTACTTTTCTTTGTTGAATTAGGAGAAGGGGAAAGCCTTTAACAACAACTTGCCATTACTCATTAGAGGTAGGGGAAAAATTATTTTGCTATCGAAGCTTGGCGCTATTTTCTGTATGAGATAAGTGATGCATAAAGCTCTTAGCTTTATTTTATAGTTTTTAATCGTTTTTTTAATTATCATTATTTTCAATAATTAATGAAATTGTTTGCATAATTAATTTAACTAGTCAAAAATGCATTTTATTATCATATTTTGCGATAATTAATTGTTTTTTTTCTAACCATTATTGATTTTTATATGGTTTGTTCAGTGTTAATAGGCCAAACAATATGAAATGGTCTTTATTATTAGGTGAAGTTTATGACTGCTGGTGGCACACACAGAATATTTGATGTTTTGAGATTGTTTACGGAACAAAAACCTGTATGGACAGTAGAGGAGGCAATGGAGCATCTTGGTACCTCAATTAGTACTACCTATCGATACTTTAGGTTGTTATGTAAGGAGGGAATGCTTGACCCTATTGCAGAAGCTAAATATGTATTGGGCCCAGCATTTATTGAATATGATCATAAAATTCGGACTGCAGATCCACTATTACAAACAGCTAAGCCGATCATGAAATATTTAATCAGCCAAACGAAAGGGCATGCCGTAGCTATGCTTGCTCGCGTTTATCGTGACCAAGTGATGTGTGTGCATCAAGAAGTTGGTGAATTATTTGAAACTAATGTTTCTTATGAGCGAGGTCTTAAGAGACCTATGTATAAAGGAGCAACCTCTAAGATTATTTTAGCGTATTTAAGTACGAAAAATCTTCGCCGTCTTTATGAGCAAGATGCGGAGCAGATTCGTTTAGATGGTCTGGGAAGTGATTGGAATGAATTCAAAGCGGCATTAAAGCTCATTCGTAAAGCGGGAAGTTGCGTTAGCTATGGCGAAGTTGATGCTAATAATATTGGTATTGCCGTACCTGTAATGAGAGAAGAAAGTGAGGTATTGGGTAGTTTAAGTTTAGTATTAGATGCTAATCATGTCGATGAACGTGCAGTCACAAGGTTAATACCTGTTTTGCTAGGCGCAGCTAAAGAGTTGGAATTAGATATTGCTAGAGGTGATGCAACTCACCTTAGCTAGTTAAACTCAGGGTAATGAGTTGGCTTATCAGCGTCTAAAAGCCTTTATACAAGCTTACTAACAATGTGAGCTCACAGGCGAGAATAGTTTAGTTATATTGAAATACTCTTTCTTCCTATTTTAACCTTACAAATACAAATGTAGGTAATATATCTACATTTAGCAAACATTAATATGAACTCAATGTAAAAGCTATTTATATCGATATATGATATAAATGGTTTTTTTTTGTGTTAAATTATTAGTATTTAGTAATTGCCCATATCTGGGTGTTATTCTTATTTAGCTGAATATTTAAATTTAACTATATACAGACTTAAAGTTATAGCTATTTTTTTGTGGCTATTACTTGTAGTTCTGCGTCCTAGGCTATTGAAACTTAGATGACTTTAAAAAACTAATGTCCTTAAATTCAGCACAATCGCTAATTGTTCCACCTATTGCCGTGATGATTCTCGTTGCTATGGCGGGCCCGTTAGCATTGAATATATTCTTACCTGCGCTACCGCAAATAACTCAATATTTTGATACTGATTATCAAACCTTACAATGGAGTTTTACCCTTTACTTGTTAGCGGTAGCTATCGGTCAATTAGTAATGGGACCATTATCTGACCGATTTGGAAGAAGGGCTATTTTATTATTTGGTCTGACTTGTTATTTTTTCGGCTCTTTTGCTGCTGCGATAGCAACTGATGTACTTTCACTGGTTGTAGCTCGAATACTACAAGGCTTTGGCGGGTGCGCTGGTATGGTAATTAGTCGAACTATTGTGTTGGATGTTCATAAAGGTGGTAAAGCAGCTAATATACTTGGCTATATTTTGATGGGAATAGCTTTGGCTCCTGCAATTGCTCCAAGCTTAGGTGGGATAGTTGCGGAGTATTACAGCTGGCAAGGCATTTTTTTATTAGTTGCAATTTTTGCGCTGATCATACTGTTATTAAGTTATTTCTATGTTCATGAAACTCACTTTAATCGCTCTTCTTGCCTCAATTTATCTGCTATTGGTCTGAATTATTTAGAGATGCTGAGTCACAAGTCTTATGTTTATTATATGCTTTCGAGCAGTTTTTTTTCAGCCACTTTTTTTGGTTTTGTTGGCGCTGCGCCTTATGTTGTTGTCAATATTTTAGGCGGCACTGCCACCGATTTTGGATTACCTTATATGACAATGGCATTTGGAGTTATGTTAGCCGGGTATATTGCAGGCCGATTTTCTGAAAAAGTGGGTAATGAGGGAATGATAATTATTGGTGGGCGGATAGCATTACTAGGCACTTCTAGCACATTATTATTTTCATTAACCGACTCGTTAACAATTTGGTTATTGTTTTTGCCAATGGCGTTGTTTAGTTTTGGTCGAGGGTTAACATTGCCAAATATTATCGCTTCTGCGTTAGTCTTATACCCAAAAAAGAGAGGGGCTGCCGTTGGTTTGATGGGGTTTTCGCAACTTGCTTTTGGTGCTTGCTTTAGTCAGATCACAGCATACTTAGTTTTAAAGAGTACCAATTTATTTATATTCGTTATTGTTCTAAGTTCATTTCTTGCTGTTATGTTTCATCAACAAGCCATAGTAACTGCAGCAGTTAAAAAAGCTGAATAAATGTTCAGGTCTTATTAGTGGGGATAGAGAAAGTTATCTTTTTGTGGTAATTGCTGTGTGTTTTGTTGGTCAAGATATCATATAGTGATAATTTCATTGAACCTGAGCTTTATCTGTTGGATAATTAAAAGGCTATGTAATCAGTAAATACTGTTCTGATTATTCAAATTCAACTTTTAGAGGCTCTATTTATGGATATTTTAATGTACATTGCAACCCTATCACTTGGCTTATATGCTGGGGGCTCATATTTTTCTTCGGCGGTATCACACCCAGCTCGGCTTATTTGTAGTAATGAACAAGCACTAGCCCACTTTATTGGGGAGCATAAATATGTAGAATTTTGTTTACCCTTGTTTCTTGTTTTAAGCATAATTACTAACGCTGCTTGTTGGTATTTATCTGGAATGACAGATAATTTTCTTATTGCCACGATAATAGCGTTAACTTTTATCGTTCCATTTAGCATCATTGTTGTTCAGCCAGTATTGAATAAGCTTATGGATAAGAATTATGATTTTAAAGAAGGGGAAATACGTACTCTATTGGAGCGCTGGACTAGCTTACATTTAATTAGAACCGTTATAGGTTGTTTCGCATTTATTTACCTTTTATGGATAAGAATAGCTTAGCTTGTTATAAGGTATTGCTAGTACTTTATTAGCTAAACACTAGCAATTACTCTCTATCGTAAAGTTATTAGAGTGGTGCCAGTAATTTTTGAAGTAAACGGATAGCTTCTTTTTGTTCAGCATCATCTAATGAGCTTAATAGCTCATTATTGATTTTAATAGGGATTTCTGTCAGGACATTTTTTAGAGCTCGGCTTTTATTAGTTAAAAAAATCTTAAAAGAACGGCGGCTATCAGGATCCGGTTTTCTTTCTGCTAGACCTAAACGTTCTAACTTATCTAATGTCCTGGTTGTGGTAGATGTTCTCACTTTTGAAATTTCTGCTATATCACGTTGGGTGAGCCCTTCTTGCTCCCAAAGGCACATTAAGGTTGGCCATAATGCTATGCTTAAACCGTGCTGTTTTAACTCAGCATCAAGCTTTTTAGCACTATGATCTGCTAATGCCGCAAGTAGCCAACCAGCACTGGTTTGTCGATCAAATTCTTGACTCATATTCATTCTCATTTAAATTGAAAGCGCAATTATTGTAATGGTAACCAAAGCGGCAATAATAAGCACTAGTATTGCTCGGCTATTTGATTCTATCAAAGGTTGAGTTGAGTAATTCTCTTTTTGTTTACCTGTTATCATTGTCCAAACTAACGGCTTGTCTCGGAATTTATAAACCAAAATGGCAGTAATATGTATGAGTGTTAAGAGTATTAGTAAACGTGCTGTTATACCGTGAATTAAAGCGCATAAATCATTCGTGCTTTCACTGAACTCCATACTTAGTAGAGGTATTTTGCTTAATAAGCCTGCAACGATTAGCCCTGTAATACATTGAATAAATAGCGTGATAATCATAAGCATAACCATCCAGCCTCCTAAAGGGTTATGGCCAACAGGAGCGGCTTGCTTTCCTAATAAATAGTTAATAACTGTTTTAGGTGTTGAAATAAATTGCGCAAACCGGCTTGTTTCACTACCTACACAGCCCCATGCAACTCGCCATAGTAATAGTATAAATAGAAATATACCTAAATAGCTGTGAACATCCTCTTTGCCAAAACCACTGATGATAAGCATTATAAATATAATTGCTTGTAGCCAGTGGTACAGGCGTGTAGGCAAATCCCAAATCATCATTTCTTTATCACCTAATCGTATTGTACTTGAAAACTTACAAATAGTTTACATCGCAATTGTTGTCTACGCAACTGTTGTGGTGTAAAATCTATAAAAATAGAACTGTATCTATTAACTTAAGGAGAAATGAAATGAAAAAATACTTAACCCTCATGATGGTAGTCATGGCTGCAGGTAGTTACGCTAAAAATTACCACGAAGAGATCGAAAAGAGACAAGATACGTTTTCTGCTATTGAAGAACTATCAGAATCTCTCGAAGATGAACTAGATGAAGATGCACCTAACTGGGAGATGGTAGAGCAACAAAGCTTAAAGCTTGTTGAACACACTAAAAGCCTTGATTCACTTTTTTCACCAGAAAGTGCAGAGGATAGTAGAGCTAGGACAGCAATTTGGGATAACCCTGAAAAATTTGATCGCTTAATGGCACAGTTAAACTCTGGTTTTCAACAGCTTAATCATGCAAGTAGAAATCGAGATATTGAAGCAGCGCAAGCAGGCTTAGAAGAAGCTCAAGATACATGTAGTAGCTGCCATAGAAGTTACCGTTCACTTTGGTAAACGCCCAAAGGAATGATTAACTCAGAATTGCAATGACTATTTAATTGACGAAAATAGAAGCGGGTGGGCAGTGTTATTAAAAAACGAATAACTTTAATTAAATAAATTGATAATTTATCATTATGTGATAATATCGGCAAATAAAGTTTATTATGTTTTTGTATTTTGATACTGACAAGTCGGGGTGGTGTGTGGATTCCAGTGATGTAATGTTTGATGTTGTTGTTGTTGGTGCAGGGCCTATTGGTCTAGTGCTTTCTAACTACCTTGGAAAGTTTGGGGTTAAAACTTTATTGGTGGAGAAAAATAGTTCTACTGTAAGTGAGCCTAGGGCTGTATCTATCGATGATGAATCTTTACGTGCAATTCAAGGTATTAATTTAGCTGAAACTGTTATTGGCAGTTTGATGCCTGATTATGGGTCATGTTACCAGTCACCGACAGGAAGTGTATTTGCTAAAGTATCCCCTAACACCAGAGAATACGGATACCCGCGTAGAAATGGTGTGCACCAGGATGTATTAGAAAAGCAACTTAAAGATGGCCTTGAACAATACAGTAATGTTGAGACTTGGTTTAACCATCAGTTAACTTCATTTTCTGAAGTTGAAGATGGTGTTGAGTTAAGTCTTCAATCTGCTGACGGACAGGTGAAATCAGTCAAATGTAGGTACCTATGTGCAAGTGATGGAGCAAGTAGCTTTATCAGAAAAACGCTTAATGTGGTGATGGAAGGGGATACCTATGGTGAAAACTGGTTGATTATAGATATCGAAAATACCAAGGACACTTTTAGAGATACTCGAGTTTTTTGTGATCCAAGTCGACCAGGTATCTCGCTACCCGGGCCAAAAGGCACTCGTCGGTTTGAATTTATGCTGTTAAAAGGTGAGACCAACGAAGAGGTTTTAGCTGAAGAAAATGTCAGAAAACTGTTAAGAGATCATGGTCCTGATGAACATGCCGTTATTCGTCGTAAAACGGTATACACTTTTCATGCTCGAGTAGCGAGAGATTGGAAGCATGGCCGCATTGCATTACTAGGTGATGCTGCCCATCTTACTCCTCCTTTTGCAGGGCAGGGAATGAATAGTGGAGTTCGTGATAGCCATAATTATGCATGGAAATTGGCACAAGTAGCTCTTGGCAGATTGGGGCCTAAAATACTTGATACATACCCTGTAGAACGTAAGCCTCATGCACAGTCACTAGTGGATATGGCTGTAAAAATGGGTCACGTTATGATGCCTTTATCAAAACCGACTGCATTTTTTACCCGTCTATTTTTTAGAGCTCTGGCTATTTACCCTCCGGCACAAAGTTATATAACTCAAATGAAGTACAAGCCGAAACCTAGATTTAATGAAGGTTTTTTTGTACCAGATGGACATAAGCTACGCAATACAATTGTTGGTCGTATGTTTATACAACCTATGGTTGAGTCAAGCCAAGCACCAACTCAGAAACAGCTATTGGATAATTTTTTAAGTGATGGTTTCACCTTGCTATCCTATTCTACAACCCCTGAGACTCTTTTAAAAAGAGTAAACGGCAAGTTTGTAGATACACTAAAAGTTGACTCCGTTTGCATAACACCAAAATCAGTTTTGTTATCAGCCGAAGATAATCCACGCAGCCAGCTGCGTGATATCAATGGTGATATAGAAAAGACATTAAAAGCTTATGGTGAGTGCGTGTTATTGCTAAGACCTGATCGGTATGTTGCAGCTGTTTTCACACCTGAATCTGTTGAAAGAGTTAATCGTGAAGTTGACACATTAGTCGAAGCTACCTGGTAAGGAATTTAGCATGAGTAACGAAGAAACTATAGTTATTGTTGGTGCTGGCCCCGCTGGAGGACAAGCCGCTTTAACACTCCGTGAGGAAGGTTATCAAGGACGCGTAATTTTGGTGGGTGCTGAGCCTTACTTACCCTATGAAAGGCCTCCGCTGTCTAAAGCTACACTTACCGATCCTGAACATGCGGGTATACCGTTGTTGCCAGGTGTTACAAAATTTAATGAGTTAAATATTGAATTTAGAAAGAGTACTTATGCTATAGCGATAGATGTTGAGAGCCAATCTATCAAACTCAACGATGGCACTGAACAAAAGTACAACAAGTTACTCTTGACCACAGGTGCGCGTTTGCGTCGACTTGAGATCGATGGAAGTGACTTACAGCATGTTTATTATTTACGTGATTTTGACGATAGCCAAAACATAAAAGCGCGATTACAGCCAGGGAAAAAACTTGTGGTCATTGGCGGCGGCTTTATCGGTTTAGAAACCGCAGCAAGTGCTCGTAAACTTGGCTGTGATGTAACCGTTATTGAAGCGGGTCCGCAATTAATGGGACGTGTTGTTCCTAGTGTTATTGCCAACTTTTTCACTGAACTGCATCAAAAACACGGTATTAATATTATCACTGGCGTGATGCCTGAAAAGATTACTGGTGAAGGTCAGGTTTCAGGAGTTCAGCTCGCCGATGGCCGCTTCATTGAAGCTGATGTGATTTTAGTTGGAATTGGTGTTTTGGCTAATGTTGAGCTTGCTGAGCAAGCTGGCTTAGCAATTAACAATGGCATAGTCGTCAATGAATATACACAGACTTCTGTCGTTAATATTTATGCCGCCGGCGATGTCACTTGTCATTTTAACCCTCTTTTGAAAAAAAGTTATCGACATGAATCTTGGCAGAATGCAATTAATCAAGCGAGCATCGCTGCCATCAATATGGCCGGAGAAAGTAAGGCTCACGCAGAAGTTCCATGGGTATGGACGGATCAGCTTGAGGTAAATATGCAAATGGCTGGTGTTGTCCATGACAGCGATGATTTAGTCATTAGGGGAAGTATCGAAAATGCAGATTTTACTGTTTTTCAAATGTATAAACAGCAAGTTGTCGGAGTTATTACGATAAATCGAGGCAAAGAGATGACTATTGCCAAGCGATTAGTGGGCTCAGGAAAAATAGTAGACCCGAAATTATTACAAGACGACAGTAATAAGTTAAGGAAAATAATCAAAGGATAAGTTAGATATTTTAGTGTGGTTAGTTTAAGGCCATTTGCACATAGTATTAGGGTAAAACCCTATAAATAACAGAGATATAAATTATGAATGAATATATAAAAATTGCGGCGAGTGATGGCAGTGGTGAATTTAATGCATATGTAGCAACACCAGCAAAACCAAATGGTGCTGCAATTGTATTAATACAAGAAATTTTTGGCTTGAATGAAAACATAAAGCTTACCGCCAAATATTTTGCTGAGCAGGGCTATACTGTATATGCGCCTGATATTTTTTGGCGTATAGAACCAGGTGTCGATTTAGATAGTCAGACAGAATCTGGTCGTGAAAAAGCGATGGCGTTAATGGCTAAGCTAGATAAATTGTTAGCACTAAAAGATTGTATAACGACTATGGACGTATTACGTCAAGAACACAGTAAAGTTGGTGTTGTTGGATATTGCTTAGGTGGGCGTTTAACTTATCATATGGCTTGCAACTCGAATGTGGATTGTGCAGTTGCCTATTACGGCGTAGGGATAGAAACGGTATTAGAACAGGCTGATAATTTAACAACGCCGTTAACAATAAATATTCCAGAGCTGGATCATATGTGCCCACCTGAAGCTAGAGCGGCTATCTATGAGGCGTTAGATAGCAAGAGTAATGTAAATTTGCATACTTATGATGGTGTTGGACATGCATTTGCTCGTTATAACGGCAGTATGTATAACGAAGCTGCAGCTACACTGGCTAATCAACGTGCTGTTGATTTTCTCGCCAAGCATTTGTCGTAATTTTGGGCTCTGTTAGGGGATAATCGTTATGGCTAAAAAAGTTATTCTATTAGTTGCAAGCATGAGCGGTACTGCTGAAATGGTGGCTGAAGAAGTATCCGAGGCGGATGTATTTGAAGATGGAGATATGGATGTTCAAGTTGTCTCGTTAGATAAGGTAAGTATTGATATATTTAATGAAAATGTCATCTTTTTATATTGCTCTTCAACCTATGGTACTGGTGAACTACCTGATTCAGCACAAGCATTTTATCAATCATTGATAAGCCAATCTCCTGATCTGTCCAATGTTCGTTATGGTGTAATAGGTTTGGGAGATAAGAAATATGCCGACTCTTTTTGTGGTGGTCCTAAATTACTTGACTCACAAATGCAAAGTTTAGGTGCTCAGAGAATTGGTGAGTTATGTGAGATTAGTGCCAGCTCTGGAAAATACCCAGAAGAAACAGCATTGGAATGGTTTGAAGAGTGGCTAGAGGAACTATAAGTGACTTTATCAATATCGGTCGCTTGTGGTCTTTTTGATCGCACAGAAGCATTGTTTAACGGAGATGTAAAAATTGAAGGCTGCCATTCTACTTTTTTACATTTATCTGCAGAAGAAACATTCTTTCGAGCTTTCAGTCATGCCGAGTTCGATATTGCCGAATTGTCCTTTAGCTCTTATTTAATTGAATTGTCCAAAGGGTATAGTGATTATATAGCTTTGCCCGTATTTCTAGGCCGCTCATTTCGCCACAATGGGATATATGTTCGCAATGATCGAATTAAATCGCCACAAGATTTAAAAGGCGCGAGAGTTGGGGTACCAGAATATCAAGTTACTGCTGCGGTTTGGATACGTGGCATTCTAGAAGATGAATTTGCTATTCACGCATCTGACATTAACTGGTTTACGGGGGGCGTTGAACAAGCTGGTCGTAAAGAAAAAGTCTCGATAGAGATACCTGAAAACATATCAATACAGGCCATCGCTGATACTAAAACTTTATCGCAAATGTTGGTTGATGGCGAGATAGATGCTCTTATAGCACCTAGAGCCCCCTCTTGCTTTTTAAATGGAAGTGAGAATATAGATCGACTTTTCCCAAATTATGTTGATGTAGAAAGCGATTACTACCAACGAACGGGCATTTTTCCCATTATGCATGTGCTAGGTATACGACGTAGCTTGGTAGAACAACATCCTTGGTTACCCAGTAGCGTAACAAAAGCATTTGAACAAGCGAGGTTACATGCCTTGCCCCGGTTAAAAGATACAACCGCATCATTAATTATGCTGCCTTGGCTATCCGCTGAATTAGAGCGAACTCAGAAAATTATGGGCGATGATTTTTGGCGCTATGGTGTTTCAGAAAATATTGCCACATTAGAGTCACTTGTGCGCTATTCACATGATCAAGGACTAACATCCCCTAAATTAGAGATCGATGAATTATTTGCCGCAGGCAGCACGACTGTGTTTAAAGTGTGAACATAACTTGTTTTTGAGTTCAATATCACAATTCGAAAATAAATACCTTTAAATTGATCTTGTTTTATCATATAGTGATAAAATCAAATGAAGTATTGTTTTATTGTCAGGGTTGAGTTGCTCCTCTCAGAGCTATGCTACTTTTAGTAAACAGATTAGGAATAAAAATGACAAATTTATCATTGCCACCGCTATTGGTGCCAAAATTGAAAGGTCCAACGATTGAGCGTTCAATTCGCTTGCAATTCAAAGGTGATTGGGGGCAAATGAATTTACATCGTGTTTGCTGTTGGTTATCTATGGAAGTGGGAGATCGAACAGGCCCAGATACCCAAATAGGTATCTGGAATGGCAGAGGTGGTGCTGATGAAATATACGCCGTGGCTAAAGGTGAAGTTGATATGGCGATAACCACGCCTGTTAGCTTTGCTGAAATGGCATTGCGTAATGTAGGCCCATACACTGAAGGGGACTATAGCCATTTGCGTACTATTGGCTATGTCCCACAAGATGATCGCTTAGTTTTAGCGTTAAAAAAAGAATTAGGCATAAACAGTTTTGCTGATCTTAGAGAGAAAAAACCAGCTTTAAAAATTGCTACCAGTCCTGATGATGGTATCAACATGATAGGTTTTGGGGTCCAACGCATTATGGAAGCTGCAGGTATCCCACGTGAAGAGTTTGAAAGCTGGGGTGGAGAGTTCATTGAAGCTGAACGCCCGCATGAATCATGGGATGCAATGTTATCAGGGGAAGCAGATGGCATGTTTCATGAGGCAATTATGGCTGGCCCGTGGCAAGAGATCACGAATAAATACGATATGGTGTTTCTACCTATTGAAGATGAAGTGTTAACTAGCTTAGAAGAGCAATTTGGTTGGAAACGAGCAGTCATTGAAAAAGGTTATTTTCGAAACCACGATAAAGATATTGAAGTTATTGATTTTGCGCATTTTTTACTCGTTGTTAGAGAAGATATGCCTGAAGATGTTGCTCATTTACTCGCATGGTCTCTATGTGAAACTAAATATGTTATTGAAGATCAATATAGTCACATTCCACAAGAACGCAGCCCTATTAGCTACCCATTAAAACCTGAAGAAATGCATCGTTCACCTATACCTTTGCATGCAGGAGCTCACCGTTATTTTAGCGAAGCGGGTTTACTTGATTAACGCAGATTTCCTGCCAATACATTTAATACAATGGAGAATATAAACATGTCAGAACAAAAACTATATATTGCACCAGCAGATCCAAATAGCAGACCATTAAAAAGCAATATTTTTGAATATGCTCGTATGACTAATGCGCAATTGGCACCTTTGTTTCCTTTTGGAAAACCTGGTTCTTTGGTTGCTTCTGCGGCAGCTTTTCGTAGTGATGGTTTAGAGCCAGGCACTTTCCATCACTCTAATACGGTTGAAGAAGTGGCCATTATATTTGGCTCAAATATACCAAATTTTAGAGTTGGCAGCATTCAAGTGGGTGCATTAGAGCATGATGTAACAGGTCCTCCTGCTGAGTATCCTCCAGCTTATGTTGTATTTTGTATTGTTCAAAGACAGTCAGAAACAGGTGTGCAAAAAGAACGCATCGCCTTTCATTGTGAAAAGTGTCACAACTTAATGCATGAGCATCACTTCGACTCTAGCAAGTGGGAAGGCGATTTGCCTATATTACATACCATTAGTGGCTCTGAAGAAGCCGCAGTTGGTTTCAACCAATCGGATAAAGTTTGTAGTAAATGTAATCACACAAATGAAGAGTTTCCAGCTTGGCGCTGGGGGTGGGGTGAATATGTTCGTCGCACAGAAATATGTCGTGACGCTAAACAATCGTTTATTGAAGCAGCAGGCAAATAGAATACTCATTGATATATCGTAAGAGGAATTAATTATGGCTAGAAAACGTCAAGTACAAATTTTTAAAGACATTAAGAAACGCGGTTCATTTGATGAGTATCCAGTGCTGTCAGCAGATGTAGATCCACAGTTGCACCTTAGTAAAAATACGGGTGTTCAGCCTTTTTATCTGATCTGTGAAAAAGACACTATGTTAAGCCAGATAAATGGCGAAGGTATTGTTGAGTTTAAAGGTGGCCCAGTTCTAAATGAAACCATGACTTTAGGTGATTACATTTATGTTCCAGCAGGCACACCTCACCGCTTAACTTCGATTACTGAATCAACAGTTGTTCGCTACAAAGCACGAGAAGCGGGTTTAGAAGCTACTGCTTGGTACTGTGAAAATTGTGATCACGAGTTATACAGGCATACATGGGCTACAGAAAGCACTATTTCTCAGCAAGCTTATCTCGACAGTACAGCAGCGTTTAATAGTGATGAAAAATTACGCCGTTGCTCACAATGTGGTGAAGTTCATCCAACAGTTGAAGTGGGTGAGAATAAGTGGCTGAAAATTGTAGAAGAATTGTCAGCAGAATAAGTCGAACGAGACTTTAATTAATATTAGAGAATTAAAATGACACAGACATTAGTTTTAAATCATATAGGTTTAAATACCACTGACACTAAAACAATTGGTGACTTTTATCATAATGTTTTGCAGATGAAACTTGAAACGCTTGATGATGGTCGCGTCATTGCCTCGGCAAAAGATAGAAAAATTGTTTTTGCTAAGGCAGCTGAAAAGGGCTTAGGTTTTGGTGCGTATAGTGCGGATTCTTTGGAAACCTTAAATGCATTAAGAAAAAGGCTTGAAGATGAGGGTTGCAATATCTTGCCTTGTGTCTCTCCTATTTATGCCGATAAGAGTGCCTTTTCTATCGTAGATCCTGATGGAAATACGCAATGCTTTTCTGTTCAGCAAAGCGAAGAATCATCAAAAAACTCAGTGCTTGCTGGCCGATTACAGCATCTCGTTGTAACAACCACTAATATAACTAGAATGGTTGATTTTTATACGAAAATTATTGGTTTTTCTATTTCAGACAAAGTGTTAGATGATGAAGGCAAAGTAAAAGTATGCTTTTTGCGTGGCGATCATGAACATCACAGCTTTGCCATTTTTGATGCTGGTACTGTACGTCTAGATCATCATTGTTATGAAGCGGTTGATTGGAACTTAATACGCGATTGGGCTGATCATCTTGTCGCTCAAGATGTACCCATTGTCTGGGGGCCAGGTCGCCATGGCCCAGGTAATAATGCTTTTCTTATGTTTAATGATGCAGATGGAAATTGGTTAGAAATTTCTGCCGAGTTAGAGCACGTGGCAGAAGATAAACCTGTCGGTATTTGGGAGCATTGTGAAAAAACATTAAATCAGTGGGGGAAAGGTTTACTTCGTACATAAACCTTCACCACAGAAAAATCTAAATTTTAAAGATATAGGATTAACATGAAATTATTATCATTTACGCGTAACGGGATGCCCTCTTATGGGGCATTAGTCAAAGGTGGAATTATTGACTTGGGGGCGCGTTTAAAAGAGCAATATCCGGATATAAAATCGGTGATTGTTGCTGATGCATTTGCAGAGCTGGAAAAAATTATCTCTGTAGAAGCTGCTGACTTTCCTGAATCAGAAGTTGAATTTTTACCCGTTGTAGGTAACCCAGGTAAGATATTATGTGTTGGCTTGAACTATGAGAGTCACCGTAAAGAAACGGGTCGTGCGGTAGCCGAACACCCTGCAATTTTTACTCGTTTTGCTGATACTCAAATTGGTCATAATACACCAATTAGAATGCCAAAGGTTTCTAACGTGTTAGATTATGAAGGTGAAATGGCTATCGTGATTGGTAAAGGTGGTCGCTATATTAGCCGTGAAGATGCAATGTCTCATGTGGCAGGTTATAGCTGTTATAACGATGCAACCATTCGTGATTGGCAGCGTCATACTATCCAATTCACTCCGGGTAAAAACTTTCCAGGTACTGGAGCGTTTGGCCCGTATTTAGTGACGCCAAATGACATTCCTGATCCGCATAAATTATCGATTCAAACACGTTTAAACGGTGAGATTATGCAAGATGCTAATACAGGTATGTTTATTTTTGATATTCCAAAAATCATTGAATATATTTCAGGTTTTACAGCGCTATCGCCAGGTGATGTTATCGCCACAGGCACACCAGGAGGTGTAGGCTTTAAACGTGAACCTATGGTGCTAATGAAGCCAGGTGACGAGGTTGTTGTTGAAATAGAGCATGTTGGTTTGCTTGTTAATAGTATTGCACTTGAACAATAAGTTATTAAGCCTTAGATTTACGCTTTTTTTGACAAAAAGTGACTAATTCGAGGCTTTCTTTTTTTTGAAATTCAGACACAAGTATCATTAAGGTTATTTCTATGATTTATGTTTATTTAAAATACTTTCATATTTTGGGAGCAATCCTGTTAGCAACTGGCTTGATTGGCGTTTGGCTTTTTGATCTACGCTCAAGGCAACAGCATGAAGACTTAGTACGTTTTGGGGAGTCGATTAGAAATATTAGAACCTTCTATTATGGCCTCACTACACCCGGCGCTATTATTATGCTAATAACAGGGGTTTGGTTAGTTATTGAGTTCTATGGTGGCCCGGATTTCATCGATCACCCTTGGCTTGCGGGTATGATATTTTTATTTTTGTTTGAATTTATTGAGGGCAATACTATTACTAGAATATACTTTGACAAAATATATAAATTATCAGAAGCATCACTTGAAGCAGGCGAATTCTCTGAAGAATTGAAAACGTCAATTTCAAAACATTTGCCAACATTTACTCATTTTCTCGACCTACCTATAGTGTTTGTCATCATTTTTATAGCGGTGACTAGACCAACTGATTGGAATACATTCTTTGTCGGTTTACCACTAGCCATTGCTGTTTCCTTGCTATTTTCTTGGTATATACCTAAAAAGTATCCTTGGAAAAAGTAAAATATAATAAACAGGCTGTTTACCTAATATAGCTCTAAAATTAGGTAATTATGAAAAACACTCTATTCAAAATACTTGTTTTGATTAGAGTGTTTTTTTATGGATAATTTTTTAGAAAATACTGGCCCTGGTCACTCCTATAATTTAAAAATGTTCAGATTTATTATTATAAATTTAATACATGTGAAGTATTTGGTTGGAGCCTAAAAAGGCTTATGCTTCATATTCGAGTAACTATAAGCTGATAGGCTGTTAAGCCTCAATTGGTAAGTCAGCATTACAGTGGGTTAGCTATCAAGTCATAATGGGGTATCTATGTTTCAATTTAGTGAGCTTAGCAAGATAAGTTAGAAATAAGAAGTTTCACCATCATCCAATGCACTTTTGTTAGGTGCTATCTGCCCCTACTCCCTAGTGAGCAACATCGATGTCAATCTTGGTGTAGATAGATAAAGAGTGTTTATGGATTTCGCTTTATACAGGGGAGGAAATACTTTTTCCTAGTGTTGGTCAGAAGCTGGTTTGTTGATAAGAGCATCATACTTTTGCATGGGCACGCCCAATAATAGTTCCACATTAAGTAAGTATTGGTAGTAGGTTTTTACCCGCCAACGCTATGACAAGAAAAGAATAATTAAACTTACGTTTTAAGCTAACCTTTTATTCTGCTGTAGCTAGTGGATAGTTTGTTAAACTACGACAATTTTGATTGGAATAAATCAATAATTATGGGATGGTTGTAATAAAGTAAAATAAAAAGCCATATGAGTAAAACATACTCATGTGGCTTTTTACTTAATCTTTATTTACTCTGTGCACAAATTTGGCACTGCCATTTTTGTAAATAAATGAGGGGAGGCTACCACTGACGAAGGATAAGCTTGCATTGCTTCTTGAAATTCAGGATGACTAAAAGCATTGCGAAAATGCTCAACAGATTCCCACACAGCGTAATTCATGAATACTGTACTTCCTGCGATACCACGGTGTAACTGGGTAGAAATATATCCTGGCTGTTTTTTCATCCAATTTGCATCATTTTCCCATGCAGCTAATAATGCTGGAATATCATCTTCAGCGACATCAAATACATTGACTAATACAACAGATGATTCATCAGTTTTTATTTGCTCAAAAATTGGTACTTTCTTATCTAGTGGTTTTAATTGAACCATTTTAGTTACTCCGAGTTAAGTTGGCCTGAGGTTTAGCTCTTAATTTTCCAGTCATTTTTAAACCATCACGTATATTAAGCCCCATCAATGTTAGGTTAGTCGCACCAGCTAATAGTTCCAGTCCCTGAACCATATAAAACATGGAATCAAAAGAACCAGCTGCCGCCCAACGATCAAGAAATATTGCACAGGGTAGTAAAATTAAGATGCCATTAGCCGCAACAAATGGCATGCGCTTCTTTTTATTGGCAACTAAAGGTCCTCTCCTGTTTTTTGAAAGAGCAGCGCCTGTTGCACCAGTTATAGCCATTGCAGGAATTAGAATAAACACCCCCGGCATGACGATTAAACTTTTAACTAAAGCGATGGACTCATAAGATCCAAATAGCTCGACAGCTATTGATGATAGAAAGAAAGTAGTGATACACATCGTTGCTGTAATTGCCGCTATACGGTGAATTATTTGTTTCATTTATTTATCTCCAGAAAAACCTAATAATATAAAGGTATCATATTGGCAGTATGCTGTCAATTATAGCAGGCGCACGCTTTATAATTATAGACGCAGCTATTGATTAAAATAGATTGTATTTTCAGTGTAAAAGTAATTTTTCACTTATCCAGTTTGCCCACACTAATTACTCACTAATGTGGGCAAACTCTATCCTTACTAGTATCCTGCTGTCTCAACTTCATTTTCTGAGCTGGTGAACTGCAAAGCTAACTGTCGAGTTGCATTAGCAAGTAACGCTGCATCAACGCCAACACCAACAAAGCGTGCTCCAGCTCTGACATATTTATCAGCTAACTCTTTATTAACAGCTAGAACGCCCGGGTGCTTTCCTGCATCTTGGATAATCTTAAAGCCATTTTCTATAGCGGAGACTACCTCTGGATGACCGGGGTTGCCAACATGGCCCATTGCTGCAGACAAATCAGAAGGGCCAATAAAGATGGCATCGACACCTTCAACAGCGACAATCTCTTTGATATTCTTAAGCCCCAACAAGGTTTCTATTTGCACTATTACACAGATATTGTCATTAGCGGTTTGAAGGTAATTTACATCTCGATTCCAGTTTGCAGCACGAGCCATTGATGTACCTAAGCCTCTTATACCCGCAGGAGGATATTTTGCTGCTTTCACAATTTGTGTTGCTTGTTCAGCAGTGTCGACCATAGGGACTAGTAATGTTTGTGCACCGATATCTAATAGCTGCTTTATTAAGGCTGTGCTGCCTTCTGCAGGGCGAACTAACGCGGGAACATTATAAGATTCAATCGCTTGTAAATGTGACATCACTGAACGCAAATCAAAAGGTCCATGTTCAGCATCAACTAGCAACCAATCGAAACCAGCACCTGCGCCAATTTCAGCGACAGTTGAATCAGGGATACCTTGCCACAAACCATATAAAGGTTTATCACCTGCTAATGCTTGTTTAAATAAATTTTTCTTCGACATGCTTTATCCTTACTATATAAATTTAATTGATATGTCGCCAAGCTCACCATATTCTGCGGTGACAACATCTCCAGCTATTACTTTAATAGGTGCTGTGAATGAACCACTCAATAGGATTTGACCTGGCTCTAAAGCTATACCATGCGGAGCAAAGCGTTTGGCTATCCAGCTTATGCCATTTGCAGGGTGATCTAATACTGCAGCAGCCAAGCCTGTTTGCTCTACTATATTATTCCGCTTAACAATGGCACCAACCCTACGCAAGTCCATATCATGGGGCTTAACTTTCCTCCCTCCCATAATAATTCCGGCATTGGCGGCATTGTCTGAAATAGTGTCGAAAACGGTGCGGGTGTAGCCTGTCTCTGGATGTATTCTATGGCTTCGTGCCGCAATGAGTTCAAATGCAGGAACGACATAATCAGTGGCATCCATAACTTGTTCCATTGTCACGTTTTCACCAAATAAGCGATCTTTTAAAACGAAGGCTAGTTCAACTTCAATTTGAGGGTCAAGAAAATCAGTCGTCTGGATTTCAGCACCATTAGGGAAGACCATGTCGTCTAATAATACCCCATAATCAGGTATATCAATTTTCATCGTTCTTTGCATGGCACGGGATGTAAGACCAATTTTATAACCAACAACTTTACGGCCATCATCTATAATCTTACGATTTATCCACGCAGATTGAATTAAGTAAGCATCGTCCATATCCATTTCAGGATGTGTCAGTGTTGTAGGTTCAATCTGTAGACGATTCTTTTCAGCGTTGTACAAATTATCTGCTGCTATTTGGATTTCTTTTTCATTTAACATACTTTTGATTCTCGTTGAGACCTTATCAGCAATATACAAAGAAATAACTCGCTGGTTTCGGTAATGTATCCTTGTCTATTTTGACTTATGCCAATAGATGGGTGATTTTTAGCTTGCTGCGGACTTATGTTAGCCATTGTTGATGGTATTTAATTAATGCTGTTTTAGTCTGCTTGTGGTATCTCGAAAGTTTGTTCAACAGCATCGTATTCAAAGTAGCCTAACCTCGAAAGTTGTCGCAATTTAGCTGAGTCAACTTTACCGTCTTTGATCACTTCATCTTTTATGTGAATACCAACAACTTCCCCAATGACCATATGGCGCTTTCGCCCCTTTGCCTGGCCGGGTATTTCAATAATTTGATAAACTTTACATTCGAGTGCCGCTTTGGCTTCAGCCACTCTTGGTGGACGAATATTTGAAGATGGCTGTTCGGTTAAGCCCACTTCGACAAATTCATTGACATTATGAGCAAAGGATTTAGATGATTGATAAACCTGTTCTCTTAATTCATAGCTGGCAATATTTACCGTGAATTCAGGTACTTCTTGAAGGTTGTATAAGGTATCTTTAGGCGCGCCATTTGTGTCTTTGCTACCAATAGCAAACATAACATAAGGAGGCTCAGAGCCTAAACCGTTAAAAAATGAAAATGGTGCCAGATTTGCGTTAGCTTCATTATCAATAGTACTTATCCAGCCAATTGGGCGAGGGGCTACCAACGCATTGAATGGGTTGTATTTTAGCGGCTCAGGGCGAAGGTTTTCCCTTGGATCGTAGAACATGTTGTTTCCTGTTTATTATAAGCCGTAAAGTCACAATGTTTTTTACGGCTTATAGTGAAGTTACTTTACTTACTAGCGGCTCTGTTTGTGGCAAAGCCTTGCTGGGCACCTAGTAACGCTGCGTCTTTTTTCATGCTCTCTTGCCATAAAAGAGATTCCATTAACAGGTTTAATGGTTGATCTTGAATTGTTAACTCGTATACATCAGCATTAGATGCATGGTTGTGAACAGCCCAACCTGGCGCTGAGAACATTAGATCACCAGCTTTCCACTCATATTTGTTACCTGCAACATAACTATAGCCTGAGCCTTGGAAATAATAATTAATGGAAGCCGATACATGACGGTGTGGTCTGTCAATAATATTCCCTGGGCGATTAGTGATTGTGGCAAAAAAGTTTGGTGTAATACCATTAGTGCGACCTGTTGCTGGGTTGCTTAGCATATAAAGGCGACGACCTTTATAGTCTTGCCCTAAAGCTTCAAGCTTATCTAGTTCACCTTTTACATCGTTCCATTTAAATAGGAGAGGGTTAGATTCTACACACTCAGGATTTACTAACGTTTCATACGGTACTAAGTGACCACCTTGATCGCCTACAGGAATTTTACCAAATGGGTTTACACTACGCGGATCTGAGGCGGCTTGTTCAATAGCTTCTTCTTGCTTTTTCTCAACAGCATCCCCTTCGGCAAAATAAACATCCATAAACTGTAATAGTGGTGCATTTGAGTAGGTTATGCGTACTTGCAATTCATCAGTATCATTATGATGCGTATAAATACGATAACTTGGGTGGTTCCAAACATCATGAAGGCCGAAAGCGATTTTCTTGCCATCAATTTCAGTATAGCCGCTGCCTTGAATACAAAAATTTACTTCTGTCGCATTATGACGAAATGGCGCTGTTGACTCACCTGGTTTTAAAACTGACAAACGCACTTGAATTCCAGGTGCCATTGTAGGAATGTCTGCTCGCGCCATAGGATGAACGATAAGTGTTTCTCGTCGACCATTTTCAGGGGTAGGTAGGCTAGCTAAACGTTCAATTTCGGCATCAATGGTTTCTTTAGTTATTACTAATGGAGTCCATTGGTCGTTGCGTGTTTGTGGGGTTTTACTACTAACATCCACTAAGTTGGCTTCATGTTTCTCAAAGTCTTTATTTAGATCGTTCATATTATCTCCAAAGTTTATTTTAAATTTATTGATTAAATATTTTTCTTTTACTGCTATTTTTAATTAATTTTTGTGGTACCAACGCTCAGCTTAATAGGTGATTTTTTCGGTGGCTCAATAGCTCGTCCTTTACCTGCGTTTATTGCTAATTTTAAAATGGCGTCACCAAGGGCTACATCTGATAGACCCATTCCCATGGCCTTGAAGAGTGAAATACCGTTTGGATCCCAGGCTAGTTGACCATCAGCAATCACTTGACCGATTGGTTTTACCCTATCCCAAGATTGGTTTTCGAACTGGCGGATAAACTCACGAGATAACTTTTTCACTGAATCTAAAGCATCAGCGCAGATCGTCCCTGCACGCTCAAAAAGGTCTTGGCTAAACTCTTCCCTATCTGGTCCGATAGCCCCAATTGCATTGATGTGCGCCCCATTTTTTACAAAACGGCTACACAAAAAAGGCTCCGTAGCTCTTGTGGCTAACGTAATGACGTCGGCTTGAGCTGCGGCCTCCTCCATCGTTGGTACAGCTACAGCTTTAATGTTTAATTCTTGGCTAACCTTATCTGCAAAGGCTTCGCTTTTTTCAAACGTTTGACTAAAGGCGCGAAGTTCTTCTATCGGTCTTACAGCTAAAACGGCGGCGACCTGAGATAATGCTTGTTTACCGCAGCCAGCTATCGCCATAATAGTCGAGTCGGGTGATGACGCCCATTTAGTTGCAAGGCCAGATGTGGCACCTGTTCGTAGATTACCTAATGCAAATGCTTCTATGATTGCTACTATCTGGCCATTTTGAGCATCCCATAATAATAATAGTGGGCATGTTCCTGACTCTGCATGAGTCCAAGTTTTAGTGCCGACTAGCGAGCCATATTGCCCACCAAGCGCATGTAGATTACTTTTACCATATTGCAACATGGTTTTATTCATGTTTCGCGCTTCGCCTTTATATTCAGCGGCCATTGATTGCTCTAACGCTTCTATTGCCGTGGGTAGCTGCATTAACTCTACAACGTCTTGTTCTGTTATCCAGATTGGATTCATAGTCATGTTATTCCTGATTATTAGGTATTAGCGTTTATCTTTCGCAGGAGCGTTATCACCAATAAATCCATCTTCAAAAATAGAGGGGATTGGTGGTGCTAATTCAAGGGTATTCACCGTTAATGCATGGGTAATATAACGACCAACAAGCATTACTACCGTCATAGCTTGCTCAGCTCCAAGTAATGCTAACATTTCAGTAAATGGGACTTGAGCTTTGAGGCCTCGAGTTTCCACTGCTGCAATGACATATTGTTGAACAACTTTTTCTTCATCATTAATAAGATTAGCTGATTCTGGCTGTAACTTTTCAATTTCGGAGATCCAGTCACTACTATAGCCAAGACGGATGCATAATCGTTCGTGTTGATTTCGTTCGTAATCATTACTCATCAAGGTAGCTGTTGTCAGAACTGCTACTTCAGTAAGTCGATCAGGCAAGGCTTTTTTCAATTCCTCTGTAAAATCCATGAAAGATAACAGTACGCCAGGAGTGTGGCCGGCACACTTGAACATCTCACCTAGGTACTTCAAACGCTTAACTCTAGGCGTAAGGTATTCTTGTAAATCTTCACGCATGTCTTGAAGTTCGAGTCGTGGAATAGTTGACATTGGTTGACCTTAATAATTTAGTTAATAGGCTCTTGCCAGACGATGGCTGTATTTCAAAAGTAAAAGCTGCGTATGCTTATTTTGTCTCGGCAGTATTACTTTATGGATAACTGTAAAATAATTGCCCTAGTGACAAGCTATGCCACAAACTGTATCATTCAAAATTGATTTTGATCAATATTGATTAGCGATCAATCAATATAAAAGTAAGTGAAGGTTTATAAGATGACAACTCTGGAAGAACCACTAGATCCCTCTAATTTGTTGGCAGAAGATTTGGTCGACGCAAAAACTGCTGCATCCATGTTGGGTGTAAAACCACAGACACTATATTCATATGTTAGCCGTGGCTCCATAAGGGCTTTCAGTGCACCACCTGGCAGCAAAGGAAGCCTCTATTACAGACAGGATATTGAGGCTTTACAGATGCGAGGACGCAGTGTTAATCGTGCGCGCAATACAGCAGAACGTGCAATGCGCAAAGGTGGCGATCCCATCATGAAAAGTTCTATTACCGCGATAACTGATGATGGCCCTTTGTATCGGGGTGTCTTGGCAGTTGACCT
>JAPHTO010000113.1 GCA_026196955.1 Colwellia sp. | reverse complement strand
TTTGGATTGGATGATTCTAGAGTATTTTATCCTTCAAATTTTTCTGATCAGCATGTATTACCAAGAACATTAGGTATTGAATCAGTTAATACTCGTCTTTGCTTTGACTCAAAAGCATTAACATTACTATTTGTTGCTATGAAAAAAATTGGTCTTCATAGGTTATTGGTTTTTCAATTGATTCAGCGCTTTCTTATTAAAGTTATGTCTATAGTACGAATAGGTGATGAAAATTTTCTTATTAAAGTTTCAGCTAAGAGTAATGATCCTAAAAATTCGAATCCAGAATACATCTTAACTGGTAGTAATGAAGCAAGTATTACAGGTCAAGTTACAGCAAAAGTAGCACATGAACTTTTACGCGGCTCAGTAGGTCATGGAATATTCCACATTGAACAAGCCTTTGAGCCTAGTAAATTTATTAACAATCTAGATGTTGTTGTATACGAAAAGTAATATTGTTGATACAGACATAGGTTTAACTCACACCTTAGTTGTTGATATTTATAGGTTTTATTTTTGTTTTGGCATCATGTTTGCATTATTAAAAACAATAATGATGATATTTTGACATGAGTGAAACTAAAATGAATACGATAGAAAACTCTCTTTATACTCAGATGCAGAGTATGTCCCTTGAGGCTCTCAATAAGCCCTCAAACAATATAGAAGTAGCTAACAACTCAAGTAATAAATTTGGCGATTTACTTGTAGACGCTCTTAATTCAGTTAATGACTTGCACAAAGTTGCAGGTAAGAAAACAACGGCATTTGAGTTAGGTGATAGAAGTGTAACTTTAGCGGATGTCATGATTGCACGATCTAAAGCAGGCATAGGATCTGATGCAGCTATTCAAATTCGTAATAAAGCAATAGAGGGCTATAAAGAAATTATGAGTATGCCCGTCTGATTGTACTCTAGAATAATCTTATTTAACCCTTGGGGAAATCGATGCTGTCGTTGACTGGAAATGAGCTATCTCAAAAAATATTTGAATTTTCTAATGATGGGATTTTAATTCTTTCAATAGATGAAAATAGGATCATTGAAGTCAATCCTGCCGTAACAAAAATGCTCGGTTTTTCAAGAGAAGATTTGCTTTCAATGAATATTTCCAATATTCAGCCTAGAGGGGTGGACTTAATAAAAAAATATACAGAGCAAGTGATTACCAATAGGGCCGAATGGACAAACGAACTAACGTTCAAAACGAAAAGTGATAAGTTAATTTTAGTTGAAGTTTCTGCTTCGATAATCACCATTGATAACCAAAATTATTTAATTTCTATGGTTCGAGATATTGGCTGTCGTAAACAGATTGAAGAACAGTTGCGGTTATTTTCTTTTACTGATGGGCTAACAGGGATTGCTAATAGGCGAAAACTTGATGAATATATGGACATAGAATGGCGTAGAGCTATTCGTTACGAATTACCAATATCTGTTATTATGATCGATATAGATTATTTTAAACCATATAATGACACATATGGGCATCTGCAAGGTGACATCTGCCTAAAGGCAGTTGCAAGTATAATTCAAAAATCGCTCATTAGACCCGGTGACTTATGTGCTAGATATGGAGGAGAAGAGTTTATTGTATTGTTGTCCGATACTGATGAAAAAGGCTCTCTTCATATTGCAAATAAAATAAACTGTAATTTAGCAAATGAAAAAATAAAACACTGTAAATCCGACATCAATACTTTTGTCACTGTCAGCATGGGGCTGGCTAGTATTGTTCCAACTTCAAAAAACACTAGTTCACAATTAATTTCTAAAGCAGATCAAGCACTTTATCAGGCAAAAAGAGAAGGAAGAAATAAGATCATTCGCTTTTTAGAAGATGAAAATTATTGTCCAAATAAATCAGCTACTTCAAGCTTATAAAGTTACTTTTTAAATACAAAATTCAAGACTTAATGAAACAATTTATAACTTCATTTGTATTAGTTCCAACTTATTCTTCAAATCCTTCAAAGCTAGGAACTAAGTGCATATTCTCAATTCCATATAGTGCCAATCTATTTTTAAGTTTAAGACGATAAAAATTCTTTTCAGGAGGAGTCTTTGAACAATCCACTTTTAACTTTTGCAGAAAATACCCAACAGAAGAAGCTCTAATAGATTTTCTTAAAACTCCATCTTCCATATTAAACTCATAGATGACAGCCTCAGGCTCAGCATAGTCAGGGTGAGGGATAATTTCTAGATCTACAATCCTATTCCATTGATTGTCATTAGTTTGATATTCATTATCTAGAGCATCTTCATCGATAATTTCTAATTTTCGAAATCTAGAAATAAGGAAGTCTGCAAATCTAGATTTTGTCCTATCATAAGCTCTCACATGCCATCTTGAACCGTTATGGATATAGGCATGTGGAATTAACAACTTAGTACTAAAACCGCTCGAATTAGAAAAGTAATCGACTTGAATTGCTTTCTTATTATAAATCGCCCTAGATAGTGGGGCGATGATATCAATTTTTGGATCATCTATTACATCTAAAATATCATTTGGAATGTACGAACGATTATTGCTTTGTACTGTTCTACCTGTTAATAAATTCAAAACCTCTGAGGAACTAAATTCGAATAAAGATTCCCACGAATCGTTTAATGCGAAGTTTTTAGAATTAGAGGAGTGACTAAAGTTTTGAGGAGCCTTTTCTTTATATAAAGAAATATCCCTGCTTGCAGCAGCAGTCCCGATGCCAAACTTATCTATTAGATCAGATCTGGAAAATGCACCTAAGAACTTTAAGCAAAACTCTATATAGCGCAATCTTTCTAATTGTGAAACGGGGATACCTACTAAATTAGTCATTGGTTACCAGATTAATCCTTCATAAAACTCAGACCATCTTATATAGCATAATCACTAATTAAGTACAACAAGGATGTTCTTAAATGAAATTAATGATCTAAAATATTTCCAATAAAATATATTGACTGTATCATGAGTATACAATAGAGTGGTTATCGTACTAACACTGAATAATAAAAGATCAATTAAATAAATGGTGGAGGGCAGGAATAATAATGAATAAATAGGATAAAAAATATGAAAGCTAAATTATACAATGAGAATTTTGCAGCGTTATCTACTCAGCAACGGACGTTATTCACAGAGTTACTTGAGTATGCATGTCAATCGTTAGAACCATCTAAAACAAAAAAGGAGCTTGCTGAGCAGCGGTATATGTCCGTGGGAAAATGGCTTGCTGAAAGTGATGACCCAATGTTCGAAGGTGTTGAAATTTACCCTCAAGGTAGCCAAAGGATCGGAACGACTTCTAAGCCTGTATTTAGAGCAGAGTTTGACTTGGACTTTATTTGTTACTTACCCAATGCTGAAGGTATCCATCCAGATATATGTCGTCAAAAGGTCATTGCAAGATTGAAAGAAAATGGAAATTTTGAAGATTTAGTTAGTGAACTAAATCGTGGCTGTCGGTTAAATTATGCTGACGAGTTTCACCTTGATATAACTCCTGGTATCCCGGATCAAAATAACGCAAATGAATATGGTGCTATTTCAGTACCGGATAAGAAACTAAAAGAATGGAAAGCATCAAACCCTAAAGGTTATGCCGCAAACTTTGACCAAAAGGCAAAAATGGAACCCACTTATATTGGCTTTTCAGATGCGATGTTTGCCCATGCAGCGTTAGAAGCAAAAAATATTGAAGAGCTACCTAAGTACACTATGTTCAAGGGGATATTGAGGCGAGCTGTTCAAATCATGAAGCGCCATAGAGATTTATTATTTTATGATAATGAAAGCTTTGATGGTAAAGCACCAATATCCATTATATTAACAACGTTAGCCGCGAGCGCATATAAAGATTTAGTTAGCCAGCAGTCGTTTCGCAATGAATTGGAAGTGTTGTTAACTGTTGTTGAAAGCATGACTGGTTACATTGAAACCAAAGTGATAGATGGCAAAATTGAAATGTGGGTAACAAACCCTAAAAACCGACATGAAAATTTTGCAGAGAAATGGAATGTTGATCCCAAACGGATTGAAGCTTTCCATTATTGGCACAGTGACTTTGTTGAAAAGCTGAGAGAACTTGCCAGTGTTACTTCATTGCCATTAATTAGAAAAAAATTAAATATATTACTAGGCGAAGGCTCTTCTTCAAAAGCAATTGATAAACATTTTGAGGTGCTTAATGAAACCAGAGAGAGCAATAAATTGTTCATAAAAAAGACTGGGGCAATCTCAACTGTAGCAACAGCAACTCCTGTTAAGGCTAATACTTTTTTTGGTAAATAAGAATGAGAAAATTTACTGACACAACTATTAGTTTAAGCAAGCAACTATATTTCTTGCAGGCTAAATTTCCGCATGGAAGAGGTTTAATTAAGAAAGGTAAACTGTTTTGGTCTTGCCGTTTAAAACTGGATGAAGCGTATGGTAGTTACACTATTAAAATACTATACGATTTAAATTCATCGCCAAAAGTCTATGTTATAGAGCCTAATTTATATGACATCACTGATGGTATTGAGCCACCGCACATCTATATTTTTAATGAGTCAACAACCAAATTATGTCTTTACCTACCATCCGCAGGTGAATGGACTTCGAGTAAATTTCTTAGTGATACGATTGTTCCTTGGGCATCACTGTGGTTTATGTACTTCTCTGGCTGGCTAGCCACGGGGAAATGGCACGGTGGTGGTGAGCACCCCGATATTGACGAAAGCTTTATTAAAGGAAAGGTTTTATAAAATGATGAGAGTACTACAGGTAGTTTTTAGTTTTTTGCTTCGATGTTTAGAAGCTTCTAGAAAACCCACTATAAACGGTATTGCCAAAGTTATCTTGGTTTCATCACTGGGAGGGCTTGCTGTGATTAGTGCCACCCTCAACATACCGACACAATGGGGGCCTATAACTCTGACGTTAGGAGGAGGGGATGCAATATTATGCACGGTCTTGCTAGTTACTTCTTTATCAATGGTTTTCTATTCAGAATATCAAGATAGAAAAGAAGCTGAAGATTCTCAATTAATTAAAATACGTCACATGGGGTTGATTGATCACAGCATAGGTGATGTTAAAAATTATATGCCGCGAAATTTAAAGCGTATTAAAGCTCAGCCTTTTGATATTGAATTTAATAATAGCCATAAGACAACCAATATTGATGAATTAAAACAACAATTAGAACAAGTAAGTCGATTACCTCTATTTATAAAGGATAGTGGGCGTTCGTTGAATAATGGCAAAAAACATTTAGTTTATGGTGGTGTTGCACCAGTTCCTATGCTCGCGGCAGCGGGACATCTTATTAGCAATATGCAAAATACACACGTGGCTGATTGGGAAAGAACAAAGAAAAAGTGGCATTTTAACGATGAGTTAGATGATGGAGAAAAACTCAAGTTTGAAGTTATCGGTGAGAGTGACAATGAAGCTCCCAGTATTAATCTTGGTATTTCGCTAAGTTTACCTCTGCGTTTAGATGATATATCTGATGAATTCCCCGATGCCACGTTTTATAGGGTGATGTTGGAGTCAGGAGAGATTGGTTATGACAAATTATGTAGTGAAATAAAGCAAGGCAGGTTAGTTAAAAGCATCTTGGAATTTATTAATAATGAGCTTAGACCTAATTATCCAAACTTAGAACAACTTAACTTCTTTGTTGCAGCTCAAGCATCCTTTGTTTTTAGATTAGGCTCAGTTTTAAATCAAGGGCACTTGCCCAAAATCGTCTTCTATCATTTTAATCCTGATCATGACGTTAAAACTCATCCTTGGGGTGTAGTGCTTAATGGAGAAAATGGTTATGAGGTTGTTGCATGAAACTAGTTAAGCATTTTAATGAATTTTTAATAAATGAAGTTAACTTAAATCAACACCGAGTTGATACCTTGGAAAAGCGAGTTGTAACAATAACAAGCTTTATACAAAGTAGTGAAAATTTTAAATCGTCATTTATAACGGCTATTCCTCAAGGTAGTTATTCGCATAGAACGATAATAAAACCAACTTCCAAAAAAGCAATTTTCGATGCCGATGTTGTTGTCTACCTTAAGCCAGTTAAAGGCTGGGAGCCTAAAGACTATATTCAAAAAATATATGAGTTATTTAATAATTCCCCAACATATAAAGGAAAGGCGTCAAGACATACTCGCTGTGTAAAATTAAACTATGCAGGTGAATTTCATATTGATGTAGTGCCATGTATTCGAAAAGGTGGCTTGTTAGGGCAGCAAGATTTTGTTTGCAATAAGTTAACCAACAAACTTGAATCATGCTCAAGTGTTGAATATAGCGACTGGGTTAAAGATAAAAACAAAGTTGTTGGTAATAATAACCTTATCAAATCAATTCGACTATTTAAGTACTTGCGAGATCATAAGCAAACATTTTCTGTTAAGTCTATTTTATTGACGACACTAGTGGCATCACAGGTGACAGGTTGGGATAAGTATTTAGGTACGGATGATTTTAAAGATCTACCAACTACTTTTAAAAATTTGTTTAATCGACTAAATGATTGGTTAGACGAAAATGAATCAATGCCGATAGTAAATAACCCTGTAGATGATGAAGAAAACTTTAATCGGCACTGGGATGAAAATAAGTATCAGAACTTCAAGTCGCAGGTGAAAAAATATAATACATGGGCGAATGAAGCCTATGCTGAAATGGATAAAGCTAAATCTATTGTTAAATGGCAGAAAATATTTGGCGATAAATTTGCCAAGGCAATACCCGTTCAAAAGAGAACAGCTTCAAAACTTCCTAGTCATTGCGAGGCATTACGTTGGCCACTTGCTCCTTATCCATCAAAACTAAATGTTAAGGCTGTGCTTCAAAAAAATAAAACCTCAATTGCGTTAGGCGATTTGACTTCTTATAACTCCATTCCAAAATCTTATTGGATAAGGTTCGTTGTCAAAAACCAGTTGTGTAGCGAAACACAGATTTATTGGCAAGTTGTCAATAATGGTACAGAGGCGTTAGAAAGTAAGTGCCTCAGAGGGGACTTTTTTAAGGGAAATTCAATACATAAAGAAGCTACAGCGTACACAGGACAGCACTGGGTTGAGGCGGTAGCAGTTAAAAATGGTTATTGCATTGCTAAAAGTGGCCCTGTTTTTGTCAATATTAAGTAGATTAATAAGGAAATAATTTATGGCTTTTATAGAATTATCTGGAGCTGTTATTTCAGGGGCTGTACTTGGTGGTCTCGCCTATTTTCTAGTAACAGCAGGTGTATTGCAGCTAACAGACCAAATTGATTTGATATCACCTGCCGTACTTTCCATCATGCTATTTGGTTTACTTATTGGTTGGAAATTTGACTATTCTATAGCTGTTTTTTTCGCTAATACTACCTCAGAAGTAACTAATGTGCAAAGTGCTGTGTCATCAATTACGGATAGGTTGAGATACGTATTTTTCATTATTGGTTACATTTTGGGAACCAAAGTTAGCTATTGGTCTGTTTCAAGGTAAGCGCTATTACAATTAAGGATAAACAATGCAAAAGAACAATGTAAATCAACTAATTTCACGGTATCGAGGTGTCGAAGATGCTCAACAATATTTAGAGTTTACCCTTGTTGAACCGCAGCAACTTCTTGATGTTGCTCGCGACATTATGAGGAATGTTCCTCCGACTTTTGGTGCTTGTGCAATGTTAAGTGCGATGTGGGCTGGGTATTTAAAAGATCATTTTTCAATACCAGCAATAGTAGTCGCAGGGGATTTAAAAATATCAGGAAAGACTATTTTTAAGTGTAAAAAGAATTTACCTGAGCCTAGTAAATCAGGCAAAGTTATATCTTCATCTTGGTCTGGGCATTGCTGGATAGAAGTTGATGGTTGGATTGGTGACCTATCTGTTTTTAGAACCGCTTATCAAATAGATGGGCCAAGTGTTTTAAAAGAATTTATTATTTCATCATTTGGCCAAAACAGAGGAGCGCTACTTTGTCAGCAACAAGATCTACCTCTAGGAATGAAATATGTGCCAAAATTTGTTCTAAAAGATAATCAGATTGATAGCCTTATATCAGGCATGGCACATAGTCTGAATTTGACCTAAACACCCCAACTTTTATTCATATCGACTGCACTCCATTTTGAAGATGCATTTTTCTCAATGCTATAATTAAGTGCTTCAGGCCCTAAAACCATCAGAGTCTTATGTCTATTTTCTTTTGTAGGTCCTTTATTGCTGCTTTGTTTCCAATACATCCATGTATTAAAGTACGGTCTGTCTCTTTGTTCAGTAATATCAGGCCGTAAATTAATAATATCACCAGCATTAGGCTCTCTATTCTTTGATGCCTTTACTGGTATTTTATTATTTAAGTTCTCCAAAAAATCTTTTGGCATAAGTTTGTTTCCTGTGTTTTTACCTGTACGAAGTGCTGCGGCTAGCTCATCGTAAAAATCACCAAAATAAGGTGTTATCCAGTATCCAGGCTTAACTTGAAACAAAAAGAACTTAGGGTTTTTTCCTCTTAAAGTTAGGGATAAAACATAATATGGTGTATCTCTAGTGGAAAACAAACAATCAAAACTAATAGCACCAAGAGTGATCTGAAATTGCTGCATTTCACTTCCAAAAGCCAACATGTTTTTATGCAATAACTGCAATGATGTCATTTTCATTTTTTATTACTTCAAATAATTAAAAATAACTTTTAGACGAAATCTTAAAGAACAACAGAGTTAGAGGTGGAGAGTAAATAAATATCCACCTCTAAGATTGGATTCGCTAGTTATTACATGCATCCTTTAACGCTTTACCTGCTTTAAACGAAGGTACTTTGGCGGCAGCTATTTGGATTTCTGCACCTGTTTGAGGGTTACGGCCTTTGCGTGCCGCTCGATTATTAACTTTAAATGAACCAAAACCAACTAACGCAATTTCACCACCGTTGGCTAACTCTTCTGTAACGCTAGTAAGTAAACTATCTAAGGCGCGAGCAGCAGAAGCCTTAGTGATATCCGCTCCAACAGCTATTTTTTCAATTAATTCAGCTTTATTCATTTTTATTCCTACGGGATTTTATTTTTGTTGAATGAATAATACTAAAAAGTGAGTGAAGGGCAATATAAATCAGCAACCTTCTTTACAATAGTTTTATTTAAATCAATAACTCTTGTTACTATGAACGTTGCTTAAGCCAAATTATTTTTTAGTGTCACTATCACTGCCAAACTCAATAGTGAATTAATTTTAAACACCAAAAACTCATTTGTAGCTCCTGATGGACAAGATTCAAAAGTTCAATTATCAAAATTGAATGAATTTGGCTGTGAAAAGATTTTTCAAGGAAAGCAGTCGGGTGCTTCAATTAAGAATGAATAAAAGCTAAAAGAATTAATCGACTTTATTCTTGAAGGTGGCGAAGTTATTGTTACTCGCCTTGATCGCCTTGATCGCCTAGGGCGATCATTAAAGTCTATTCTTGATGCGATTGACAATATTCATTCAAAAGGTGCATGCCTTAACATAATTGACGGTTCACTTAATACAAGCAATGACAATCCATTCTCCAACTCAATGTTCAACCTTTGTGGTGTTTTTGCTCAGTTACAACGTGCTCTCATCAAGACAAGAACAGCAGAGGGAAGAGCTGAAGCCAAAGCTTAGGGAAAACACTTGGGTAGAGCACCAGGATTATCAGATAAACAAGCCAAAGAATTATTTATAGACAAATTAAATGGTGAATCTATTTTCGGCCTTGGCTAGAAAATATGATTTAAGTAGGCCAACTGTTCATCGAACACTTGAGAGAATGGCTCCATACCCCCTTGCAAGCTGGTATTTTGTTGTTCAAAACTCAATTAATCCTTGTTTAATATCTATCCATTTTACAGTACTTTTTTAAAGTGATAACGTTGTAAAAATATTGTTTAAAATTAAGCCTTTAAATTTACTTTAAGATTTGTAGGAAAATGAATTAATATAACAATTGCAGAGGATATGCTCATAAAGATTTTCTGAAAATTTTTAATAGAAGGATTTAACTTAATTTGAAAGATTTAACAATTACTCTTGATAAATTTCTAAATGATTTCCAATTAGATGATTCACAGCTTATGTGGTTTTTAGGGGCTGGAGCATCTAGATCTGCAAACCTACCAACAGCAGGTGATTTAACTTGGGATTTAAAAAAGCGAATATATTGTG
>JAPHTO010000015.1 GCA_026196955.1 Colwellia sp. | reverse complement strand
GCGGGAAATGTGTAAACGCCACCTTTATTTAAGTGCAAGGGTGTTGTATGCGTATCTAGGTTAATTATTTGTGCTGTCACTAACCGAGTATCATCTACAGGTATATTAAGGGTAAAACCACCGGTAGTGTCTACGCCAGCAGCCGTATACAGTACATTCACATTAGGCGTTGTTAAAATTTGATTGTTAACGCTAGCAATCGTTGGCACATTAAACGTATTGATACCATTCTTTTTCACTAAATTAGTAGCAAAGTCTAGTCCTTCTGCTTTGATGAACTGTTTTGCGGTCATGCCTGTTGTTTCAGGTCTTGTCCCCCAATTTGTTGTGTCAACAACATCTCCACCTGTATTAAATGATTGTGTATTTTGTGTATCAGAAGTTGATGAACAACCGAACATAATTACTGATGCAATGGATAAAGCTAAAATAGATTTTTTCATAATATTTTCCTTACTTTTGATTAGTTACATACGTTAAATTTCGTTGTGTAGATCAATTATCTTTCGTCTGTTTTTTCATTAGCTATAGATTATAATTTAACGTGTTATAATTCAAACGACCATTAATCATAAGTGATATGTACAGGATGGGAATCATGAGTAACTATAAACAATTAGCCAGAGCTGATTTAAATCTGTTGGTTGCTTTTCAAATATTGATGGAAGAAAAGTCAGTTAGCGCTGCAGCAGAACGCGCTTTTGTGAGCCAATCTGCCATGAGCAGAACGTTACAACGTTTGAGGGAGCTGTTTGATAATCCATTATTTATTAGGCAATCACATGGATTACTGCCAACAAAGCGAGCGATGACCCTATATAAAGAGCTTCAACCTTTGTTGATTGGTATTGATACCTTACTTAAACCAGAAACCTTTGACCCTTCAACCCTAAATGGCCAGTTTGTTATTGCTTGCCCTTCTTTATTAAGCTCCCATTGGCTTTCAGGATTAGTTGCACGTTTAGCTGCTATAGCGCCCGGAGTAAAATTGCGTAGCATTGAAACGGTTACGACTCCTGAGCAAACTTTGCTCGATGGCAAAGCTGATTTAGCCATACATTTAGATGAAAAAAGGGGCAGCGAGTTTTTTTCAATGCCTCTACCTAATGCAACGACATTATCTTTGGTTCGCGAAAAACACCCGATTACGACCCAAGAAATATCATTAAAAGATTTCTTATCATATCCTCATTTACGCTACTTCATTCCAGGCCTTAACACCGACAATCAAGGCTTGATTGATTTTAAACTGGCTAAAGTTGGCAAAGTACGTGATATAAGATACGACGGACACGATATGGCGACATTACTGCAAATAACCCGTGAAAGTGATTGTATTTTCTCGTTAGCAGCTAGCAAAGACGATGTTATGTCAAAAGATAAAAAAGATTGGTCTGGACTTCGTGTTTTACAATGCCCTAGCGAGCTGAATATGACTAATTTACCGATGGCTTTAGTGGGGTTAAGCTTCAGAGAATCTGAGCCAGAAATACGTTGGCTTTCGAAAGAAATTAGTGACAGTTTTAAGTCGCAAAGTTAGTTTAGCGGGATATGTGCAGAGATAAACTTTAATAAAGCAGGTTAGCGCTACAAAGCAACGGTTAATTTAGTTTAGGCACCCCAGACTCACAAAGCCTACCTTTGCAGCGCGTTCTGACTCTTTACTTGCATTAGATGAACTAACAACGGCCTGATGTTGCTCTTCAATCATTTTAGCTGGAATGTCTAACGTGGTTGTTTGGCTCTCATTTGAGTTACTACTCTTTTTGGGTGCTTGCGGGTCGAATTGTTCTACGGTCATATTGCGCTCTGCTGCTTTAACTTCGTTCAGGCTGGTTAAAGCTTCGTAATTGGTGGTTAACTGTCTTTATAGCTTAGTTGGTGCATTGCCTAAGGCAGTTGTTTAATGGGCGGGATTATACAGGAATGTTTGAACGTGTGGTAATAATTGCAATTGTTAAATAAATGTAAGTAAAACTGATGGTTATGATTGGTTAAATGTCTAATTATTTTACACTTCTTGATTTTAGTAGAAATGATAATCGCTATAACACTGAAACAAAAGGTTTTTATTTTCTGGCATATTATGTGTATATGTATAGCTTGAAATAACAAAAACAATATCATTCTATTTTCAAGGAATGTTTTACAAAGAAAAACAATATGAATATAAAAATGTTAAAGTCAGCTGTTGCTGGTTTAGTTTTATCTGTGAGTAGTATTGCTAATGCTGGCATCATGCATAGCTTTGACGTTACCTACGATGGAGCTAATTTCTCTTTTGATAATAATTCTTCTTGGGATAATTTAGTTTTTAATGTTGGAGACTCATTAGACATCACTTTAGTTGCCGCTCAAGGTGATCACTGGGAATGGTTATCTGGCTCAAATGAATGGTATGCAAACTTATTAGATTTAGATGGTTGCCAAAACACAGGCTTGTCAGAGTGGAGTTTTTCTAATAATGGCACCACTGTTGGTGGTGGCTCACATAATTTACAGCAATCTTGTGCTCATTTTGGCCCTCAAAACGCGTTAAGTCTAGGAAATGGCACAGTATTTGACCAATATCAGTTTAACTATACATTTGAATCTGGTGATGACACACGTTTATCGACACAAGCTATTTCTGATAATTCACCATGGGGTTGGTCATTTAATGACGGTGTAAGATTTCAATATATAGATGCCAATGATATTCCAGAGCCTTCAACCCTTGCCATCTTCGCATTAGGTATTATGGGTTTAGCAGCACGAAGATTGAAGAATCAGTAAACTAACCTGTTTACCGAATAACTAAAGCACCACTTTTATTTAATAAGTAAATGGTGCTTTTTTATTGCCTATAATTCCCCCACAACAAGCTAATTGCTTTCTCATTCCAGCAACTAAACAATGATTTGTGCTCATCACTCATCTCGATAAGCCAAGTTATGCTTCAAAACCATTCACACAAAGCACCAGTCATTAGCATTATTCTCAATGCTTATTTAGAACGTTGTTCAAGCAAGGTAATTATGAGAGCATTAAATTCACTAATGACTTTAATAATGATCACTGGTTTATGTGCTCCTTTTATTCTTTAAAAGCATAGAAAAATACTAAAGAAAAAACAGTTAAGTTAGCGTGTTAAAGTTATTTTGCGTTAGTTGAGACTATCGACAGTGATATTAATGCTTTTTAGAATAAGAACTTAAAGCCGATAAAATAAGGGAAATCAAAAGTGTCTGTATTTCATCGTATCAGCGTCACCATGCTTTTAGTCACCATTATCTCTGGATGTGCATCACTTCCCGAAGGGATTAAGCACCCGAATGAGCCAGTAGCCGCTCAACCAAGGAGTACTTTATCCGAGTTGACTAACTCGTATCGGCCTGAACAGCTTACAAAAGATACTAGCGCGGTGCTGCTGCAAGATACTGGCTGGGATGCTTTAGCTCAGCGGTTGGCATTAATTGAAACAGCTGAACACAGCATCGACATCCAATATTACATATGGAATTCAGATACTTCTGGACACTATCTGGCAAATCGTTTGATAGCAGCGGCAGATCGCGGTGTTAAAGTCCGTGTAATGCTTGATGATATCAATCTTAACGAACGAGAGGATCTGCTAAGCTCCATAGATTCTCATCCTCAAATAGAGATCCGCATTTACAACCCTGTTCCAACTCGTAGTGGAGCAGCTAAGTGGCTAAATGTATTAGGTGATTTCTCCCGCCTTAATCGCCGTATGCACAATAAATCATTTACCGTTGACGGTGCTCTGTCTATTGTTGGCGGTCGTAATATCGGCGATGAATATTTTGATCTTTCTGATGAAATAAATTTTCGTGACCGCGATGTACTGGTAATGGGCTCAGTAGTAACTGATATTCAGGCTAGCTTTGGTGGATACTGGAATAGTCAATGGTCTTACCCTGTCAACTTATTGGGAGGTAAATCTTCACCAGAGCTTCAGGTGTTAGCTGAAAAGCCTGCCCCCCAGTACAAGCATTACCCCACGTTGCCAGAAGGAAATAAGAAAGCCTATCAGTTCTTAAAAGATTTGATGTATGAAATGACTTGGGTTCAAGCACGCTTTATTTCTGATCGCCCCGTACCTATCGATGAAAACAACACTAACGAGCCAAAAGCTACGGCCAGATTATTGGCCGAATTAGCACATCAATCTGAGCAAGAAATAATATTGGAGTCAGCCTACCTAGTATTTGATGATCGTCAGCTAGCAGATTTGCAGAAATTGACCGATAATGGCATTCAGGTCAAGGCATTGACCAACTCAATGGCGTCTAATGACCTAGTCACTAACCATTCTGGTTACGCTGGTCGACGTCGAGACATGCTTGACCACGGTATGCAGTTGTTTGAGTTAAAACCTGATACTAGTTTATGTGAATTATCGACTAAGGATTTGTCCAAGTGCGCACCAACAACGGCTTATGGTCTTCATGCAAAGTCTATTGTATTTGACAGGCAAATCGCTGTGATAGGCTCTTTTAACTTCAACTTACGTTCAACCTACCTTAATACTGAATCCTTGCTAATCATTGAAAGTGATACTGTTGCACAAAGTCTTGCTGATGATATGGCGTTAGCGATGAATGAAGACAATAGTTGGCGCCTGAGCTTACTTGAAGGGGAAGTTCGTTGGTATTCAGGTGAAAAAGTCTGGGAGAGTGAGCCAAAAACGGAGCTATCTGAACGGCTTAAATCACGTTTATTACAATTACTACCTATAGAGAAGTATTTGTGAAGCGGAATAAAAATATCCCCACCATGTTAACTATCTCTGAAAATAAAAAGAAGTTACATAGTCATATTAAAATCAAAAAGTAATAACATGGCTAAAAACCTCAATAAAATACAGCTGTATTAAGTGTCAAGCTACTTTACACTTGTTGATATCACTATTTCCCTTCCCTCCCTATAACACTGAAAAGAAATGGCTTTTATTCTTCGGCACAGTTTATGCTGATAAATTAATGGTAACTAAAAAAACACTCTCATTTCAATTTATGTATTCTAAAGGAACTAAATATGAATTTAAAAATGATAAAAACAGCGCTTGTTGGTTTGGTTTTTTCGATTAGTGGTATCGCTAATGCGGGCTTAATGACGACAGATGCAGGATATGCTGGGCCTACCTTAGATTTAACAGCCTATCAAAATGGCAGTTACAATTTTACCTTTGGCCCTGAGGTTTTACCTGGTGGCATCACCTTTACAGCAGCACCCGGTGGTGGTGGTAATAGTGGTCAAGGCTCTGTTATCGGCCAAGGTGGTTATGGTTTAGGGGCTAATGGTTCGTTTGGCGGAGATGCCGTTTATATTGGCGTTGACTCTGGCACAGGTTATGCTGAATTAACTTTTGACACTGAAGTCTCTGTTTTTGGTGCCTATATGAACTATGCACCTGGTTTTGGCGATAATGCTTTTATTTCAGCATTAGACGAATTTGACAATGTTTTAGAAACTTGGGACTTAACAGTGTCAGGCCCTATTTCAACACCGGGTGGCTTTAATGAGTTCGAATTTAGAGGTATAGACTTAGGTAACGATACCTTTAAAACCCTTAGATTTGGTGGTAACTACCTTTTATTAGCAGCAACCGCTGATGGTAACCCTGATGGTGGTGGCGGAAATAATACTATTCCAGAGCCTTCTACCCTTGCCATCTTCGCACTAGGCATTATGGGTTTGGCGTCACGTCGTTCTTTGTTAGTGACAAAAAAATAGTAATCTAAACTATTCTTAACAGATAAAGCACCAGAAACCTTGGTGCTTTTTTATTGCCTGCCGCTTACTAAATTAATCGAATCCTTTTATATCTGTTAGTCACTATCCTCATCAATAGCTCACTTTTACATGTCTAGCAAAAAAGTAATATCAAACATAATTTTCCTTCGATAAAGTGTAGATAACTGTTTAGCTATTATCTGCACTGTATAAAAGTATGAGAGATAGTGCTATAAACATAAAACGAACGCAAAGGTTGTGAGTAAGCTAATTGAAAAGCAAAACAGCGACAAATCAATCAGTCTCCAAAGGTACCCTGTGCAATTATTGCCACTACCGCCGACAAAAAGAGGATAACGCTCCTGATTGGGAGTGTCCAAGATGCCAACGTGTCTATCACAAAGTCCCTTTAGCTCACGAGAAAATACCTAAAAATAAATACATAGTAATTACTGACGTTGAACCATCATTTTTCTCACGCATTCCATTAGAGCTTACAGTAGCTCTGGCTCTTGTACTCTCTGATATTATCTTTGGCTGGTTAACAAATTGGCAAACGTTAACCACAAAGTTAACGCCTACTGAGCACATCACTATTGTCGTTTCGTGTTTAGCGATCATTTGGAGCGGTGAAAGGCTTACAAATATTATTTATCAATATTTACCTATAAGAACCGGCATTATGGAGCATTTAGCCAGAAAGAATGAGCATGAGGAAAAACTCATTATTAAGCACATGCCTCGGTTAGTGGTTCTAGTTGCTTGGGCTTTTCTATTATGGTTTATTTTCAAAGTAAGTTGGCTGTAATGAAATCTTCAGTCTTCATTGCAAGAATTCATTGGGAAGGTTGATCAAACACCTTTATTTGCTAGTACTTTATTGTTAATGTTTACCTTTATTAAAATCATTGCTCCTCACGTTTACGTTTTAATATTTAAATAATCAATAATAACGTCAGCAATTAACGAATATAAAATGAAAATAAAACGCAAAACGCTTTTTTGGAAGTTATACCCCTCTTTTTTAATTATTTCTTTTATCTCATTACTCGCTATTGTAATGATTGCACTTTGGTCGTTTAAATCCTTTTACTATCAAGAGCGCGCTGTCGACCTAGAAATAAGAGCAAAGATTTTAACACCTGAATTTTCTCGACTTATCCAATCTGGTAATTATCAAGAAGTTCAGAAGCAATCTCAACAGCTCGGTGACGATTCATCAACACGAATTACTATCGTATTACCTTCTGGTAAAATTATAGGGGATAACAAAAAAGATCCCGCCACCATGGACAATCACAAGAGCCGACCGGAGATTGAACAAGCAACGCGTTACGGAAAAGGCTTATCAATTCGCTATGGCCATACCCTGGCAATAGACTCAATGTATTTTGCCATGCCAATCATAGTTGAAGACGAAATCATTGGCATAATGAGAACATCAACACCTTTAGATACATTACAAAATGCGCTATGGAGTATTTATTACAAGGTATCGTTAGGCTTTTTTATTCTTATCATTATCACGGCTTTTGCTAGTTGGTGGATGTCTAAAGCCTTAGTTAGGCCGTTAGAAGTAATGAAAGTGCAAGCACAGCGCTTAGCCAAAGGTGACTTTTCTAGCCGTGTGCAATTAAGCTCAAACGACTCGTTAGAGTCTGAACAATTAGGACAAGCTTTTAACGAAATAGCCATTCAGTTAAATGAACGTATTGAAATTATTCTTAATCAACGAAATGAGCAAGAAGCGGTATTTTCAAGTATGGTTGAAGGCGTTATTGCTGTTGACAGTAACGAAAAAATTCTCCGTATTAACCAAGCTGCCTACAATATTCTAAAGATTTCAGAAAAAGAGATTGAAGGCACTAAATTAACCCATGCGATTGAAAACATTGAATTACAAAGCCTTATTTTATTTGCACTAAAGCAGAACACAACGGTTGGGCAAGAAATCATTCTTCATGATGATGTAGAGCAAGTGTTATATGCGCAATCAGCGCCATTACTGGATATACATAAAAACAAATGTGGCACCCTTGTGGTCTTTAATGACATCACTAAATTAAAAGAATTTGAACTACAAAGAAAAGAATTTGTTTCCAATGTGTCCCATGAGCTAAGAACTCCTCTGACGGCTATTCAGGGATTATCAGAAACCTTAATAGAGTTTCCTGACTTAGACCAAGAAAAAAAGGCCAATTTTATTGGCGTGATCCATACACACTCTATTCGCTTAGAAGGTATTATAGAAAACCTATTAACCTTATCTAAAATAGAGAAAGAAACAGAAGTTGATGAAATTGACTTTGTAAATGAGTCGATCACTTTAGCCTTAAGCAATGCTATTTTTCTCTGTAAAGACAAAGCATTAGAAAGAAACATTAATATTATTTTAAACGAAGCAGAAGACATAACCTTTAAACATAACCCGTCTTTAATTGAACAAGCCATTATTAACCTGCTCAACAACGCGATTAAATACAGTAATGGCAACAGCGAAATTAAAATAACCGTCGTCAAACAAGCGCATGATATTAAAATAAGTGTTGAAGACAAAGGCAGTGGTATCCCTGAAGAGCATTTGTCACGATTATTTGAACGTTTCTATCGCGTCGATAAGGCACGTAGCAGAGCATTAGGCGGTACAGGGCTTGGTCTATCGATAGTTAAGCATATTGCATTAGCTCACAAAGGCAGCGTTAGCGTCACAAGTGAAATTAATAAAGGCAGCATCTTTTCAATAACCTTGCCATTAGAAAATGAGTAGTGATCAATTTTAAAATTTACCTATCTTTTACTTTCCTTTACGTTTCTTCACAGTTGAAGCTTTATCATGAACAGTCAAATGCTCACTAGTAGGCTTTTTATGATAAATTCAACATATTCTCCCCTTTATATTCTTTTCTTTACCATGGTTTTGTCTGCATGCAGCAGTAAAGAACAACCTAAAATTGAAGAGTTTTTTCATACCAATATTCGTGACGATAATTCAAAAGAGTTTACCTTTTCGTTACTTGTTTCTACAAAACAGAAAGAAGCAAGAAAAGAAGGTAATAGTTCGCCTGATAGCAATAATAGAAAAGGAAGAAAAGGCAAAGGACAAAGAGGTCAAAATACAGCTTTAGCTCCAACAGCTAAGAAGCAAAGCAGTAAACAAGATAAAATGAAGGATATTTTTCATGAGCGCTTAATACTGCAAATGGAAAGAGCACAGTACTGCCGAGAGGGTTATATTACATTAGAAGAAAGCTTTGTTGGGGCTATCTATACTTTGCGTGGTGAATGCCACGAAAGTGCTTCTAAGGGTGACAGAAAACGTTTTCTTTAACCATATTAAAAATTCCTACCACCTAATTACCACTCATTATCTGAAGTAGCTCAGCCCTGATTTTATAATCATCTTCTTTAAGACAATAAGCAAAAGCTAGTTTTCGCCTGTTAGCACCCCCCCTGAGTTGTTATATTTATGTAACAAATATAACAACTTACAAACATTTAACTGTCCAACCACTTTACACTTCGTGATATTGATTTTTCAAAATAGCGCCTATACTACTGTAATCACAAGAGTTTTATTTTTTGGCACAGTTAGTGCTCTATCAAGTACTAACAATAATTACAATGCAGTTCTTTCTTTAAGGAATGTATTACAAAGGAATAAAAAAATGAATAATAAAATATTAAAATCTGCTTTAGCTGGCGTAGTATTATCTGTATGTAGTTTAGCTAATGCAGGGTTGATTACGACAGAAATAACAACTCCAGATAGCACTGTAGATTTCAGCCAATTTGGTGCATTCAATTTTACCAATGGACCTATTGAAATAGGCGCCTTAGTTGGTGAGTCAATTATATGGTCTTCGACTAATGGAGGCTCTGTAATAGGTAATGGCGGTTATGGTTTAAGCAGTAATGGCTCATGGAATGACATGGATGGATACATAGGCCTAAACAATGGAAGTGGCTCAATGTCCATATCTTTTGCGGACGGGCCAATTCAAGAGTTTTCGCTTTTAACTAATTATGCGCCGGGTAATGGACAATTCATTCTAGAAGCTTATGGTTTTGATAATATATTATTAGAATCTTACGATATTAGTAACTTGGCACCTATAGTAACCAATACAGATAATGCCGGTGACTTTAGAGGTATTACAAGAGATAACAATGATATTTACTCAATTCGCTTAAGTAATGCTTACGTTGTAGCAGATAACTTAAGTTTTAGCCGGTTAAGTCAAGAGGTTCCAGAGCCTTCTACACTTGCTATCTTTGCATTAGGTATTTTGGGTCTAGCATCACGTAAAATGAAAAAACAGTAAGTTAATCTGTTTACCCTCTAAAAAATTAATACATAAAGCACCTCTTACATTGGTGCTTTTTTATTTCTCCTAATTAACCCCCCTTCATTACCTTCAACTTGAAATGACTTTCCGTTTATACGTAAGAGAAAAACAATAAAGCAAGCAAAAACCTATAAATCAAACAACTTAACGCAGAAAAGAATCAGCGCTTATTAATCACTTTATTGGTTTTGTTTGTGGTCGAGCGCACAAGTAAATTGTGATTAATATTATTCTGTCTGCTTAATACTTTAGGAAGGTTTCAACTATTTCACTCTACACGGTAACTCATGCATTTAGTCCCTCTACATATTGTTAATTTTGTGTAATAAATATAACAACTTACCAACATGTGAGTGTCCAATTATTTTACAGTACTCGATAATTTCGCTTTATCTCCTTTAGTTATCACAATGAAATTATTGATATTTTTATTTCTGGCATAATTAGTGCTTATATTTTATTAACAATAATTACAATGCAGTTCTTTCTTTGAGAATGTATTACAAAGGAATAAAAATGAATTTTAAAATGTTGAAAGCCGCTTTTGCTGGCGTAGTATTATCTGTAAGTGCTCTTGCTAATGCTGGAGTTATCTATGATGTTCAAAATGGAACATTAATGGGTGCAAGTGGCCTAGATATTAATGGCGAAATGTACAAGGTTACTTTTGTCGATGATTCTTGTAATGCCGCATACTCAGGTTGTGATGCGTCTTTATTTGACTTCACTACAGTTCAAGGAGCTACAGCAGCTTTAGACGCTTTATTTGCTCAAGTATTTCTCGATGACGTCATTGTTGACGGTGTTGAGTATGATTTCGATACCTTACCTGAACTAACCAATGGCTGTGATAGAGCCGGATTTTGTGAAATTTGGGTACCTTATTTAGATGCAGGCAACGGTAATGTAACCTCTGCTTGGTATGTAAACAGATCTGCAAATGATTATACGGGAAGCATTGCTTGGACAGGTGCATACGCATACGGTGACAACCGTGATTACATGACATTTACCAACTTTGAGCGTATGGCCGCTGTTCCAGAGCCTACAACGCTTGCAATTTTTGCATTAGGTATTTTGGGCCTAGCATCACGTAGAATGAAAAAACAGTAAGTTAATCTGTTTACCCTCTAAAAGATTAATACATAAAGCACCACTCATACTGGTGCTTTTTTATTCCCTAACATTTAACTGTCGTAACGTTACTGCTTGCGTTTAGGAACATAGTTTAATATTGATATAGGTACTGCTTTTTTTACTGGAAAGTCTTCAAACTCTTTTCTAACAATGATGTGCCCTAAACGGCTTTCGATAGCACAAAGCTCTCTAAAATTATCTTTTGACACTAACGAAACAGCTTCACCTCTTGCACCAGCTCGGCCAGTACGGCCAATACGGTGAATATATTCATCTGCTTGCGCAGGTAAATCATAATTAACCACTCTAGCTAACTCGCCAATATCAATGCCACGGGCAGCAATGCCTGTTGATACTAATATTGTAATTTTACCTGATTTAAAATCGGACAAAATTTGCTCTCGGATCGCTTGAGTTCTCCCACCATGGATTGATTCAGCCTTAATACCACGCTTTTCTAACTGACTAACCAGTTTAGCCGCACCATGCTTGGTTTCGATAAAAATAAGCGCTTGCTGCCATTGTTGCTCTTTAATTAAATGGCTGAGCAAAGCAGATTTATTACTTTTATCAACGGTAGCTAACCATTGGTCTATTTTAGGCTTTGAAAGGTTGTTGTCTGAGATAGATATTTCTTTGGCATCATTTATCGTTCTTCTCGCTAATGCACGTACATCGGAAGAAATAGTCGCAGAAAATAATAAATTTTGTCGCTGCTTAGGCAAGCGCTCTATGATTTTATTAATATCATCAATAAAGCCCATATCTAGCATTCTATCGGCTTCATCTAACACCAAGGTTTTCAGTTCATCAAAATGCAATGCCCGCTGGTGAGCCATGTCTAATAACCGACCAGGTGTAGCAACGAGAATATCTATACCCCAAATTAATGCCTGTTTTTGTGGGGCAGAATCGACACCACCATACATTGCCATAGAGGTAAATTTCAGGTTTTTGCTGTACTTCGCAATACTTGCTTCAACTTGTACAGCAAGCTCACGCGTTGGGGTCAAAATCAAGGCTCTGATACGTTTTCCGCGCAGCGTATGATCATCATTCAACCGCCCTAGCCGCTCTAATAATGGCAATACAAAACTGGCGGTTTTTCCTGTACCTGTTTGTGCTGCAGCAATTAAATCTTTACCTGATAAAACCACGGGTATTGCTTGCTTTTGAATAGCTGTAGGGGCGCTATAACCAAGGTCAGTTAACGCGCTAGTAATAGGTTTAGATAATCCAAGAGATGAAAATGACATCAAAATACCTTTGAAGCACCATAGTAAAATAGTGCAATGAGTTAATTAGCCTTGTTAGGCAACTTTTTTCTGAGCATTTTTTTCTGCGCTGTGCAATTCGTTAGCTAAGTATTCATCTAATGAGCCTTGAAAATTAACTAATTTTTTATCTTTAATATCAATAATACGTGTTGCTAACGATGAAACAAATTCACGATCATGACTCACAAATATTAACGTACCCTCAAAAGCTTTCAGCGCATTATTTAGCGCGTCAATGGCTTCAATATCCATATGGTTAGTGGGTTCGTCCATAATAAGCACATTGATATCCCCCATCATTAATTTGCCAAATAACAGACGGTTTTTTTCACCACCAGAGCAGTTACGTGCTTTTTTGTTCGCATCATCATCAGTAAACAATAAGCGCCCGAGCATACCACGAACGCTTAAATCGTTATGACAAGGTCTACGCCATTGTGACATCCAATCCATTAAGGTGAGATCATTATCAAACAGTGCCCCACTATCTTGTGGACAATAACCTAGCGAGGCATTTTCAGACCATTTAACCACCCCTTCATTACACGCTAATTCGTTCATTAAGCAGCGTAACAGTGTGGTTTTGCCAACACCATTTTCACCAATAATGGCTAATTTAGCGCCTGCTTCAAGTAATAAATCACCCTGTTCAAACAGCACTTCGCCATCAAAACCATGACCGAGCTTTTCAAGCTCTAACGCTTGACGGTGCATTTTTTTACCTGGGGCAAAAGTAATTTTTGGCGTAATACGACTCGATGACTTCACTTCATCGAGTTTAATTTTATCCATTTTTTTAGCACGAGAGCTTGCTTGCTTAGCTTTTGAAGCATTGGCACCAAAGCGATTAACAAAGTCCTGCAATTCTTCTATTTCAGCGGCTTTTTTTGCATTACCTGATAATAACTGCTCACGTAACAAACTAGACTGCTCTAAAAAGTACTCATAGTTGCCTGGATAAATGCGTAATTCCCCATAATCAATATCAGCCATATGAGTACACACAGCATTAAGAAAGTGCCTGTCATGCGAAATAATGATCATTGTGCATTTACGTTTATTCAACTCCCCTTCTAACCAACTAATCGTATGGATATCCAAGTTATTGGTTGGCTCATCAAGTAACAAAATATCAGGATTAGCAAACAAGGCTTGAGCAAGTAGCACACGCAACTTCCAGCCTGGGGCAACCTGTTGCATAGAGCCATAATGCAGCGACTCTTCAATACCAGCATCGAGTAATATTTCACCGGCACGACTTTCAGCAGTGTAACCGTCCATCTCAGCAAACTCACTTTCTAAGTCGCCAACGCGCATGCCATCGGCTTCACTCATTTCAGCTTGTGCGTAGATAGCGTCACGCTCTTGTTTAACTTTCCATAAAGCCATATCTCCCATGATCACAGTGTCAATAACGCTGTATTGCTCAAAAGCAAACTGATCTTGTCCTAAAGTACTGACTTTGTTTCCTGTACTTACAGAGACATTACCTGAGCTTGGTGTTAAGTCACCACTGAGAATTTTCATGAATGTAGACTTTCCGCACCCATTTGCGCCGATCAAACCGTAACGGTTACCGTTGCCAAATTTAGCCGAGATATTTTCAAACAAAGGCTCTGCGCCAAATTGCATTGTAATGTTAGATGTAGTGATCAAAAGGACATTCCTAATTGTTTGCGACTATATGGCGCGATTTGCTTTTTAATGACTAGTTATTAACTAATAAGCGGGGTCAAGATTTAAGGTCGCGCATTATACAGCAATAAGAGAGTGTCCCCTACCTAATATTGACTTTTTAAGGTTATTTTATCATCACCTCGAACAAAAGGTCGGTAACATCATGGCTTGCTGATAGCTAAAAGTACTTATTATTCAAGATTTGGCTTATAGAAGTTCTATCAAGGCTTAATGCATTTAAACAGCCATTACATGTAAAAAATACGCTAAAAAATTGACCTGAATAATTAAACATTATAGTAATAGTATTAAATTCATCTGATAACGATTCAAACTAGGCGGAAATAACATTTGTTTACTTTACAACAATTAGAACAAGCGAGTGAGTTAGTCCATCAAGTATTTCCAGCAACACCACAATATGCTTGGCCACAGCTAGCGAACATCTGCGATTGCGAAGTTTGGGTTAAACATGAAAACCACACGCCAACATCCGCCTTTAAGGTTCGTGGTGGCCTTGTGCTCATTGATGCCTTAATGAAGTCTGCACATCCTCCCAAGGGGCTTATTTCAGCTACAATTGGTAATCATGGGCAAAGCCTCGCATTCGCAGGAAAACGTGCAGGCCTCCCCGTTACCATTGTTGTGCCTGAAGGTAATAACGAAGATCAAAATCGAGCAATCAAATCTCATGGTGCTAACTTGGTTATTTATGGTCATGATTTTGAAGCCGCCCGCCAACATAGTTTGCTGCTGCAGCATGAATTAGGCTACCGCGCTGTTGCGCCTTTTGAGCATGAATTAGTACTTGGGGTGGCAACCTATGCTTTAGAGCTTTTCAATGCGGTTAGCGATCTTGATACTATTTACGTACCAATTGGTATGGGCTCTGGCATTGCGGGGATAATTCAAGTGAGAGACTTGCTTGGTTTAAAAACTACCATAGTAGGCGTGGTAGCGACAGGCGCTCCTACCTTTGCCCTATCCTTTGCGGCAGGAAAAGTGATCAATACCGAAACGGCACAAACGATTGCAGATGGCGTTAAAACACGCTCGCCAATGACAGAAGCGTTTGAAATTATAAAACGCGGCTGTGATCACATAGTACAAGTTACAGATGGAGAAATAGCACAAGCTATGATGCACTATTACCAAGCCACTCATAACTTAGCAGAAGGTGCTGGTGCAATTAGTTTGGCCGCGCTCATTAAAGAGAAGGAGCAAATGTCAGGCAAAAAAGTAGCCGTGATATTAACGGGTGCTAATATCGATTATCAGCGTTTCAGTCAGTATATTAATGCCGCAATGTAATGGCGCATTAATATACTCATAACACTAATGATCAGCTTGCGGCGTTGTTAAATACCTCATGCTCAATAGCAATTTGTGCTTGCACTATCGGTAATGACAACCATCGCTCGTTGTATTGATATAATTTTGGCCATTGTATCTGATCAATCTGATAATTGGCATGCAGTAAACTTATCAAACACGAACCCACAGTAATGTCGGCAATAGAAAAATGGTTATTCACAAGCCAATGTTCATCCGTTAATCGTGATTCTAATAAATTGAAAGTATTAGGAATTAACTTAGTTAAGATTTCATCTACTCTGTCGGGATCTGTAGTATGCTCAAAAAACAATGGGCCAATAACGCGCTGATAGTAAAGTGCGTTTACCGCTGACATTAATTCTGAATCCCCCCACTCTTCATACCATAACGCAAGCGCATGATCTGATGCTTTTTCTGGGTATAAAGTATTATCATTAGAAATTCGTTCAAGGTAAGCAACAATGACCGATGAGTCAGCAAAAGCAACGCCATCATCAGTTTTATAACCGGGTATTTTTCCCATAGGGCTAGCTAAGCGAAACTCTTCATCATCACTGCTAGGCAAAGTCACTTTCATTTCATAGGGGATATTTTTGTGGGCATGTACCAGCATGGCCTTTCTTACAAACGGTGATGGAGGTACACCATATAATATTGACATCATCTTTTCCTTTACTAATAAGTAGCTTTAATTTTTCTGCAAAACCAGATTAGACCGACCAGTCGGTTCTGTCAATTTTTATTTAAAATTTTGCTGAAACCATTTATCAATCGACTCAAAAAGCTCTACTGTTGCTTTACGACTAGGATCGAGTAATTCATCACTTGACTTCTCAATCTCCTCTAGCACTTCACTACCGCTATCCTTAACACTCTGCCATGCTTCATTAGCAAAATTAGCCGAATCTTGTTTCCCTTGCTCAAGACAGGCTTGCATATCAAATGCTTGCTGAGTATCAAACAAAATATTAGCCTCTTCATTTAACACTCGTTTTTCATCGCAGTATTGGCTTATCTCCAAATAAGTCAGCGTACCAATAACAGCCACTGTGCCAATAGTGGCAGCCGATACGGCAGTGATAGCGACTTTTTTACCAGAGCGCTTAACAAAACGCTTTGATACATTGGCGTTTTTAACCTTGTGTCTTTTTTGCATTTTTTGCATGATTTGTTTGGAATGCGTTAATTTATTTAAATGCTCAATAGGCAGTGCTGCATAACCAAATAAAGCAAAAATACTGGTAAAGAAAAACTTAACTGCAACAAAGGCAATCATGCCTGTTAACAAAAGGGTTGATAATACCGTTTTCATCTTTTCTCCTTTGAAATGTCACCACTACTCATCAGCAAAAATTGCCACGTAAGTTGGCGTGTTAGAAGACTTTTTACCGCGATACATGCCTTGGGTATTAAATGGCATACTAATATTACCTTGCTTATCAATTATGATTACGCCGCCTGTGCCACCAACAGGCATCAAAACATCGTGAATAACTTCTTGTCCTGCTTGTTCGATAGTTTTTCCTTGGTACTGCACTCTAGCGCAGATATCGGCAGCAACGTTGTAACGAATAAAATATTCACCATGGCCAGTAGCAGATACCGCACAAGAGCTATTGTCAGCAAATGTGCCAGCACCAATCACAGGAGAATCACCAATACGGCCAAAACGTTTATTGGTCATGCCACCTGTTGATGTACCCGCAGCAATATTGCCTTGTGAATCTAAAGCGACAGCGCCTACGGTGCCAACCTTATATTCAACCTCAAGGCTATCATGGGCAGCCCGATAATCTTTATTTTTACTTTTTGCCTTTTGCATTCTCTGTTTCGATTTTAGTAATGATTTATATCGGTGCTCAGTATCAAAAAGTTTATTATCGACAAGCTCTACGCCTTGCGTTTTTGCAAACTGCTCAGCCCCTTCACCACTGAGCATCACGTGTACAGACTCATCCATCACCAAACGAGCAAGATTAATTGGGTTTTCAATGTGCTTAACCCCCGCCACAGCACCAGCTTGTCTACTCTTACCAAACATTATTGAAGCATCCATTTCATGAGTTTCATCATAAGTATAAACAGCGCCTTTACCGGCATTAAAAAAAGGTGAATTCTCTAATACGTTAATTGCCGCCGTCACGGCATCTAAACTAGAGCCTCCGTTGTGCAAAACCTTATAACCGGTTTCAACCGCTTGTGACAATTTGGCTCGATAAGCGGCTTCTTTTTCAGGTGTGAATTTAGATTTTTGAATAGTGCCTGCACCGCCATGAATGGCTATAGCAAAAGGTGCAGGTAGTTGATTTAACTGAGGGAGTTCCGCTGCTGAGCTAACATTTACTTGAGTTAAAGTTAATAACAGCGCTGATAAACCAAAATAGAATGTTGTTTTTTCCATGAATTAACCAATGATTATGACTAATTTATTCAATTTGAGTGAATATCACGCTTAATGCAAGTATTGAAACGTAATTTTCATTGCCTATTAACTTTATAACTGCAGTTATATCATGACAAAACTAGCAATAACGTAAGCAATTAGGGCTAAAATACCACCGAAAATAGAGTAAGGTAATTGGGTTTTAACATGTTCAAGTAAGTCACAACCCGAAGCAATTGCCGACACACAAGTAGTATCGGAAATAGGCGAACAATGATCACCAAACACGCCACCGCCTAGAATAGCGGCGATAACCAATGAAGGCGGTAAACCTAAAGATTGAATTAAGGGCACACCAATGGGGATCAATATCGCAAACGTCCCCCATGAAGTGCCTGTACTGAACGAAATAACCGCACCGGCAATAAATAGCATAGGAACGACCAATATCAAGGGTAAATGATCGCCCACAAACCCGGCGATAAAAATACCCGTGCCAAGCTCTTTAAGGCTTGCTCCAAGCGTTAAAGAAAACAAAACAATAGTGACTAAAGGTAATAACTCCGATAAGCCTTCAAAGCCAACTTCAACGAGCTCTTTGTGTGAAAATCGCTTTGAAAACAATAATAGAAAATAAGCAACTGAGACAGCAAAACATGTGGCATATAAAACCGACTTGCCGCCACTACCTTGAGTTATATCGCCATTTCCCGTCCAATACATAAAAAAGAACATGGCGATAACTAGACTTAACAAAGGTACTAGCATAAAGCGTGCTTTTGTGGGTGCAATTAATGCCTCTTTTAAGCTATCTTCTTCTTTGACTTCTAATTTGTGAAGCGCTAATTCAGACTGCTTCATAGGTCCATACACTTTGTCCGTCATCACAGTATAAGCCACCATCAAGAGTGCAATAATGGCATAAAAGTTAAAAGGGATAGTGCCCCACAAGATGGACATCGATGATTGCTCTAATTCATAATTGTTAAGAAGACCCAATACATAAGCCCCCCAACCATTCAGTAAGACCAAGATACACACTGGTGCTGAGGTACTGTCAACGATAAAGGCAAGACGTGCGCGGCTCATCTTAAATTTATCAAATAAATCGCGCGATAAAATTCCCGCAGTGAGCACGCTAAGGTTGGATTCAATAAAAATCAGCATACCAGTGAACATAGTCACACTACCAACTTGCCGCTTGCTTTTAGCAATACCTTTGCTCACCAACTTATTCACCAGGGCTGTAACGCCACCTGAATTTCGAACATAGGCAAGAAGAGCACCAATAAGTAAGCTGAAAATCAATAACCGAGCATTACTTGGCGAGCTAAAAATAGATATAACCCGCTCTATTAGGCCGAGAAAAGCATAAAAAATAGGATTGGAATGATCATTTAATGCTAATAATAGCTCTGAACTAAACACAGCTACCAGCAAGGCTAGAATCACCTCCTTTCGCCATAAAACAACAACAATAGCGATTAATGGCGGGAGTACCGACAACCATTCCATAAGTGAAACCTTTATTATTATAATTAAAAACCGAAATAGTGTGGCAAATACACATGGAATATTCAAGCACTATGCATATTGTAAAGCTATTATTAAAACAAGCTATACATGAATAGTGCCTGTAGAAATAAATACAAACTTTATCTTGATGATCAATTACTCAATACCATAGAGCTGAATAAAACAATCAATAAAACTGGTCGAGGTCCCACAAATCCATTCAAACAACCTCATTATCTCCTTCTAAACCTTGCTATTGGTGGCAATCAGGGAGGCAACCCTGATTTAACCCCTTTCCCCTCTCGCTATGAAATAGACTATGTCCGAGTTTATCAAAAGAAATAAGCTAATGAGCAGCGATTTAATCAATAGTGTGCTCCTATACTTGGAGCACTTTTACCATGGTTTATAGCTAAATTCTCTAACATTTTAAGTTATGGCATTGCTGATAAACTAGTTTAAACAGTGGTACTTTTCATGGTTTGAAAATAATGAATCAATTCTTTGGTTGAACTGTCATGTGCTGGGTTAACAACACCTGTACGTAACTCTGCTTCTATTTTATTCGCTAAGCCTTTACCCAATTCAACCCCCCATTGATCAAAAGAGCAAATTTGTAAAATAATACCTTGAGCAAATATTTTATGCTCGTAAAGAGCGATTAAACTACCAATAGTGCTAGGTGAAATTCGCTTGATTAAAATCGTATTGGTTGGCCTATTACCTTTATGCACTTTATGGGGAGCTACCTTATCAACATAATCTGCCATTCGTCCTTTCGCTTTTAAGTCTTCACGCACTTGTTGTTCATCAACGCCATTCATCAGCGCTTGAGTTTGAGCAAAGAAATTTGCCATCAAGGTTTCGTGATGCCCTTTTACCGGCGTAACACTTTCCACAGAGCCAATAAAGTCTGCTGGCACAACATTATTACTTTGATGTAAGTATTGATAAAAAGCATGTTGGCCATTAATTCCTACTCCTCCCCAAATAGAGGGCACCGTTGGGTAATCCACTTCAATACCCTCCCATGTGACAGACTTACCATTACTTTCCATTTCAGCCTGTTGCATGTAGGCACATAGCATATGCAGTGACTGATCATACGGTAAAATAGCCTGTGACTTGGCACCTAAAAAGGTACAATTCCAGACGCTAAGTAAAGCAAGAATAACTGGCGCATTGGCTTCTAATGGCGCCTGAGAAAAATGCTCATCAATTTCATGGGCTCCTTCAAGTAATTCAATAAACTTATCAAAGCCTAAATCCAAAGCTATCGGTAAACCTATGGCAGACCATAATGAAAACCGCCCTCCAACCCAGTCCCACATATCAAAAATATTATCTGGATCAATACCAAAATTAATGGCATTTTCTTTGTTTGCTGAAACAGCTACAAAATGCTTAGAAACCGCTTTCTCATCAAAAGAAGAAGACACTAACCACTTAACTGCGGTTTTAGCGTTTGTCATTGTTTCCGTTGTCGTGAAGGTTTTACTCGAAACAATAAACAAAACCTTTTCTGGATCCAGCGGCCTAAGTACATTCGCAATTTGTGTGCCGTCAACATTAGAAACATAATGAACAGTAATGCTGTCATCACTGTATTGTTTTAATGCTTCAGTGACCATTTGCGGTCCTAAATTTGAACCACCAACACCAATGTTAACAACATCAGTAATACGCTTTCCTGAATAGCCTTTCCACTGACCATGGCGAACTTGCTCGGTAAAAGCTTTCATTTTGGCAAGGGCTAATTCCACATAGTCAGTGATATTTTCACCATCAAGCAGTAAAGGGCTCAATTTTCTATTACGCAACGCTGTATGCAATACAGCGCGATCTTCAGTTTTATTGATTCGTTCGCCAGTGAACATTTTGTCACGCCATGATTCAATATCACACTCTTTCGCCAGGGCAATTAACTTATGCATAGTATCTGACGTAACTAAATTTTTCGAATAATCAAGCAGCATGGTTGGCAACTTAATAGAAAACTTATTAAAACGTTCTTTATCTAATGAAAATAGCTCACTCATATGCTGCTGTTTCATTTTTTGGGCGTGTCGCTCTAGTGCTTGCCAGCTGTTAAGCGATGTTCTCATCGTCATCTTCTTTTCCTGTGTTTATTGAGTGTTAAGCTTTGTTTGACCAGTGACGCATCTTATGACCTTTTACAGCATAAAATAATATAAATACGTATAGAGGAATCATGACCCAATAAGCTGATTGCCCATCGTAATGTTCTGAAAGTGCACCATAAACTAGCGGAATTACTGCGCCACCCGATATTCCCATAATTAATAATGCTGAGCCTTTTGAGGTAAACTTTCCTAATCCTTCTAGCGCTAATGGCCATACAGCAGGCCAAACTAAAGCGTTGGCAAATCCCAGTAATGCAATAAAAGTAATAGTATTAGGTAGCGTGGGAATCCCAGACCAACCCCACATAATTTCTGATACTGAGAAATTACTCGTATCGCTTATGATAACTAAAATCGAGAAGAGTAAACCTGCAACAGCTGATAGAACAAGAGCTGTTTCTTGTCTCATAAAGCGTGGGATCAATACAATACCTAGCGCATAGCCAATTAACATAAAGACCATGGTGTAAGACGTTAATGACGTAGCATTAGCAATGCCTATATTTGAGGCAAACAGGCCTATGGTATCGCCAGCTATCACTTCTGCACCAACATAAACAAACAAAGTAATTGCCCCTAGTACTATGCTAGGAAACTGTAGGATTGAAGTTTTAGTCTCATCACTACTGCCATTATCTTCATTGCCATCTTCTTCCATGACAAGTTCAGGTAAAGGAGATATTTTTAGTAATGCCGCCAGCAAAGTAAAAATAACGGCCATGCCAAGGTATGGATAAATCAAACCATCCGCTAAAGCTGCGATAGTTGTTAATTTTTCAGACTCAGCCATAGCATCAAGACTGACAATAGTAATACCTGAAAAGTTGCTTAAAACAACCGCAGTAAAAACCATAGGAGCAAGCACACCTGCACCTTTATTCATCAAGCCCATAAACATAATGCGAACAGCTGCACTTTCAATTGGCCCCACTTTTACCACATAAGGATTTGCCGCGGTTTGTAATAAGGTTAAACCGCTGCCAATGATAAATTGTGCAAATAAGAACAAGCCAAAATGCTGAGTTCGAGCGGCGGGAATATAAAAAAGAAAGCCCGCAACTAAGCACAATAAGCCAATACTCATACCGTTTTTATAGCCGATACGTTCCAGAATAATTGCAGAAGGAAGTGCCATCACCGTATAGGCAAAATAAAAGGCTGATGCCACTAGTAAAGCTTCTGTTTCTGTTAATTGGCATACCATTTGAAGATAAGGTATCAGTGCGCCATTTTGCCAAGTTACAAAGCCGAAAATAAAAAACAATGCGCCGATAATGCACATAGGTATTAAATTAGTTTGGCGCTTAGTTGACGCTGAAAATGTTGCTTCCATTATTTATTCACCTTTACAAACAAGAGTTGCTTCATTGTTGCATAAGAACAAAACAAATGAAAGAGTCTGAAAGAACAATTAACTTTCAATACATGTTAAATGTTGATTTATAGTGATATAAAGCATCAATAGCTTATCGTGGTGTATTAAAGACATTCACATTTTCATGCGACTATAAAGACAATAAAAAGAATGGAGCCTGAATAGAGTAAATAATAATTTTAATTAGTAGATATACTGGCTTGTTTTTTAAGAGGAAGTATCATGCTTTGCTGGCGCCCAAAGCCCGTTATTTCTATTTTGTCAGAATAAAAGCTCGCTATGGAAAAAGCATTCTCTGTGGTGTTTACCATAGCTTTGAATGTAACGTAGTGTATGCCATTTTTAAAGCCATAATTCCCCTTATGATTATGGCCATTAAACCATGCAAAGACATTCGAATATTGTTCAAGTAACTCAATGACAGCAGTATCATTCCATAAGTTATTTCCGTTAATAGGAAAAACAGGAAAATGAGAAAATAACACCACTTGCTGTTCTTCTTTTTGAGCGTTATTTAACACTCCCTTTAACCAGTGCATTTGCTGGTTTCCTATGGCTCCATTATAGCTGTGTAACTCTTTATCAGCCGGTGATTTTTCTTGATACGCTTGAAAAGCTCTTTTTGAGGCAAGGTGCTTTTCACTCTGTTTAGGGTATGCATATAAACTTAAATCATTGCCATCAATGATAACAAAGCGCCAATTATTTTTACTAACATCGTAATAACGAGCAGGCATGTTCAGTACGTCAGGAATTGTTAACTTTAGCTCTTCTGCAACACTAAAATCATGATTACCAAGTACATGATACCCCGGAGCCTTCAGCATCTGCCAAATAGGCAATAAGGTTTGATAACTTTGATAGTCTTTATCGATGAAGTCGCCTAAATGAATGCTCCAGTCAATTGAGTGCTCATTTAGCGCATGTACGGCCTGCTCTAGTTTAGTTGCTGATAAATTGTAATAGCGTTCGCGTTTATGCTCACGATGATGATATTGGCAATCGGCAATGATACCGATTGAAAGCTCGGCCGGCGGCTCGTTTGCCGTGTGACTACAACTGACCGCTGTTAACGCTAAAAATAACAACGTAATGATATGTGAATTATTCATAGCGTTTATTCATATTTACAACAAGTTAAAAAATAGTTTAATCGTCAGGATGAGGGACAATAATTAAATTGATGCGTCTCTCTTCTAAATAATCTTTATACGACTGTGGAATTCTACTGTCGGTTAACAAGGTATCAATAGCATCTAAAGAGCTAATAATATAAAAGCCATTTCGATTAAACTTTGATGAATCGGTTACGGCAATCACTTCTTTAGAAATATCACACATCATTCGATTAAGGTTAGCTTCATGTTCAAAGTGAGTGGTTAAACCCGCTTTTTCATCAATACCATCAACACCAAGGAATACTTTATCAAAACGAAGGTTTGCTAAACTCGCTTCGGCTTGGCGTCCATAAAAAGACAATGATTTTTTCCTGAGTGTACCGCCAGTTATAATCACTTCCGTTTCTTCACCTGCGGCTAATTCCGAGGCAATATTTAATCCATTAGTCATCACTACAAGATTTTTGTGATTATTTAGCTGTTTTGCTATCTCTTCCGTTGTAGTGCCTGAGTCTAATATAATTGATTCACCATCATTGATTAAACTAGCAGCTACCGTTGCAAGCTTTTGCTTTACAGATAAATGTTCGCAATGCTTTTCTTTTACTGACAATTCTTTAGCAATACGACTGTTCATCACAGCGCCGCCACGAGAGCGAACTATCAACCCCTTTTTATTTAAACTATTCAAATCGTTACGGATAGTTACCGTAGATACAAGATACTTTTCTGCAAGCTCAGCAACATCAACTTTGCCTATCTCGTTAGTTTGTTCAACAATTGCGTGACGTCTTTCTATGGTGGTTAACATGGCTATTACATTTGTTATAAATTCGTACTGTTATCCTATCAAGCAAAAACCTCTTTCACAAGATTTCAAACAAACTAAATCAATTTATTTACCTCTACTTCATAAGTTGCTTGTATCCCTCATATGCAGCAATAAAAATTCATAATTTCATGATAAGTACAGTGTCACTACCAATTTCGCTGCTATGATGCCAAACAAAACTTAAAACATTGATTGTTTATGAAAGAGGCATCGAAACAATATGAAGACCAACTATGAATTATTCGTTTTTGTCATTGATAACAACCTATATTTCAACTCAAGCAATAAGCAACTTTTTCCATTCAATAATAAAACATTGTATTTAAGTTAAACTGATTAGATTAAATTAGAAAAACGCTCAGCAAGCACCTCGGTAGCAAAGGCTAAACGCCCATCGACTATCGTTCCTTGAACCTGAAATTCATCATTTACAATAGCAAAGCAAGCTCGTTTGCCCGCAGAAATACTCCCCAAGGTATCATCAACACCAAGAAAACATGCGGGGATCAAACTCGCCATATGAACTGCTTCTAAAGGAGGAACTTTCGCTAATGTTATCAAATTTAAAATAGCTCTTTCTAACGTTAAGGTACTACCCGCTAGTGAGCCTCCTTCCGTCCTTGCTACGCCATCGACCACATTGACATCAAGCATACCTAAACGATAAGTGCCATCATTGAGCCCGCCTGCAACAATACAGTCACTGATCAAGCCCATTTTTTTGTCACCTTTTAAGCGATAAATCATCTCCAGTATTGCCGGGTGCAGATGAATACCATCGGCAATCACTTCAACATAGGCATCTTTATCTAATAACACTGCCCCCGCGGTTCCGGGATCTCTATGGTGTATACCTTTCATTCCATTAAATACATGTACACCGCCACAAGCCCCTGCGTGTAAGGCATCGCAGGTTTGTTGAAAATCAGCATTAGTGTGCCCTAACATGGGGCGCACTCCTTTTGAGACTAGATAACGAATAACTTCATCTGAGTTTGGCAATTCAGGCGCCAAGGCCATAACTTTTAACGCACCTTGTGCAGCATCAATGATGGCATCAATATTCGCTAAAGTAAGCGGTAAGAAGTATTTTTCATCATGAGCACCTTTATGATCTTCTGTAAAAAACAGTCCTTCATTATAAGCACCAAGCACTTGAGCACCACGGGGTTGATTTTGATATGCTTCCCCAATAGCAGCAAATGCCGCTAAAGTATTATCCCAAGTAGAAGTCACCGTTGTGCCTAAAAAGCCAACCACACCATGTTTAGCTAAAGAATTCGATATCTTATCTATAGACTCACGCTTAGCATCCATAATGTCACAGCCTTCACGGCCATGAATATGCAAATCAAGAAATCCCGGTAATACACGCAAGTTGCCTAATTCAACCACAGGAATGCCATCATTTACTTCTTTAGTTAGCCTAGAAACCTGGCCGTTTTCGACTAGAATAAAATGCTCATTTACAATGCCTGTTTCTGAAAAAATTTGCTTCGCATGTAAATAGTAATCAGTGGTTTTCTGCATGCTGCTTCCCTAAAATTGCTGCGCCTCTAACACCACTTGAATCACCAAAAACCGCCCGTAAAATTAGCGGTGACTCTACGCCGTCAAATAAATGATTATTAATAGCATTAGGTAAAGCGGTAATGATTTCATCAATTTTAGATAATCCCCCACCAACAACAATAATATCAGGATCATATGACAAAACTAACGTGCTAAATGCTGAGCCTAAAAACGCCATGTAACAATCAAATGTCTTAACAGCAATAGGGTCTTTATCACGTAAATCGCTAACAAATTTAGTCGTACTTTGGCTACCACTGCCAAAATGATTATACAGCCAACCTAAGCCAGGCCCTGCAATATAAACTTCACTGCACCCAACTAAACCACAACCACATTGTCGTGTAGGTAAGTTGTATTTTTGTATGAGATGACCCGATGCAGGCATATGACCATACTCACCTGCAATGTTATTACCACTTTGATACAGTTGACCATTAATACATAGGCCACCACCGGCGCCGGTACCAATGATAGCACCATAGACAATTGGCTTATTATCACCAGCACCACCACAACTTTCTGACAATGCAAATAGGCGACAATCATTAGCAACAGCAACGCTGCGCCCTAATAGCTTTTCTAAATCAGCCACGATAGGTTTTCCTGTGGCACAACCTACATTAGCCGATTTCACTCGCGCATTTTTGTCTAAAATACCCGGCATTCCAATACCGATAGTGCCTTGTTGCCCAGAGCGTTTATCAGCTTCACTTATCAGTGCAGCTATCGCATTAAGAAATTCATTATAATCTTGTGTTGGTGTTGACACTCGCCAGCTATCAATAAGCTTCAGATCATTATCAAATAGACCAATCTCAATTTTGGTTCCACCAATATCCAACCCATAAGTAATTCGCGTGTTGGTAGTTGTTACAGACATAACTGTGCCTTTACTAGTCTTCTAATGGATATAAGGTTACACCTTGAACCACTCGGTTAACTTCACCTGTGGGACAAGGATTATCAGGAGTAATATCAGCATTAATCGATTTAAAGAAAGAAAAAACCTGACAATAAACAATATATGGTAAGCCTGCCCAAACGTCATCTAAATACGTAAAATCACCAAAAATACTTCCATCTAAAAAAGTAATAGCTGCGGCTTGCTGATCGCGTTCTAACTCAGCCAACAAATCTTGATCATATTGTTTGGTATACTCGTTAGTTGATGAAAGAAATATAATTTCAGTGCTGTTATCAACTAAAGATTTAGGGCCGTGTCTAAAACCAAGCGGACTTTCAAAATAGCTGATCACCTTTCCAGCCGTTAACTCTAAGACTTTTAACGCCGCTTCCTTAGCAATACCTTGCAAGCCACCTGAGCCAAGAAAAACCAAACGTTTAATATCGGCCATAGCTTGTACTTTTACGTTATCAATACCATGAGCAAAAAAGCGCTCTGCTGCTACGGCTGCTTTTTCCAGTTGCTCTGCCTGAGGAGCAAAAATACATAAAGTACTTACTAGCATAGAAGTAAAACTGCTTGTCATCGCAAAGCTTTGGTCAAGTGTGCCTTCCGGCATCAATAATGAATACGAATTATGTTGTTTTTGTGCGTTAGTTGCTAGGTGACCTTCGGGGTTACAGGTTAATACTAGGTGATAACATTCATCAACAACTTGATCTGCTAGTTTTACAGCAGCAACACTTTCAGGACTGTTACCTGAGCGGCCATACGACACCACTAGTGTTGGTTTATCTTTTAATAAATATTCTCGTGGATTACTCACGATATTAGTCGTACTGATCGCTTCAACCTGCCTGTTAAGCTGCGCTGTTAAGTGAGGGGCAACTGACTCGCCGATATAAGCTGAAGTTCCAGCTCCAGTTAAAATAATCCGTAAGTTTTCTTTCGCTAAAATAGGCGACAACCAAGCATTTATACTGACTTGTGCTGCTTTGACATTTTCGCCCGCCTCACGCCAAACTCGTGGTTGTTGGCATATTTCTCTAGCAGTCCAATAGCCATTATTAGACGTTAAGAATTCATTACTGTAAGTTAAATATTCTGACATGGAAAAATCCTTTGTTGGTACTAAGTTAACCACTATTTCTGCTTCCAGCAAGCTTGCGCATAGACTTCGGTTACTTGTTTAATTTTTGCTTTGACTAAATCTTGTGCGGTAGTCGCAATGTTGTGCTTTCTCACTTCACGGTATTGCTCAGGTAAAAATTGACTAATTAACGGTAAAGGAATACCTGCATCATTTAAATTGTTATACAGGCATTCAACTGCTTTCTCGATGCGAGGTTGATTCCAATAATAACGAATTCTGTCACTATAGCTAAATCGGCGATATAGCGTGCCTTTACTTGCGGGGACGGGATAAAAACGTTGCCAATTTTTGGGGAGTTCAAGCATTTCTTGCTCACAAACATCACGCAAAAATGAACGTTTTTCTACCGGGATAAGTTCTTCTTCAATATAACTAAGAGCAAATAATGCTTCGCGTAAAGCCAGCGTCAACTGCGGGCCTACTTTTAAAATGGCAAAGTGATCGTTCACCAAATCAATATATGCTTGTTCATTCTGGTAATCCGTTGAATGTGCTTCAAAAGCGATATTAGGAAGCGTTTGAATGATCGCTTTTAATTCCGCAGCTTTAGACGATTGATAATCAATGATACTGGTATGATCAAACTCAACACCCGGCTGCACGACTAATCCCACAACGCGTTGCCATGCAGAGGCTAAATCACGTTTTTCAAAAGCATCTTGATGTAAGCTTAACGTTTGTTTGACTCTGCTAACCGGAGTTAACTCTATAGATTCAATTTCTTCACTTGCGCCACCTGGAGGTGGTACCTCAGTACCAACAACATAGACGAGATCCGAAGTGCCAAATGTGGCTATTGCTGTTTGCTCTGCAACTAAGCAGAGCTCAGCCGCACGTTCAGCAACTATTTCATCAGACATAACTACAGGATCATCCATACATGACATACTGGTATCTAAATGTATTTTTTTAAAACCTGCGGCTACGTAGCACTTAATTAGCTCACGTGCTTTTTCCATTGCCTGTTTTGCAGGTTCATCAACCCAACAGACAGGCCCCAGATGGTCTCCCCCTGAAATAATATGATCTCTTGGAAAATCTAGTTTATCCGCAATTTGACCAATAAATTCTAAAAAATCAGCTGGTAGCATACCAGTGTAACCGCCAAATTGATTAACTTGGTTAGCAGTCGCCTCAATAAGGACAAGCGTATTATCTTGCTTAGCTTGCTCTATTGCAGCTTCTATAACTAAAGGATGTGCTGAACATATTGCATATATACCTTTAGAATTACCCTGCCTGTTCGCTTTAATAACAGCTTCAATATTTTTCATGATTCTCTTTATACTTCATTCAACCCTAGAACTAAAAGAATCATAACAACACTTTCAAAAACTTTCAAATACTTTTATTTCAAAAACACTTGCGAAATTCACCAAAATCAAATTAAAGCCATTAAATACAATTATTTAACAACTAAAAACAATAACAAAAACAAATAAACAAATGAAAACAAAGAAAAGATCATCGAAAGAAATAAGCGTTCCAGCGCCTTTTTAGTAAGGGTTTATGCATGTAAAAGCAATATCGTTAGCATTTCCAATTTCAAATGGAGCACTAAAAAAACTTACTCGCCAAGTAAGTAAGCAGGTTAAAACCCATAGAAATAAGGGATACAAGGCGAACAATCAAAAACATAACATCAATATGTTCGCGTTAACTCACTTACAACAAAATAATTTTACAGCAAAAAAACACCGGGATGAAAGATTATGAAATAAAAATAGATTTCAAAATACATTGTTTTTGTCGTAAAAGTAAACTACATTGGCTTTTTATTACTAAGAGGTAAATTTGCTTAACAAACACAGGTAGAAATTTAAATAGAATAGAAGCTTTCAATCTCACAATAAACTCAAGACGCTAACTTGAGTAATACTGTAGTCGGCGAGCAAGAAAGCTTTCCAAAAACATCAACATAATATTTAGGTTAAATTCATGTATAAAATTTTACCCCTAATGCTACTGGTAACGCTAAAAGTAACAGCACAAGAACAAACATTAGAAGGTGTCTGGGAGCTAGTTTCTGCTCAACATCAATATGAAGATAATGGCCCAATCATCAACTTAAAAAGAACAGAAACGTTCAAATCTTTTAAAATACTAAAGGATGGTTATTATTCCATCTTAACTCAAGATCCAAATAAAACCATTTTTGGTGCACACATGGGAACTTATACCGTTGAACATAATAACTATAGCGAGAATTTCATTGTCCACAAACAAGCTGATCAAATCGGTAAATCTGCAAGTTTTACCTTCAAAATAGAAGATGGCAAATGGTTTATCTATTCAAACAAAATTGTCGAAGTTTGGCAGCGGGTTAAGCCTGCAAAAAGTAAACGCGAATTAACTTCTTTTACCACCCGTGTTAACCCAAGCAGGTATTACCATAAGTAAATCACAGATACTATTTACGGTAAATAAGTAGTGCATAACACTTTTTAACACACTGAAAATGAGGAACTCACAATGCTAAAGTATTTTGGCTGTCTTTTTTTTATCTTAACATCGTTTGTACTGCAAGCAACTGAACAACCGCAAGTTCGTGGCGCATTAATGCACCTTACTCATTACGATCCTTGGTGGTTAACAATGACTGATGATGAAAAAAAGTTTGATTTAAAGGTTGGCTTGGCATTAGTTGATGCCATGGCTGAAGCTGGCTTCAACACACTTATTCTTGATATAGAAGATGGAGTAATTTATCAGTCTCACCCTAAGTTGACACGCGCTTATAGTATTAAAATGTCGGCATTAAAAGAGCTCATAGCGAAAGCGAGAGGCTACGGCATGGAAGTTATCCCAAAACTTAATTTATCAAGTAGTAATCGTAATCAACATGATAGATGGTTATCTCCATACTGGGACGGGCTAAGTGTTGCCAAAACAGTAACATTATCACGTCCTGTGGTTAAAAATGTTTTTGAAGAGCTCATCAACGAAATAGGCAATTTAAAATATTTTCATATTGGCATGGATGAAGATCATAACCGTTCAACCAAACAATACGTTGCAGAAATAAAGCGCTATCACACGTTATTAAAAAGTCATGGCATAAAAACAGTGATCTGGAGTGACGGTGCTTATTTAGAAAGAGACAAGAGTCATGCCCAGGTTTACGCAGAAAAAACCATGCGCGCTGCACCTGATTTACCAAAAGATATCATTCAGATGATATGGGATTATGATCATCCTAATGGAAAGATAGCTAAAGAGTTAAGTAATATGGGTTTCACTGTCTGGGCTGCGCCGGGCAATAAGCAAAGTAACATTGATAATTGGAAGAAAGAACTAACAGAACAGGGCTTAACCAAACATCTAGTGCTAACCCCTTGGACACCTACCAATGAGAAGTATCGCCAAGACTGGTTAAAACAAATAACCAAGTATGGAAAGGCGTTTAAGCACAACTAATAACGGTTTAAATTGTATTAGCCAAGATAGTGACTATCTTGGCATTTTTTTATCTTAGTATGTTAAGCACGCATTTGGCAAACAGTTGCGCCTTAAGTCGCAATAAATGTCTCTAAAATATATTTAAATATTTAGGTTATTAAGCGTCTGCGATTAAAGAGAAATGGCTTGGTAATAATTACTCAACCATTAAACGCTTAATTGTTGGCAGCATAGCTGTCGCCCAAATTTGATACCCTTTTTGGTTAGGGTGCAAACGATCAGGCATCACGCTTTTAGGTAGGCTGCCATCCGCTTTAAGAAACCCTTCATTTATATTCAAATAATGAATGTGTTCAGTGTCAGCAGCATAATTTTTAATGATGTCATTGACTCCCTCATTCAGCTTACGCAACGGATCATCAGCCGTCGCGCCACGTGGGAAAATACCTAGTAATAGAATTTTTGATGTTGGCAAACGCTGACGAAGTTCTTGGGTAATAGCAAAAATACCATAAGCCGTATCTTCAGAGCTTTCTTTACGGTGGCCAGTATTATTGGTACCAATCATTAACACCACTAATTTAGGGGCTAAACCATCTACTTCACCATTTTGTAAACGCCATAAAACATGCTCAGTTCGATCGCCGCTGTAGCCAAGATTAAATGCATTTAAATCAGCAAAATTCTCTTTCCAAACAGCCCTTCCTTTTTTTCCTTCCCAACCATGGGTTATGGAGTCACCAACAAAAACTAAATCGATTTGTTTTCCTTGCTTCTCTTGTAATTTGCTTTCATGGCGTTTTAAAGACCACTTTCTTGCTTTGCCATCACGCATTTTGGCCTGAGTGGCTTCAATGTCTTTATCATAACTATAATTTTCGGGTAGGGTACTGCAAGCCGCAAGGCCAGAAAATAACAATATGGTCAAAACATGTTTAGTGACTTTTTTCATGATTATCCTCATTAAAATGATAAAAAATTAGCGTACTGAATATCAATAATTATTAATGCTTACGATAGCCCTTTTTCACAGGTAAATGACTTTGCTTACCCCAGCCCCATCGTGGCTGCTCATTCTCTTCATTCCAAGCGTTATATTTTTTGATAAGTTGCATAGCAACCTCGGGTTTACTGCGAATTAAATTATGCTTTTCACTCATGTCAGAGTTGATATGAAACAGTGATTGTTTACCTTTATTGCTAATCAACTTCCATTCACGGTTACGGACTGACCAACTATTATTGTTAGCCCAAAAAATATAACGATCGGCTAATGCCTTTTCTTGCTGAGTTAAATAAGGTAATAAATTAACACCATCAAGCTTGAGCGAGCTATCTGCCCTCACCTCTGCCGCTGCTAAAGCAGTTTGCATTATATCAAGCGAAATTACAGGCTCTGATAGTATTTGGCCTGTGGGAATATGCCCAGGCCAGCTGACCGCAAATGGAATACGCACACCGCCATCCCACAAATAATTTTTCTCACCACGCAGTGGTAAATTATAAGAATGATTACCTTTTATTTTACCGCCATTATCCGAGAGAAAAAAAACGATAGTATTTTCTGTTAACTGGTTTGCTTGCAAACTATCAAGAATTTTTCCTATGTTTTCATCCATGTTGTAATTCATGGCAACTACAGTACGACGTTTTTTGTTTTTAATGTGCTTGAACCGAGCTAAATCTTGCTTACGTGCTTGCAAGGGTCCATGCACAGCGTTAAATGATACATATAAAAAGAAAGGCTCGTTTTTATGTCGCTCAATATAGTCAACCGCTTCAAGGCCAAAAGCATCGGTTAGGTAACTATCAAAATCTTCAACTAATTGATCATTACGATAAATCGCTCCCCAAAGTTTAGTCTTAGATTTTTGCTTATTCTTCTTGCCGATAAAATAATCGGCAGCACCATTATTAAAGCCAAAGAACTCTTCAAAGCCTCGGTTGTGTGGCCAAAACTGTTGTTCATCGCCATCGTGCCACTTGCCAACCATACCAGTTCTATAGCCGATACTTTTGAAGATATCACCAGCCGTTTTGATCTCTTCCGGCAAACCTTGCACTATACTTTTGTCACGCACAAAAGGACCAATGTTATCGTGATAACCGAAGCGCTGTTGATATCGCCCCGTGATAAGTCCTACTCTTGAAGGCCCACAAACTGGTGCTGTAACATAACCATCGGTAAAATAAGCACCACTTTTCGCCAAACGATCAATATTAGGGGTCACAACATCTTCGCTACTATGGTGGTAACCAACATCCGCATAACCTAGATCATCGGCAAGTATCACAATAACATTCGGACGAGTCTGGGCTGCATTTACAATGCTAGCAACAAGCCAAAGCACTAAGCCACTAATTTTTAGAGAATATTTTTTGCCCATACGCTGAATTAACCTATTAAATTTATCAAGATTTTTTGCTACTACTAATAAGTAAAGAGCCTGAAAAACTTAAGATCCACAATATAATTCTCGTTTATTTTAGTTTTAACTCTCGTGTTAGTCAGCCAAATGCCAAGTAAAAATACAAGCACAACGCGAGAGGCTATGCCTCACTCGTTGGTAAAGTTATTGACGACCAATATCAACTTAATTAAAACAACAGCTCTTCATATTACTTTATATTAACCTATTACACTTCATATTACTTCACAGCGCCTTCAAAATACTTTCACTAACTTTCAGATATAAGTATAATTAGAGTACTAAAAGAAAATACAACTAACAATATTAAATAAAGAGTAAAAATATGATAAATAAAACCATATACTTCTTCAGTAAATTGTTATTAATAATTACTTTATTACTTAATCAGCCAGCACTTGCACAAGATAACGATTCCAGTGATAAGCCGAATGTACTCTTTATTCTAATTGATGATTTTGGATGGAAAGATGTAGGTTATAACGGCAGTTCGTTTTATGAAACGCCCGAAATAGATCACTTAGCTAGCGAATGGATGCGCTTTAATAATGCTTATACGCCCAGCCCTATGTGTTCCCCAACCCGAGTAAGTATTTTAACCGGAAAAAACCCCGCTAGACATGGAGTCACCCAGTGGCTACCAGGCAGCAGCAAGGCATTTACCCGTGGCCGTAAAGAGCACGCGAGTGTGCTCACACCTTTATCTAAATCCTCAGGCATTAAAGGAAATGAAATAACCTTAGGAGAATCGCTTAAAGAAATCGGCTATGATACTGCGTTTTATGGCAAGTGGCACATGGGAAGCTTTGATGAAACGGGAGGTCCTAAAAATCATGGTTATGATTCGCAAATGGCCGTCATTGAAGCAAATAGCGCATCAATGTTTTATCCATTCAGGGGGAATCCTGATTATTTTCCTAACGCGAAAGAGGGAGACAACTTTACTGATTTGTTAACTGAACACGCCATTGAGTTTATGACTAAAGATCGTAAACAACCATTTTATATGCATCTTGCGCATTTTGCGATGCATTCTCCTATTTTATCGAAACCAGCATTACGTGAAAAATTTAGCAAAAAAGCTCAATCCTTACCTGAGCTAAAAAATGACGCAATACTAGATAGTTATGGGCATAAGGCACAAAAAGTTCGTCAAGACGATGCTGATTACGCTGGAGAATTAGCGACCTTAGATCATAATATTGGCCGCTTAGTTAAAGCACTAAAGGCATCAGGGCAATATGATAATACGATTATTATCTTAACTGGTGATAATGGTGGCATGGCATCACTGTCGTTTCAGAAACATCCAACGTCTAATTTTCCGTTGCGCACGGGAAAAACCTTTGTTTTTGATGGTGGTTTACGAACACCTTTGCTTATTCATTGGCCAGGTCATAGTAAAGCAGGTATGAGTTCAGATATACCTGTTACCAGCACAGACTTTTATCCGACTTTGTTAGAGATGATAGGCGCACCTTTGATAAGCAGCCAACACCTTGAAGGTCTAAGTTTAGTTCCTCTATTTAAAGAACAAAAAGCAAAAGAGCTAATCTTCAATCAGCGACCATTATTCTTTCACTTCCCTCATTATCAAGCGGAAGGGGGGTACCCAGCAAGCGCTATTAGAGTTGGTGACTATAAGCTTATTCGTAATTACCATCACCAAACTCTTTTGCTATTTAACCTTGCAAAAGATCCTAATGAAAGTAATAACTTACTTGATAAGATGCCGAAAAAAGCACAACAGTTAGATAAGCAGTTAACCAACTATTTAACATCGGTTGGTGCCTATATACCAGTATTGAAAAAAATGTAACGCAATCTTATGCAGCCACAGTTGAGTAATTCTTTTATAAAGCATTACTCATATTTCACTGCATAATTAAGATTAGTCTGTTTATCTTGCTAGTTGATATTAAACCTGAGCGATACTCCTTTCGTACTTCAATTAAGATTTAATGTCTTCATGAAACGAGTAACGCTCAAGTTTTTGAATTCTATCAGCAGAAATGCAGTTAGATACGAGTAAAAATAAGCTGTAAATTATCTGCTGCTGTTAAGTTTAAAGATTCAAATTCAATGCGCATATTCTCGCCTTGTTTTTTAACAACAGCCTTAACTTCTTCTCCATTTAGCAATGCCTTAACTTTGCTTTCTTCTAGATATTCTACACTTGGTAGCACTAAGGTATTTAGATTGAAATGTCCGTATGACAATAACAAACTAAACTCTTGCTGCTTTTCAGTTAGTGCTTGTGAATAGCTTCCCCAACCATTACCCGTGATAAAAGCTGATTTAAACTGACTTTGTGTCAATTTGGGTGCAAAACCAATTTCACCTTTAGGCTCATTCAAAGTAAAACCAGAGGCGGCGATAAAAGCACCAAAACTAGCCATAGCGCGAATATAATGGTTGCCATATTCTACTTCATTATACGGATTACGTTTTTCAGGTTGGTAGCGAGTATGAATAGCTTCAATCATATCCATACCTTCTTTCACCATGCCTTCAGCAATCATGTGTGCTGCCGCTTGATATGTATATCCGGTCATGCTTTCACTGAAATAACCAACTACTAGACTGTGCCAATCGTTCTCAATTTTTCCACTAACTTTTTCAACACCACCATTAGGAAAAGTAGTCATTAAAGTACCCGGCTCGCCCGGCAGCGCATAAAAACGTACGTTCTTAATTTCAGATGTTTTCAAGTATTCGCCAATGTCATCAAAAAAGTTATATTTATATAAAGCTGCTAGAGCACTCAGTGTCTCTTCTTTAGCAAAAACACGAGGTAAGCCTAATTGCATCGCCCAAGACTGCCCCATCACTTGATCGATATGGTTACCAAGATATGAGTTGGGTGATTCAAGGTGATTAGGGTCAAGTTGATTAATGAAATATTCACCATTGAATAATTCAGCGGTTAAAGATTGCTTACCTTGCGCGGCAATCGCTCTTGCTTTTAGCGCAAACTCTTTATCAGCCATGACATCAGCCATTTCAGCACTAGCAAGTAATGCAGCATTATAAAGACCACTTAACCAAGCAATTTTCCCATACCAAGTGCGATCAAGAGTATTGTATTGCGCCCCTTCTAAGAGCCCATCTGGAGTGAGTGACTTTTCTGCATCATGGGCAATCATATACTCAGTGCTTTGTTTAATTTTTTGCCAATGCTCTGTCAAATAAGCGTTGTCAGCAGAGGTGGTATGCTCGCGATAAGCTCGCAGAATAGTCCCTGCTTGGCCATCAACAGCATAACCTCTGCCATCATGACGGCCAACCTTAGAGTGCTCTGCGCGATATTTTATTATCCCGTCGCTAAAGCTACTGCCAAAATCTATCTGTGTGCGTAGCTGTCTGGCTAAATGAGGAAACACTCTCCCTAGCGCCTGCTCATAATGGAAAACATGCGTACAAGTGCCTTCACCTAAATATACCCCTTCCATCGCGTAAAATCGCCCTTCAGAATTTTCATCCTGATTGGTGGAAGTAAACCTATAAACTGAAGTTGTTGCTAAGGTACTGGTATTGCTGAAGGTTCTATTTAAAAACCAATAAGGTAAAGTTGAGTCATACCAAGTTTTATTCCATTGTTTAGTCGCTTGAATTAACGCATCTTGTTTATCGGCAATATCAAGCGCAACTGCTGCCGATGATGCAAATTTTTTGCTATAAAAATAACGTAACTGCTGATGATTATCTAATTTAGGAATATCAACTTTATGCACATTAGGGAAGTACCAAGATAAAACAAACTTCACCGTTTGGCTTTGTCCTGGCGCTAAAGTCACTTTACTACCAATAGCCCCCGTTAATGCTTTACCTAAGCTGGCAGCCGCCTTCTTATCCGATGAGCCTTTCACTTCAGCTAAATTATAGTCAATATCTGCGGGTGCTTTTGGCGTTGACCAACTATTTTGTGCATCGAGTAATGTTAGGGTCATGTTGCCACTATCTGGATACTCTTTTCCAACTTCTTCAACGTTGCTTTCAGCATAAAGTTGAACATTGTTGCCCGCTTGGATAATGGTATTAATATGCCGAGCATTGTCTTGTTTAATACTATCATGCGATTGATAGTTCACCATATTTTGCAACCAACCAATTAATTCCGCCTCAACAGAAACGTCCGTTTCATTGGTTAGGGTATACTCCATGATAATTGCTGGATAATCCGATGATTCATGCGAGGTTGGTATAAAGGGAGAAAAGGCATTTAGCTCTACCTTTACTGGCATATCGTTATCGGTATATTTTACTTTACCAACGGGATATTCACCTTTAAATTCAATATGTTTAAAGCCGTCGTTTCTTAACGGCCTAACTATTGACCTTAAATCGCTAGGTGGCAGCTTGTTTACGCGAACAGCAAAACCTTGTTCAAACCGTTTATCTTGCACTAGCGGGTTTAAATAAAACTTATCACCGCCACCGCCTGGATCTAATCGTTTGATATTAAAAATATCCCAATACCAAAGTTGGCCATCACCGCCCAAATAGACTTGCCCTGAAGTAATTCCTCCTACCGGCATACCTATATAACGCAACTGTTCACCGCTGTAGCTATTTGAGTGGCGCTTTGCTGGCTGCTCTTCTGTCGCTACTAACCTAGTGTCTGTTACGTTACTTTGCCTATCTTGACATGAAAATAAGCTTATTATTAATGTTAAAAAACAAGCCTTGATAATTATGCTACTTTTGTAAAACTGGGTTTTCATCTCAATTAATCCTATAAATCATAGAAACACAATGAAAGACACAAGCCTTTCGGTAACTTGTAAGCTAAATGTACGTTTGATAGATAAATTAATCAGCAAGTCTTTTTTACATCACAAGGTTAATACTCATGTGAGCAAGGTTTTGCCAACAAGAAGGCTATATTGCTAGTTAGCTTCGCCAACACTATAACCATCTAACAAGGGTACTTATTGATAACTGATCCGGCCAATTGAACTACTCTGTTGTGACGAAGTACCAAGTAATAACTCAAATTCACCAGCCTCTACAGTCCACGCTTTAGTTTCAGGATGCCAAAATTGTAATGCCTTACGATCTATCGTTAAGCTAACTTGCTTACTTTCACCAGCCTCGACAAAGACTTTACTGAAAGCTTTAAGCTCTTTAATTGGACGAAGAACACTACTCGTTACGTCATGAACGTACAGCTGTACGACTTCAGCGCCACTACGTTGGCCGATGTTGCTTACCGTCACACTAATTTCAATTTGTTCGTCAGCAGATATGCTGTTGCTTGAAAGCTTGGCTTTGCTCAGGGAAAAGCGGGTGTAAGATAAACCAAAACCGAACGGGTATAACGGCTCTACGGGCTTTGCATCATACCAGCGATACCCCATTAGCACCCCTTCACGATAGTGAATATCATGATGATGTACGCCTTTCTTCTTACTTAACCATTGTTTTTCTGCAAAAGGCAGAGCCTTGGGACCTTCAATGTAGTTGCCCCAGTAATGGCTGTCTTCTTCGCGTTGCTCTATTGAAATAGGTAATTTACCTGAGGGTGAAAAGTCACCAAAAATAGCTTCACCTATTGCAGTCGCTCCCCAAGTACCAGGATACCAAGCGTAAAAAACACCTCGTGCTTTATTTTGCCATGAGGGCATCTCCACCGCACCACCACTACTCACTACCACAACCACATCGTTATTCAACGCTGCAGTTTTTTCTATTAATTGCTGCTGTTCGGGCGGTAATTTAAAGTTGCGATCCCGTGATTCACTTTCGGTGACATTAACAAATACCACCGCTACATCTGCTTTTGCTACCGCAGCATTAGGCTGTTGATAATGCTCAACCTTTATATGCTTCCCGGCACTATTTTTAATCGCCGCAAAATAAGTAACAAAATCCTTGCCTGGATCGAAACCTGCTGCGCCTTCACCGCTAGCAATGGTCTCAAGCGCATTATTTCCGATCACAGCAATGTGTTTAACCTTATTGCGATCAAGGGGTAATACGCCATCATTTTTCAACAGTACTAAACTTTCTCGCCCCAATTGTTTAGCTATTTCAGCATGTTCAGCCCAATTATTGCGTAAGCTAGGGCTTGTTTGGTTAATGTCATCAGCCAAGCCCATAGCAAAAATAGGGGTAAGAATATTTATGACATGTTGCTTAATATCATCGGGAGTTAATGATTTTTCAGTCAATAGTTTTTTAATATTCTCAGCCTTAAACATGTCCGCTTTTGGCATTTCAAGATCAAGGCCACTTAATATTGTTTCCTTCGCATTGAATACCGACCACCAATCACTCATGACCATGCCAGTGAAAGCCCATTCTTTGCGTAATATATCTTGAATAAGCCATGGATGTTCGCCAGCCCATTTACCGTTGATCAGGTTATAGGCCATCATCACCGCTTTCACATCAGCTTCTTGAATAGCTGCTTTAAAGGCAGGAAAGTAAAGCTCTCTCAGTACCCGTTCATCAATCACACTATTGCTATTTTGGCGATAATAATCAGAGTTATTGGCAACAAAATGTTTAACGGTAGCTAGTACGCCCGCTTGTTGTACCGCTTTAATATAGGCCACCACCAAACGTGAGGTTAAATAGGGATCTTCCCCTAAATATTCAAAGTTACGACCATTATGTGGCACTCGGTACATATTAATGCCTGGGCCCAATAAAATACGATAACCATCGGCACGGCTTTGCTCGGCAACGGCACGACCATAATCATTAGAAAGTTGTGTGTTAAACGATGCAGCTAAACCAATATAGGCAGGGAATAAAATAGCATCTTTCGTTAACTTTGATCCTAAGGTGGCATCAGTCATTTTAAAGGCTGGCAAACCATAGGCGGTTAACGGCTGAGTCTCACCTATTTTTATTCCTGACTTAAAACCTGTGCCAGCCAGATAGGTTATTTGTTCATCTAAGCTCATGCGTTTAGCAAGATCTTGTACCCGTTCATCAACAGTTAAGTTGGCATTGAGAAACGGCGCTCCAGCTAGCTCGATACGACGTTGTTGTATAACACGGCTATCATCTACTTTGCTAACGCTACCTTCTTTAGCTAATAAGGCAGTTTGTGGTGCAAACACTAAGGCCATACCAAAAGTAAAAAACAAACTTCTTATTTTCATCATTTTCTATTTCCTGTTACATAAAGTCTTAGCTTTTAAAGCTAAATGGTGAAAGTCACTGACTAAATGCAGTGTTTTTAGTGGGTACGGCAGCATTTACCTCTCCAAGCCATTGAGACAAACGTTGATGTAAAACAGCCTTTTTCTTTGGCTCAGCTAGCGCTAAATTATTCTTTTCACCAATATCTTCTGCTAAGTTATAGAGCTCTAATGCATCAGTTTCATAATACTTCACTAACTTCCAGTCCCCGGCACGTACAGCCGCAGAAGGTACAGAGCCGCTACCATGATAATGTGGATAATAAAAATATAACTTTTCCCGTGATAGCTGCTGTTTCCCCTGCAATAACGGCATTAATGATAAGCCATCTAAATGCTGCTCAGGTTTGCTAGGCAAGTGGGCAAGCTCTAACAAAGTAGGATAAAAATCTGTACTGATCACAGGCTCATCAATAACCGTTCCCCCTGTAGTCACTCCGGGTGCCTTGATAATTAAAGGAACTCTTATTCCCCCCTCGTATAACCATCCTTTACCAGCACGAAGCGGTAAATTAGAGGTAGCATCACCGCCGCCATAACGATTAATTAAAATAGAGCGACCACCATTATCAGAGGTGAAAATAATAATGGTATTATCATCAAGTCCCATATCAGCCAAACCATCAATAATTCGCCCGACATTTTCATCCATGGCGTAAATCATGGAAGCATAAGTAGCATTATCTTGATGCTGCTTATTTAGGCCGCTGCCGTCTTTTTTTAATGATGGTCCTATACCAGCAGGCATATTCATGAGTTTTTCGGAGAACCTTCCAAGGTGTGCTTTTGCCGCTTGCAAAGGAGTATGCACATTGTAAAAAGACAAATAGGCAAAAAAGGGATGCTCTTTATTTTTTGAAATAAAACTCAAGGTTTCATTGGTGAGTCGATCGGTTAAATACTCACCTTCAGGGCCATCAGGCAGTTTCGGGTTTTTATAGGGTGAATAGTAACCTCCCGGCGTACCATGATGTGAACCAGCAATATTAAAGTCAAAGCCTTGATGCTCAGGGTAGTATGCTTCTGAGCCTAAGTGCCATTTGCCAGCAAAAAATGTTTTATAACCACCTGCTTTTAATGCTTCCGCTATGGTGTACTCTTCTAGTGCTAGCTCATTATGATCAAAAGCCCCTAGCAATTGGCGGTCTTGTTGAGCTTCACCGGGAATATAGTCAGTCATTTTCAAACGCGCTGGCGATTTACCTGTCATTATTGCAGCACGAGTTGGTGAGCATATTGCTGCTGATGAATAAGCATCAGTAAAACGTGTACCAGCATGCGCTAATTTATCTATGTTGGGGGTTTCATAGAAAGCACTGCCATACACCCCAGTATCTCGCCAACCTAAATCATCCACTAGAATAAAAACAATATTAGGCTTTTGGCTAATATCTTTTTTAACTATTGGGCTGTTATCAGTCTTGCTGCAGGCTATCACAACAAAGCATAAGGCGATAAGGCTTACTAATTTAACTAAAGCACTTAAGCGAGTCTTGATGAGATTAAAACTAAAAATCTGCATATCTTTAACCAATGAAAGAGAAATAAGTTACATTGTGCTTAATCTATCATGAGTGAAAACAATATGCCACTTCGAAATAAAATGAAAGCTTCATTTTGATTCTGTATTCGTAAATACTAGGCGTATACGACATTTAGTTACAAAGATAAGCACAGAGGTTATGCTTATTTTTCCTTAAAACTAACTCACTATACTAGTGAAAGAAAACGCCCAACTTATCGCTTATATCAAGCAAAATTGCAGAGCCTAGAACAGGAGGTGAATTGAATTAGGGAGCTCATCATTGTTATTGGCTAAATATTATATGCTAGTGTGGATTTACCAATAATAAATAGTCAAATACTGTAAAAAACCATATTGATGAAAATCCTTTATCATACACTTGGCCACTTAAAAAATTTAACCATTACCGTTAGCTGATTTTTAAGGGGAAGTAAAATCAGCTAACGGCATGACTAAATAAAGCCATTTTGTTAGGGCAGCCCCTAACGTAGAAACCTTATTGACATAGCTTGTTGATAAAGTCTGATTAACACTAGCGAAATTAGCCAAAGCCAATGAGTTGAGCCTCCACTGCTTTCTTGAATATTACTTTGAGAGGCACTCGTTGCATTGTTGTTATTTGCACTACTAGTCGTTGAAGAGCTGTCGTTATTAGCGCTCGTACTTGTATCCGTTTCAAGTACGCGTAATTGTGACGTCAACTGATCATTACGACTATCAATATCAACAATGTCATTTTGATTATGAATCATAGCCGATTGATTTATATGAGCTGCTTCACTGATTAAAGCATTATCTATAGCAAAATCAACTAGCAACAACATGTTAGGTTGAGCTTGATTATGTATACATTGATAACTAAGTCCATTATCTGCCACTGAACATGCTAAGTCATTGAGAGTCACTGCATGAAATTGCCCCTCATCTACTGACACAGCTCCACTAACCATAACACTGCTAACCGCTTGGTACGCATGATTTACCTGTACCTGATATGCCAATGTTGTAACTTCACCTTGTGGGGCTTCAACAGGATTATCAACTGCCGCAGTGATTGAAATATCGGCCGGGAAACTCATACAAGCTGTAAGCGAATCAATATTCCCGATATAATTTTCAATGCTCGACTTTGAGCAAGAAGAAAAGCCAGTCGCGCGGTTTTTCACCGCAGAGCCCATCAAAAATGTATCATCGCAACTATTCCCTGAGCCATCATGAGCAGCGCCAAAGTTGTGACCTATTTCATGTGCCACCACCAGAGCTGACAATGCAATACTTGGCACACCAGCACTTTTTGTAATTCGAGTAGTACCTGAGGCTCCACCATTACTACAAACAGACTTAGATCGAGCAATGCCAGAGCCCTTTGCAAAATCTCGCCCTGTCACTAAATGAAATACAGAGAATTCACTACGTTCAAATGACAACTGATTACTTTGGCGTTTGCGGATAATATCTCCAAGCAAGTCTTCCGCATTTTCACTTTCAGTAAACACTGTCGAATCTAACAAGGCTAAATTTAATATATTAAAACTAATACCAAAATCATTAAGATAAAAACCTTCAACAATATTCATTAACGATGCGGCTTGCGCTTCAGGATCTTCTCCTATCGCTGTAATAGCTTGTTGCCATTGTTGATCAAAGGCAACTTCAACATCTGCAATTAAGCAAACATCATTCACAGTATTAGCGCATAAATTAGCGAAAGGGGTTGATTTGGCCGCTGTGCTAATGACAGGTTGAATGTGTTCAGTGCTTACCACTTGTTCATCATCCATATTACGAATAACGCTAGTTGTTATATCTTTACTTACCAGCACAGGCGCACTTATTGATTCTATCTGGCTAGAGTCAATAAGGTGTAATTCATGCCATAAAGAAACAATACCTTGCCAATGACCATTTATCTTTGAAATACGGAGCCAACTTTGCTCTTCTCCCACCAGTTTACCTAGGTAATGCACATGATTAGCCGTACTAGTGATATTGTCAAAACGAGCATTTTCTTGTAATGCCACTGTATAAAGCTGCCCGTTAATATTAAGCTGTAAACTTTGCTGTTGTTGACGCGCAGCTACAGCGCTCAAGCTCCAACACAATAATAAGCCTATAATTGTAAGAGAAAAATACTTCAAAGCTCTCAACCTTATAATGATTACCTAAGGCTATGTTATAGCCCATTTGCTTCCTGAATTTAACGGATTTTACAATTCTTTACGCTGCACATTAGCTATGTGAACAGCCATTCATATGGTGTTGTTCAGTACTATGCTTTATATATTTTTAGCATTAAAATGCATTCTTTCACAAAACATCAACATAACTTAAGCGTCTATTTTTCAACTTCTTGCACCTGAGTATTTATCAAAAAAGTTGCCAACACCGCTTTATGATCAGAAGGCCAAATTCCCTTCGGGGGGGTTATAGGATCTTGACTCTTTTCGAGACTACGTTGATTTTTCACTATGCTGCCTAAAGGGCCAATTAATTGCACATCACCTAGAGTGAGGCGATTATCTGGTTGAAAAAAAATATAATCAATCCGATCTCTGTCATCTGCCAAGGGGCTCCACGCTAGCTTTTCTATAGCAACATCAACATTGTCAGCTGGGAAAGTAAATCCGGGGTGACTCACAGGATCAGGAAACTTAGCCCTATAAGCATCAACAAAACCTTCTCGTGCTAATGACAGCGTATTAGGCCATGGCATAACAACGCCGTGATGGTCATAGCTGTTTTTAGTTGCTTCTATCCAATCAAGATGAGAAGGCTCATTGAAATCACCAGCAAGAATAACCAAGTGTCCCGCCGCGCGTTCTTTTTGACTATCTAAAAGCAAAAGCGTTATTGCTTCATCGCGTAATGATAATTTATTGTCTTGAGCTATTTTCTCCGTATCAATCACTGGCTCCTTTAACTTTTTCCAAGTAGAGCTATGATAACCACGGGGTAAGTACAGACTACAATGTTGCCAATCTAAATGGGCGCTGTAAAACGTAATGACAACATCCTGCAGCAAAATAGTTGCTTTTGTTATTGAACCATGATCATTAGCATCAAAAAACAGCATTTCTTGCTTCAATATTGGATAACGCGATAAAACACCGCTGTCTTGACTAGGCTCGCTGTAATAGTGATAGCCACGTTTTGCCAATGCTGAAACTAGCTTTTCATTTAACGGTTGCTGATTAAAATTCCTAACTTCACTTAAAGCAATTAAATCAGCATTACTAGCAATAACCTCTTGAATTATGGCGTCAAAACCTTGAGAAACCTCTGTCCCTTCTTGCCATATATTAAATTGCAACACCCTTAGTGGTGTTGTTGAATAGGCAAATGCATGCTCGCTGATAATCAAAACACAACAGAGCATCAGTAAAGCGTTAACTGTCTGTCGCACAGCTTTCTTCATAAATCACCTACTATTAACGCAAAAAGTTGACCCATTAAACAAAAATATCTTCCTTAATTCACAAACAAAAAACTGACGCTAAATCATTGGCGAATAGAGTGACCTACTGTCGATATTTTTTGCTTAAAGTCCGTAAATTTAGCCGATGTTTTACTACCCCAACTTTTCTGAGCAACAACTGAGAGTGGTGTATCGTATTGCCGTTTTAGCCAGTCAAACTTTCTTAATCCGTTGTCATCTAATGCCCAAATACAAATTTTAAATCCTTGTACTGTAGGATGACGCCTAGGCTGCCAAGTTTGGTGAATATTTTCACTATCAAAATAGCCATAATCTCCGGGCTTAAGCGTACCATCTCCGGGGGTAACATAAAGCGCCTCGGGGCCTTCTTCAGAGGTAATAATCGCTTGATAACCCTCTTGTAAAATAGCATCTTGGCGAGGCTGGTTCCAAATATTAACAATAATATCTTTATCCGGTTGAATACTGGTTTGGTTGATTCGTTTAATCAAAACATCTTTTTTATTTTCATCAGGACTAAAACGCCACCAATTCCAGATCTGAGTGATTTTTCCAAAAGATTTTACAAATGCATTCAGCTCATTGGTATATTCAACAAAAACATCTCCCGGATAAGGATAACCTTTATCTTTAGTTGCTTGCATAAGTTCTGGACAAGCGTATTTATTCACATCGTAAGGATATTCGTCGCCTCCAATATGAAAATATGGTGCATCAAAAAGCGGCAACCATTCAGCAAGCATTGCTTTAGTCCATTCTCGAACTTCCCTGCGAGTAATATCGAGTACCCGCGGAGGATGTTTATCTTCAGAAAAGTTTTCAATAACCTTATGACTTGTTCTCATGGATGGACATTCAAAAGCAAGATAAGGATTGTATTTAAGAATATGTGTGGCATGCGACGGGATATCGATTTCCGGAATAATCATGACATGATGTTGTGCTGCGTAATCTTGCAATTCACGAATATCGGCTTTGCTGTAATGGCGTTTTGAGGTTAAACCGGGAAACAAGTCGCTTTTTAAGCGAAAAGCGACATTGTCTGCTAAATGCAAATGAAGAAAATTCATCTTATTCCAAGATAATTGCCTGATCATTGCCTTTAACTCATCAAGGGTTAAATAAAAAGCTGCAACATCCATCATAATTCCGCGCTCGGGTGAGCTAGGTTTATCGAGTGCCTGACCACGAGCTATAGTCGCTTGTTGCTTAAACAGTTGTAACAAAGACTGCATGCCATAATAAACCCCTTGGATACCTGCAGCAGAAACCTGAACAGAATCATTAATTTTTAATTGGTAGCCTTCATTACCTAGCTGTTCAGCCTTTTTCTCATCAAGTGTAAAATAAAGATCATTCACTTGTGGCTTACCAATAACAATCGGAAGAGCTATGCCTCGTATTAGCTTTAAATCTTGTTGAAATTGTGATGCGGTCGCTTTTAACTTATCGTTTGAGATCACCAAGCGAGCATCAGCATTTAATGTAAATGTGCCAACGCCTGCTTGCCATTGGCTAAACGCGGGAATAACAATAGGGCTAGCCCAAGCCGAGAAAGATAAACAATAAATGAAGAAAGCAAATAATAGCGAATAATATCTCATAATTTTTCCTATAAGAGTCCATTTATGTTCGACAAGCCGTTTGGAGTTAATGTTTTAGTCGCACTCGGCGATTGATCAATAGATAAATCAACAAAAACAGTATCACTTGGCGCAGAGGTAATATCAGCTATATCATGACCATCAAACCAAGCTTTGATATAATTTCCTGAATGAATGGCAAGTCGTTCATACGATTTATACTGCTTGAAGATATGCTCAGCCTTATCCATATCAGCTTCAAATTTATTAAAACGGTTAGTGTCATTTTCAGCAGCAATAATTTCAGCATAAGTTTCATTTTCTGCACCGGGCCACATCCCTCTTAACGGAGCAGTTTCTATACCAATCACAATTGTTTGCTCTCCTGGTAAAGAATCGGCTAGTTGCAGGTATTTTTCCCCCATGGTAATAAAGCCATTAACATTGTTGTTATAGTTCATCAAAGCAGCCTGATGGGTAACTTTCAACAAGTGATAAGCCAGTGGTGCCTTTTTTCCTTCATAGCTAACAAAATCTCGTACTAACCATTGATTACGATATGCCGCCGAGCTTTTAAAAGGGCGTGCCCCTTGCTTGAGCAAGCGAGCATTCCACGGCTTGGCCTCTTCAAATAAAGCCTGATGATATTCAATTAACGGTATAAAAAAAGGGGCTACTTTTGGCTCTTGATCATTTTGAATACCATGAAGACCTGCATCAGGATATTTTTGGTTAAATTTACCTACCGCTTTCGCAATAGTACGCCCTACCCGTATATGCTCTTTCGCACTAACATCCCCCATATAATTGAGGGTTTTAATACGTTTACCATTGGCATCAAGGTAAGACTCCCATAAATAATATAACCCCCATACTTTAATACCACGAGCATTTGCTTTGCTAATAAATGTCGCAAGTTTTTCTTGGTCATCTAATTCAGCTTTTAACGGTAAATTAGTGGATGTCTGCCAATTGCCAATATACAAATAAACATCACTGATCGATTTATTTTGATAGAAATCTAAGTACTTCTTTTGCACATCGTTAGCGCTCAAGTGTACCTTTTGCCATACCCAATGAGCGCGTCTTATGGGTTTATCGAGTACGTCCCAGCCCTTATGTGCAGTATTGTTCATGCTAAGGGGCAAGTTATCTTTCGCCTCCCCTGACAATGAAAAGAATATTGCTAGTATTGGTATTAAAAAAAACGACTTGCTCATAGTCTCTGCCTATATGGTTAACTGTTTACCTATAAATGAATAATGATTTATTATTGATGAAAGTTGATTTTCGCTATTTTCAAACGAATTTGATGTTGCTTAACTCGTTGATGAAAATCAGTCCATGAACGTGATAACTGGGGGCTCCAAGCAACTTCAGCTAAGGATAAAAGACGGGGAAATATCATATATTGCGCATCTTCTAACGAATTAATAGTTTCTCCCCACAAAGGCGCTTCAATACCATAAATAGCGCTTTCTGCTAAAGCATTAACAAAAGTAGCCGGATCCCAACGATAGGAGTTCTCTAAACTATTATAACCAGCCCAGTTCAAACCTAAGACAGTGCTCGCATCATATTTTAGATCAAGATAAGTTTTATTTGCTGGCGATAACACAATCTTGCTTCCTTGTTTCGCCATATTTAAGGTAGTTTCACAACAGGTATCTTCAACTGACCAATGATGACCAATCACTTCACTGCCTATATTTGCAACATTGCCTAAATCATTGGTCCAGCCCATCATTTTTTTGCCATGTTTAGTCAGCGTTTTTTTAGCCCTAAGCATAAAGTCTGCATAATCTTTATGCTTTACCCATTTAGGCGTTTCATCGCCACCAACATGAATATATTCGCCGGTTGTTAATGGCGCTATGGCGGCAATGACATCATCAAAAAACTGATAAATTTCTTCGTTGCCAAAACACAATGAGCTAACCCTGACAAAAATATCGGTATACGGCCAATCAGGCTTATCGCCTTCGCAATAAAGCTCTTCCGGGTAGGAAGCTAATGCCGCCTTAATGTGTCCTGGTACAGAAATTTCAGGAATAAGTGTGATATGACGATCATTAGCATATTGAACAATATCACTATACTCAGCCAAACTATAAAAGCATCCAGAGCAAGTTTTTTGACCAACGGCTGAGTTACTACCAACTTCAGTCAACCGAGGCCATTTAGGAATTTCAATGCGCCAACCTTGATCATTAGTTAGATGAAAATGAAAAATATTGATCTTATAAGCAGCCAGGTAGTCAATCGCTTGTTTCACTTCTGCAACAGTATAAAAGTGCCTTGATACATCAAGCATAAAACCGCGATAAGCGAAGCGAGGGTAATCAACAATACTCCCTTGCCTCACTAACCAAGCTCGCTTACTAGAAGCTGATGCTTGTTCAATTTCAGGGTTTAGCAACTGTTTAAGCGTTTGTATGCCGCGAAAAATTCCTGCTACCGTTGTGCCTTGTAAACGAATAAGGTGAGCATTAATATCAAGTTGATATGCTTCAGCGCCCCCTTGAAGGTTATCAACTAGCTCGAGTTTTAATTGTACTTTTGCTTTTGATTTCTCCTTTTTTTTAACTAGTTCACTCCCTTTACTGCTTATATCCTGAATAAGCGCGACCTTGTTACTTAAGGCCGTCGAGAAATTTGCCAAAAAATAGTTTGCTACTTTAACAAGCTCTTCATTTTCTCGATCTAGCAAAATTTCGCTAAGCTGAGAAAAATCTGTATGCCCTACTCCTTCTTTAAAGCTAACGGGTTGTGGGATAATTTCACCAAAGCTGGGCGCTATAACCATATTAGAGCGGGTATTTTTTTTAACAACAGTATTGGCGTTATCTGAAAATACCTCTTGAGCACTAATATTAACTACATGCCCAAAAAATAAACTCAGCACCATTAATAGGAAAAAACCTCTACATTTTCTTTTGCGCGTATTCATAAATTACCTATAAGTTATGTGTTTACTTTCATTATTATTTAACAATTAGTGTTATTTAATTAAAGTTTCGCATCACATAGTCTTGCTCATATTGACGCAGCGCTTCCGCTTTCCAATAAGTATCAATTCCCCATAATGGGTTTGCTAACTGGTGCTCCCAGTCGAAAAAAGCTTTAAGTAATTCATGCACTTTTTTTGGCTGAGCCAAAGCTAAATTTTCAGATTCACTCGGATCTTTTCTCACATTAAATAACTCAGGCAACCTGTCTGGATAACGAATAAGCTTAAGGTTTCCCTGCCTTATAGCTGAGTGATAACCTCTTTTCCAATATAAGGTTCTGGGCTTAGGGGTTGCTTGAGCAATATAATCGACTAAATCTATACCGTCGTAAGCTTTATGATCAGGAATCACAATGTCAGCCGCTTTTGCAATGGTAGGGTAAATATCTAATGAAGATATTGGTGAAATTATCTCTTGCTGTGCTTTAATTTTATCTGGCCATTTTATGATAAAAGGGACTCGTACACCGCCCTCTTTTACTGTGCCCTTCATTCCTGTCAAAGGTGTATTAAGGGAAAAGTTATATGGCGTTGGGCCGCCATTATCATTGAGAAAAATAACCATGGTGTCTTGCTCTAACCCTAACGTTTTCAGCCGCTTGGTTAGCCGAGCAATATTATTATCGAGAGCGGCTGTCATCGCCGCCAACGCTCTACGTCTTGGTTTTTTTATATGATTATATTTTTCAAGTAAATCATCAGGTGCCTGCATTGGGGTATGAACAGCGTTATAAGCAAGGTATATAAAAAAATCTTCTTCTCGATTACGCTCAATAAAATCTATTGCTTGCTCCGTTAAGTTGTCGGTTAAATAACCAGATGACTTAATAGGGATAGTGTTATGTAATAGTTGCTGGAGCGGTGCATATTTTTCGCTGCGGTAAGGAAAATACGAACGTCCGCCACCAAGGAAGCCATAGAATTCGCTAAAACCGCGATTCAGCGGATGAAACCTGTCTGCCGAGCCTAGATGCCATTTTCCGAATGCCGAAGTTTTATAGCCATTTTGTTGTAGCAAATCGGCAATGGTTGACTCTGATAAAGGCAACCCCGACAGTTCTCGCACCGAGCCATGTGGTGCCGGCTCAGACAGATTAGCTTCATGCCCAAACTTTTGCTGATAACGGCCTGTTAATAATCCCGCTCTCGAAGGACTACACACTGACGCGGTAACATAAGCTTCGGTAAACTTGACCCCTTCTGCTGCCAACTTATCTATTGCAGGTGTTTTAAAATCCTTGCTACCATAAGTACCAAAATCACTGTAGCCAGCATCATCAATTAAAATAACAATAAAATTGGTACGCTTTATTTTTTGACTGTTATCACTGCCTTGAGCCTGTAGCTCATTAGTAACCGCAGAAAAAACAAAAGCGATTATAAGAATAAATATATTAAACATAGCTTCGGTAACCTTTCGCGTTTAATTATTGTTTACATTGCTGCCTAAAGATACCCTTTCAATAGTTATAAAAAAACACATGTCCAGCATCAAAAAACATACTTCAAAAGAATTTGAAAGCAAACTATAGTTACGAAACCCGTTGTTAGCAAGTTAAAAATACAGTAGAGTTAGAAATAATCACATTGAACTGTACAGCTTTGTATAGCTAAAACAACATTTAGGAGGAAGTAGTGTTTAAAAGTAACACCTTAAAAACTGCTGCATTATCAGTATGTTCTGTTATTTTATTCGCCTGTAATTCAGATAAAAATAACACTGAGACAAACCATTCATCACCAGTAAAGCAAGAAACCCCCAATATAATCATGATTATTGCCGATGATATGGGCTATGCTGATTTAAGCGCAGCAAAGTTAGCAGGCGATGTGAGTACGCCAAATTTGGACAAGTTAGCTAGCTCAGGTATTCGCTTTACCCAATCTTATGTCACCTCTCCTGTGTGTAATACCTCAAGAATGGGGCTCCTAACTGGAAGTTATCCGCAACGCCAAGGGGGTTATTTCTATGGCCTTAATGAAATGTCACCTGAATTCACAACCATTGCTGAAATGCTGAAAACAGTTGGTTATCACACTGGCTACGTCGGCAAATACCATTACAGCTCAAATTCACCAGAAAGTCGCGACTTCCCTATAAACCATGGCTTTGATAGTTTTTATGGCTTTGCAGGCGGGCGTAAACATTTTTTAATTCACGATGATGCTAAACAGCAACAACACTTAGCAGACAAAAAAAAATATAATCGAAAAACAGGCCAAAGCTTACGCATGGATAGTATGTGGAGTAATAAGGAAAAAGTTTCCGCTACTGGCATAACCACTGAGTTATTTGGTGCTAAAGCGCGGGAATTTATCAGCGATAATAAACACAATAAGTTTTATTTACAGCTAGCCTTTAATGCCGTACATAATTTCACTCACCAATTACCCAAAGAATACCTTAAAGAAAAGGGCTTAAGCGGTATTGAAGACTGGCAACCAGAAAAAGAAAGTTATTATCAGTGGTATCAAAAAGGGCGCTACCCTAATAACCCCAACGGTCGCGCATACTACCTTGGCCAACTTGAATATATGGATCGAGAAATAGGCAAGGTACTCGACACAATCAAAGCACAAGGCCTTGAAGAAAAAACACTGGTGCTGTTTATTAGTGACAACGGTGGCTCTACCCCTATATACGCCAATAATGGCCATTTACGTGGTAGTAAGTACACTTTAGATGAAGGAGGTATTCGCATTCCTATGTTAGCTGCTTGGCCTGGCGTTATTGCTGCTAATCAAGTCATTGATAATACCATCAGTACAATGGACATTATGCCTACCCTAGGAAGTTTTGCTGGTGCTGAAAAGCCTAAAAACATCAATGGTATAGACATAAGTGAATTACTGCTCGGCACTGACAAGACCCTTAATCACCCGACATTAATTTGGGATACTCATTATGAGTATGCTGTTAGAGATAACAATTGGAAATTAAAACAAGTAAACAGCAACGAGCATGCTAAATTTGAAATGGTTGAGTTAAAACTAGGTACTCAGCTATTTGATTTATCAACTGATCCAGCCGAAGCAAAAAATATTGCCAAAGATCATCCCGAGATTGTTAAGCGATTAAAAGCTTTACACCAACAGTGGCGCACAACAATGGCCGAGCCAAAAGGGGTTTAGCATGAAGATTAAATGGACAAGTATTATGAAAAAAAATATCGTTTTAACCCGAACACTTTTAATTATATTAAGCTGTTTTTTCTCAATGACTACATTGGCTAATCATGCGTTGCTACCTGCACTTAAAGAATGGCACCCAAGCCAAGGTCAATTAAAGTTAAACAAGAATTCAAGTATTGTCATTAATGCCACGGATGAAAAAAATCTTTTACCAACAGCTGAGCTATTACAGCAAGATATAAAATTTATCACTAATCTAAACTTAAAGATTAAAGTGGCTAATAGCGCCAAGGCAAATGATATATACCTCAACATTGAACCAAAAAATGAAATATTTAAGGGAACTGCTGAAGCTTATCAACTAACCATAAGAGACAAGATCATTATCTCTGCGGCGAATAACCATGGCATATTTTATGGTAATCAAACGCTATTACAAATGCTAAAAACGTCAAAAGATAATATATCGCTCAGCAAAGGCCAAGGTATTGATAGTCCCGACTTTAAGGTTAGAGGCATCATGCTTGATGTCGGTAGACGCTATTTTGAAATGGAATACCTGGAATCACTCATGCGTAATATGGCGTGGTTTAAGCTGAATACTTTACATTTACATTTTACTGATTGGGTAGGCTTTCGCCTGCAAAGTGATACATACCCAGGGCTCGCTTCAAAGGAAGCGTACAGTAAAGAAGATATCCGTCGCTTACAAGATATTGCCAATCAGTATCACATCAACATAGTGCCAGAAATAGATGTTCCTGCTCATGCTACTTTTATGACTGACTTTAAGCCCGACCTTGCATTTAGTTGTGAGTCAATGAGACTGGCTAAATGGCAGGGAGAGGAGTCCAATAAGCAAAACAAAGCATGGACTATAGATATCACCAAACAAAAGAATCGTGACTGGATTAATGCGCTTTTGAATGAGTTTATTCCTTTGTTTGATGGTCCATATTTTCATGTTGGTGGTGATGAGTATCAATACGACCCACAAAAATATCAATGTCCAGAGTTAATGCAAACCATGTTAGATAAAGGCTATGGCAGACCTGGTGATATCTTCATTGAATGGCTAAATGAAGTCAATGAACTGGTGAAGTCTCATGGTAAACAGACAAAAATATGGAACTGGTGGCGATTTGCTGACAATAAAACCACACTACAACCCGCAAAGGACATTATTGTTGACGTATGGAACCTTCCTAGGCAAGAGCAAATTATTAAAGACGGGTATCAAGTTGTGCTAACGCCTGAAAGCTTGCTATACGTTAGTCCTGGCCTAGAAAATAGTGATGGCTATGGCATCGTTGATACCAAGAAAATTTATGAAAAGTGGCAACCTGAGACTCAGGGTAACGTACTAGGTTATAAAGTCAGTATTTGGTCTGACAAAGCACTAGAGCATTCAGATCAATGGTTTGAAGGTAAATCTATCGAAGCTAAAGCCGTAATTGCTGAGCGGATTTGGGGGAGTAAAGGCTCAGAATCTGTTAATGGCTTACTCAAGCGCTTAAGTGCTGTCGGAAATGCACCACCAAGCATTTATCATTAATAATATGATTTAATTCATTCTACTTCCTGCAAGCTAGCTAAAATAAAAGAGCACACTTTAGCTAGCTTGCCTCTCTCTTTGTTACCTAAACAAAAGAATGTAGACCTGCCCCTTGTCACTATAGCCCTTTGCACGCTTATATTGAAAATCACCCTCTTTATTAAAATAGAAAAGTAACCTATCGAAAGTGACTTAGATTATTTGTAAATATAGTTCAACGTTAATATCAGTAAATAGTATTAACGTCTTTCATTTAAATGAAAAAATGACTTTTTACAATACTTCATTCCTTGCCCTAATTAGCAAACGAGACTTTCTTTCACGTCAAAATCACAATAAATATTTGATATATAAAACATTAAACTAACCAAAGATACACAACCATTTTTATACTTTGACATAAAACATTTAGAAAATGAGGTTTCATAACTTTATTTTTAAAAATACTAAACACCTACCAGTCAATTAAATTGGCTATTTTATTGAGGAAAAATGCAAATAAAACTCTTTAATAGAAAGGTGTGAACATTTTTTACACTTACCTTTTAACAAAAAGCTTGCTTTTGTTTACTTTTGAATATAATCTACTTTCAAAAGGTTTCAATTTATTTTCGCAAGTGAGAAATAATAAGCAAGTTTACTCTCTTTGCTTTCGAGAATTGTTTGATAAATAGCTTTTCGTAAGATTACAATTAGTAAAACAATAAAGGCCTGGCTGTTTCGCTTTATTTTTTAAAGACTATAGATCTTAGATTAGCGTTATTTTCAATATGCATACTTATAAATAGAATAGGAGAAATAACCTAATGTTAAAACGGGAAATAGATGTTGGTATTCACACCAAGAAAGTGATTAAAATGCTGCCATTATCACTCGCCATTGCAACTTATACTGGCTCTGTGCAAGCAGAAGAAGTCGGAAAGGAAGATGAAGCGAAAGGAATTGAAGTTATAACGGTAACGAGTCAAAAAAGAGTCGAGCCTTTACAAGATGTGCCAATCTCTATTGGCGCAATAACTGGTAAAGATATTGAACAAGCTGAACTCAGTAATTTTATGGATGTGGCTGAATTATTACCGGGTTTAACTTTTTCAGACAGAAATGATCCACGCACAACGTCATTAGCCATTCGTGGTGTTGGTACCATTCAAGTCAATATTTCTTCAGAGCCGAGTGCCGCAATTATCATTGATGGTGAAGTCATGGCGCGCTCTTCTGCTATTCACAGTTTGTTAGGTGATAATCAGCGAGTAGAATTATTAAAAGGGCCGCAAGGCACTTTATTTGGTAAAAACACCTCTGCTGGTGCTTTACATGTTATCAGCAATAGACCAAATTTTAACGGTGATTCTGGTAAATTAAAAGCTGGCTTTGCCGAAGCTGCTGATGGCTTTGACTATACATTACAAGGTACGTTTAACAAGGTACTAAGTGACTCAACAGCTGTTAGGTTAAACTTAGCGCACAAGTACAAAGATGGCCATATTGAAAATGTTATTGATGGTCAAGACCATGGTGGCTCAGGTGATGATAGTGCCGGCAAAGTGCAAGTGCTACATTATTTTGATGACGACACCAGTTTATTATGGCGTTTAGATCACACAAAATCTAATTATGGCCCAGGCAACCGTGTCTATATACGCCATGACCGCCCCATTTTAAGCGATGAACAACTCAACGATCCACGTTACCTTGAAGGCGGGTTAGTTGAAATGGTAGATGGCGTGCCTGTTGCAAACTCACGCGCACATATACTTTCTCAAACACCTGAAGGTGAGTATAACGATAAAACGTCATATCATGGTAGTCATGATCCGGGTGAGCTAAAAAATACTGGTACGTCTTTAGAGCTTAACTGGGCTATGGGCGACTATGACATGGTTTATGCAGGTTATTATCGTGATTTTGATATGTACTCTAATGAAACTGCAGCGTCAATTGCTATCAATACTTCACCGTATACTTGGGCTGGCAAAACGCGCTCTCAAACTGTACAACATGAATTTAGAATAGCTTCCCCTGAAAGTGAAGATTATGAATATATCCTTGGCGCTGCCTATTTCAGTAATGATACTGAGCGTAGACAACAAGCTTTATTCTGTAATGATCCAGGCTTACAGCTTAGTCAAATAAACTTAGACACTTTTAATGTAGAGTTTTGTGGCGAGCAACGCGAAGTCCCCTTCAACATGACGGACTTTAACCCCACGACAACAACTTGGGGTAGTAAGATGCAGACAGTGCGTTATACCCCTGAAGACGTTACTTTAGAGACTGAAAACTTTGCTATTTTTGGTAGTATTGACTTTCATTTAACTGAGAAGTTAACCGCAACCGTTGGTGCTCGTGTTTTACGTGAAGAGCAAGAGTACACAGACTGGCTACCGGTAATATTTGATGGAGCTACAGACCCAGAAACCGGAGAATTAATCAATAAACGTAATTTTGATATGCCAGGCACTGACTTTGAGCGCTTACACAATACGCATGCAGAGAATAAGGTGTTAGGTCGTGCAGCAATAAAATACTACCCTATTGAAGAGGTAATGACTTACGCCTCTATTGCAACCGGTTATAAAGGTGTTGCTTGGTGGTCTCCTGATACCGTTCTTGATAACGATGATTTTGTTGCTGCCGGTCCAATTGAAGGTGAAGACTCAATTAACTATGAGATTGGTGTTCGCTCTGACTGGCTTGACAATACCCTAAGATTAAACGCTTCTATATTCTATGCTGAATACGAGAATTACCAAGATAGAATACGCTCTATATCGTACGATACAACGCGTGGCGCGAGTGAAGTTACCGACCCTATCACTGGTGAGACAGAAATACGCCCTGTTTATATCAGAGAATTAATGAACGCAGGTACGTTAATTAGTAAAGGGGTTGATTTCGACTTCATTTACCAACCTATTGAGCATCTTGAATTTTCAGGTAACTTAAATTACCTTGATGCCTACTTTGGTGAAAGTGACGCTGTACTTAACTGTCCTCCTCACTTAAAAGGCACAGATGAATGTTATGACATACTAACGACAAGATCAGCCACCAACCCTAAACCTAAAAAACGTAGCGTTTATGATTTAGAAGGTGATCGTTTAGCTGGCTCTCCAGAGTGGCAAGGTAATTTAAATATTAAATATGATCATGATTTCTTAGGCGGCAATGGTTATGTTAAGTTGAACTACCGCTATAAAGGTGATGAGTCTCCTGAGCATGGTGCTTTAGCACTGCCAGAGGTTAACCTTGATGCGCGTGGTATTTACAACTTGTTTTTCGGTTGGAATTCAAACGACAACGACTATAGCGTTTCATTCTATGTGAAAAACATCTTTGATAAACATTACTATTCACGTAAATCGACCTATGGTGATAGTATGCTAGATAGAGCCGTTGGTAGCAGTGCCTATTATACTGACCCAATCACTGGTGGTGCTGATAGTTACACTAGTGAAACCTATGGCTTAGGTCGAGGTGTTGATAAAGGCTCAACACTTGCTGGCAATGTACCAAGAGATTTCAACCGCTACTTTGGCGCAACAGTCACTGTAAGGTTTTAATCAACAGCGCCCTAAATCTCCATAATTTAGGGCGCTTCTTCTTTAATAGTTATCGAGATATATTAAGCCAAAGAGGAGTCATCATTATTAAGCCTAATTTTTTCATTATCGGTGCTGCTAAAAGTGCCACAACCTCATTAAGTAAAATGCTCAGTGAACATCCGCAGGCAGCCATTGCTAAAGATAAAGAGCCACACTTCTTTGCTTACGATAAGCTATATGCCAGAGGTTTAGCTTGGTATGAAACTAAATTTAGCCATTGTAGCGATGAAATTGCTATTGGCGATGCCTCCGTTTCTTATGCTCGATTAAGAACGCATCCAGATGCGGTAAAGCGTATTAAAGCCCATGTTCCTGACGCAAAAATTATTTTCATGGTTCGCCATCCTATCGAGCGCATTGAGTCGGGCTATGTTGAAAGCTTGGGCACAGAAGGTACAGTGCCATATCCATCTATCAACCATGCTATTTGTCAAAATCCCATTTTTGTTGATTCTAGTCGTTACTGGGAAACCTATGAAAGCTATTGTCAATATTTTGGAGCCAACAACGTAAAGGTTATCTGGTTCGAAGAGTTTATCCACAATCCCGTAAAAGCCTTCCAGTCAGTTTGTAAATTTTTAGCTATTGACGATACTATTATCCCAAGTGAAAATGCCCAAAAATCAAATTCACGTGCCAATGCCGCTAACCGCTCGGCTAATTTGGGCAGAACAAAAACTGATATCAACTGGGATCCAAAAGTAAAACAATGGGTAGTTAACGAATTAAAAGATGACAGTTTAAAGTTTTTAAAACACTTTTTTAGAGCTAGTGATTATTGGTATGGACTGGAAAATGTTGCCGATTTATTAGAACAAAAAAAGGTAAAAACCAAGCATAAAGATATTACTATAGCCGAACTTGAAGTGCTTTTAAAAAGCTCTCCGCTAGAAGTAGTACGGTTAACTAACGAAATTACCGATGCATGTGAACAAGAGCGAGCAATAGCAGTTATTCGCGGGCAAGCATTGTTAGCCTTAAAATTATTTGGTCAAGCCATTGATTGTGCAGAGCAAGTAATAAGCGAAAATGAGCAAGACTTAGTTTTATTGACCTTATTGTTTGATGCTTCTGTGCGGGCGGCTGACAGAAAACGGACAAAAAAATATCTTAATAAGTTAATAATTATAGAAGACTTACCAATAACTTTAGTTGAAGATCTTGCCTCAGCTGCACGCTCTTGTGAAGATCACCAACTAGCTAAAAAACTCTACAACTTTTTACATCAACACAATCCTGACAATGGCTATTATTGCCTAGGGTTAGGTCGCGAATATCAAATTCTCGGTGATATGGAAAAAGCCCAATATTACGTGAAACTAGCGATTGAAAAAGATCCAAAATATTCAGAAAGTTATTATTTTTTATCGACTATTAGAAAAGTAACAGCCAGTGACAACCATATCACCTTATACCAAGACTCTCTGCATTATTTTGATCTTGACTCTAAAGAAATTGCCCATGTTTATTACGCCTTAGCTAAAGAGCATGAAGACATAAAGCAGTACGATAAAGCCAGCTTTTTCTATCTAAAAGGAGCGAAAGCACATCGAGATAAAACAAAATATAATGCCGCTGGTGTTCAATTCGATTTTGAACTTAGCAAAGAATTTTTCAAAAACAAAACATATCCAAGCTCCACCGTTTTTGATGATTCTCCGTTATTTATTTTAGGCTTACCACGGACAGGCTCTACACTTATTGAACGCATTATTTCAAGTCATTCTGACGTTGACTCTGTAGGTGAAGTTGGTTGCTTTAAAGATATATTAAGAAATGAAGCAAGTTTTACCCAAAGCCAACAAAAAAGCTTTCATCGTTGGTTTTACCAACAGTCAGAGATGCCAGTAGATTTAACTAGAGTCGCACAAAGCTTCTTAGATAGAGTAAAGCCAAGCAACTTTCAAGGCCGCTACTTTATTGATAAGCACCCTATGAACTTTGTTGATATTGGTATGATAGCCTTAGCATTTCCTAACGCTAAATTTATAAATACCTGTCGTAATCCACTGAGCTCAAGCTTTAGTAATTTCAAACAAATTTTTTCCAACAATTTTTACAGTTACTCTTATGACATGAGTGAAACAGCCGACTATATTTTACTGTATCAAAATTTAATGCGTTTCTGGCATGAAAAATTTCCAGGGAGGATTTTAGATGTTCACTATGAAGATGTGATAGAAGATACAGAAACTCAAGCAAGAAGAATTTTTGACTTTCTCAATTTAGACTGGCAAGCGCAGTGTCTTTCTTTTCATAAAAGAACAGACAGTGTTTCAACGGCAAGTTTAAGTCAAGTAAGGCAACCTGTTTATAAAACATCAAAAGAGGCTTGGAAAAATTTTGCAGAATTGATGACACCAGCAAAAAAAGTATTTGCCAATGCCGGACTTTTGATTAACGAATAATTACCATGTTCACCAATTGATAAACAGCCCCAATCTTTTAGCATTTTTTTATTGGCATTGGAGTATGAGTGCAAGACCCTCTTACTCCAATGCCTTAAACTTAACGGTCAGCCATTTAGTAAAAAGCACCTTGCATAACCAATAAATCATCAAAATTAACATAAGCAAAAGAGTTATTTGATGTAGGTGGGTTTCGCGAATAATATCGGGAATAAAACGTTTTTGATCAAAAAAGGATGCCATGGCACCTGTCATCGCAAAACACATACGCCAAAGATGTCGAGCAATACGATGCGCTCCTTTAATACCGCCACGAACAATCATATTAAGATCAAGCATGGCAGCAAGTGCGGCGATACTACCAAAGAAAAGATATAACCCAGACTCATCACGTTCTTCTGCTGTCGCAGGCATTATACCGGCGCTAAGCATCCCTATGGCAAGAGCTGAAATAATGATAAATGTGCCAATTTCAGGTATACCAACAGCTGAGTTTTTCCGTTTTACCGTCATCCACGATGTGACAACCAAATAGCAAACTAAAATAGGAATAAAAGGAAATTCGTTTTTTTGTATCGCAAAATACATAGCACTTAAAGTAACCATGAGCATGGCAACAAAAAACAGTGTGCCTGATTTTGCGTGCTTGTTAGTTCCTTTGCGAAAGATCAGCGCGCCTGTACCGCAAATTAAGACAAGAAAACCTACACTGATATGGAAAATTAACATAGGGGACATAGTCATTTTTACTCTCTGTTATTAAATGAATAACAAAGTTACTGCAACCCCTGCACCAATATAAATTAAACTATAGAATTCAATAAAATAAAGAAAAAACAGCACGGTAGTGTTACCAATAGTCTCGATATCGAAACAAATATATTGAGCCAAAATATCGATAATGGTATTAATCATTTAGTGGCTATGCCCAACCTTAATCTTAACCTCAAGACTAATTTTTATCGTTGGCAGGTAGATAGACACTGGCAACTGCCCCTAACTGATCTTTTCGGTTGCTAATAGTAAAATCACCGCCATGGTTCATAATGATCTGCCGACTCAATACCAAACCAATACCTGCCCCATGGGCTTTTGTTGTGTAAAAAGGCACAAATAAATTATCCTTATTATCAATCCCCATCCCTTCATCCATAACAAGAATTTTGATCCGATCTGCCACTTGCTCCCATGTCAAAGTGATTTGTCCATCGGGTTTATTGAGCATAGATTCGAGTGCATTCTTCAACAGGTTAATCATTACCTGCCGTAACTGCTGCTCATCTGCATAAATAAGCAAAGGAGCATTACTCAAGTTAATGGTAGCATCCTCGAAGAGCAACGTTATCGCACGCATCAATTTTGCCACATCAAACAATGCTTTATTCGGTAAGGGTAATTTTGTTAACTGTTGATAACGTTGAATAAATTGATTCAATGAATTAGAGCGCTCAGTAATGACAGCTAAGCCTTCAGTTAAATCATCACCTAGTTCATTGTTAACCTTATCTAAAGCATCTGGCGTCGATAGCAATTGCAATAAAGTTTCACTAATAGATGCAATTGGCGCTAATGAGTTGTTGATTTCATGACTTAGTACTCGTAGCAGTTTTTGCCATGCTTGGCGCTCTTCTTCACGCAGTAGTTTTTGTATATCTGTGATAAAAATTAGCTGTTGCCTGATCCCCTTTTCGAAATATTCATCCGTATGTAGAAAGACTTTCTTTTTATGCTCTTTAATTTCAAACTCAACAATTTTACGGCATTCTTTTGACATAACATCATGTAAACCTAATGCCTTTATTGGCCAATTTTCCATTTCTTCAAAACGGCAATTAAAGAGTTTTTCAGCGGCTGGGTTCATCAACGATACACAATTAACATTATTAACGGCAATAATGGCTACATCGATTTGAGCGATAACTTTATGCAACAAAATTTGCTTTTCTTTTGATGTTAAACATTGCTCAGCTAGGGTATCAGCTAACTTATTTAGTAAACGATTAAGCTCTTCTAGGCCACCATCACCCTCTTGGTGATTTGTACGCATCGAATAGTCGCCTGATATCACTGCTTCCAATAAATTGGTTGAAGCCCTAAAGTGATTTAATATTTGCTGCTTTATCGAATAAGCACCGTAAAAAATAACAGCCAAAAGCAAGAAAGCCAGCATGACTTTAATAAACCAAGACAAGTCATAAGAATACAGCAAGTAGAATAATAAACTTGTCGGCAGTAAAGCAATTAACAGTATTCGACAAAATAGTTTATTTTCAAAAGAAACGCCCTTGAGCCATTGATTAATCATGATTAAAGATCATGCTTATCGAGTCGACGATAATAAGAGCTTCGGCTTAAACCGAGTGATTGAGCGCTTTTATTTGGATCATTTTTGAAACGTTGTAGCCGCTCGATAATAATATGTTTTTCAATATCATCTAAGGTCGAATTTTTTATATCGAAATCGCTAGCTCCCTGAGCATTTAATCCAAGCGCCTCAACACTAACTTTGCTACCTTGATTTATGAAGATAGAACGTTCAATCATATGGCTTAATTCACGAATATTACCCGGCCAAGTATAAGCTTGTAATGCTAACTTAGCGTCATCTTCAAAGTCATCACAGGGTAATCGATACTTTTGCGCATATAGGTTTAAAAAATACAGTGACAACGGTATTATATCAGCGCTACGTTCTCGTAATGAAGGGATTTTCACTTCTACCGTATTCAAACGATAGAGCAAATCTTGGCGGAATTTTCCTTCGTCAATTAATTGCATAAGCGGCGCATTGGTTGCAGAAACAAACCTAACATCTACCTGCTTGGTTTTAGAGCACCCCACCCTCTCAAACTCATATTCTTCCAATACACGTAGTAACTTAGCCTGTTGCGATAACGGAATGTTGGCAATTTCGTCTAAAAAAAGTGTTCCTCCTTCTGCCACTTCAAATCGTCCAACGCGGTTTTCTTTTGCATCGGTAAATGCCCCTTTAACATGACCAAACATTTCACTTTCAAACAGGTTTTCACTTATCGCGCCCATATTGACCGAAACCAAAGCGTTATCACTGCGTCTCGAACATTTATGTATATAACTTGCTAGTAAACTTTTTCCCGTCCCGTTTTCTCCCGTCAATAAAATATTCATATCACTTTGGGCAAATTTGGTTAACTGTTCTATCACCTGTTGCATTGCTGGAGATTGCGAAATAATCCCTGAGTTTTCTTTGATAAGATCGTCTTTTAAAAAAGCATTCTCGCCGGCCAATTTAGCGCTTTTTTGCTCAATACCGCGAATGCGAATTTGCGCTTGTAAAACCGTTAAAAGCCTATCATTTCCCCACGGTTTTTGAATAAAGTCTGCCGCACCTAATTTCATGGCTTGTACTGCGGTATCTATACTGCCATAACCGGTCATCACCACAACTGGTAGCTGTTCATCAATCGACTTAATGTCAGAGATAAGCTGTAGGCCTTCTTTACCTGAAGTCGTGTCTTTTTGATAATTTAAGTCGATAAGCGCAACAGAGAAATCACGCCGTTCTAATATGCGTAAAAGTTCGTCGGGTCTGGTTACCGCAGTGACGTCATAATCATTGGCTTTTAAGAATAATTTTAAAGCGGCAATGACACGAGTGTCATCATCAGCAATTATTATCGAGTGTTTCATTTTAATCATCTAACGAGCTAAACCCTAGCTATTTAGACCTGACTCATTATTGAAGTCAAGCCTAAAAGACTGACATTACAAGATATTAATCATGATGTAACGCATTACTAGGCTCCATCAAAACAATTTTACGTGTCGGAATATACGTTGCCAATAGCACCATAAACATTACTAAGAGTGGCATGCCAATCAGGCCAATAGCATAACTGGTATGACTAATAATCATAGTATCCGTCATGATGTTTATAGCTCCAAAAGACAGTGTTAAGCCAATGAGCAAACCAAGAGTAAGCTGAGCACTGGCCTGTCCCATAAACAAGCTCATTACCTTAGCATCTGTTGCTCCGAGTGCCCGACGCACACCTATTTCCTGTGTACGTTGAATGATACTGTTTGCCGATACCGCATAAATACCACTTGCAGCAAGTAAGACAGCCATCACGCCACAAAATAAAAATAACTTACTCACCGCTGAAAGCAAAATCATGGGTTGTCCAATTAATGCGTCATAACTTTGAATATGATAAGCCGCAACATCACCATCAATACTGCTGATGGTGTCTTGCAGTGATTTACGCGCCATAGTTTCACTACCTAAATAATGTATTGCTATGGTCATACGTCTCATCCCTCCCATTTGTACAACATAAGCAGTATTCTTAGCACTAGCAACATCCATCGCAGAACCATGAGTTACATCTGAAACGATGCCGACAATAGTCTGCCATGGCAAATCATAGCCAATACCAACTGTTCTGGTTCTCTTACCAATAGCATCCCCTTCAGGAAAATATTTCTTCGCCAACGATTCACTGATAATTGACGTGGTTGGTCTTCTGCTATTGTCTCGATAGTCAAAATCTCTACCAGCAATAAGCTTTATCCCTAAAGCCTCCCATGAATCTATCGCCACCATATCGATATTCCAACTTGGGTTTTCAGTCAGCGTCATTGCCTCTCGGCCTTCTATTTCAACATATTTTGTTCCGCCACCAGTTCCCGGTAAACTACGCATAAAGGCAACAGCATTTACATTGGGTAACTGCTCTAACTTGTTTTTCAGGTTAGAAAAAAAATCCAAGCGTTTTTTATGCTGCTCAGCTTCCATTGCGCTTCTTCTATTAACGGGGTAGCTTTTAAAAGGAAGTTCGATTTGAGCTGTTAACCTTTGCTCAGTGTCTACACCGTAATCAGCCTGCCCTGCAGAATAAGTGGTTGATAATAAGATTGTCGCTATTACCAGTACCGTGCAGGAAAGAAAAACTTCGGTAACAACAATAACTTTGTTCATTCTTAACGATTTTTTGCTGATCGCCCCTCTCGTGCCATCACGAAGTATCGCATTAAAGTCTCCTGACATGGCTCGTAATGCCGGCCAAAGACCCGTAAAAACGATCATTATCAAGATTGCTAGTATCAGCACCACTATCGCTTCACTGTCTAAAGATACTTGCCACCAAAAAGGTTGTTGCTGATTGACTGCAAACATCTGTTCAAAGACACCATTACTTAGCTCCAAGCCCCAGCCTGCAATCAATAAAGCGAGAAAACCACCAACACCACAAATAAATATACTTTCCCAAAGCATTTGCATTAATAGCCTCGCCCTTGGCACCCCCAAAGCGATACGAATTGCAATTTCTTTCAATCGTTCATTCACGCGCGCTAATAATAAATTACTGATGTTAATACAAGCCAATAACAGAATTAAAAACACCACAACAAACATAGAAATAAAAATTGGATAATGCTGGAGAACATAGACTTTTTTATAGTCATATGCTTTTAAATAGCCACCTGTAGAGTTTGCTCGAAATTTCATGACTTCAGGTAAAGTCTGCACTATTTTTTGGTTCAAATTTGCAAGCTCTTTTTCAAGCTGCTTGAAATTCACTCCGTCTTTTAATCGTGCGTAAGCAAAAACACCACCGTAAATAGGTTGTCGCTCCGTTGGTGCTAAATTTTTATACGAAATAGGTTGCCATGTTTCTGCCATTGCCGGGAAAGCAAACCCTTCAGGCATAACGCCAATAACACGTGTTGCTTTTGCTTCAACACGAATCATGGTACCTATAATATCTTTATCTGCTGAAAATGCGCTTTTCCATGCCTTGTAACCCAGCACAATAACGGGCTCAGCACCTTCAAAATGATCTTCAGGCTGAAGCCCTCTTCCTAAAATAGGCTGCACACCCGCAAATTGAAAAATATTCCATTGAGCAAATGTAGAGTTAAATTTTCTTGCTGCTGAGTCTTTCCCTGAGCCACTGATAAGCGCCGTGCCACCGCCACTGTAAATGCCGAATCCATCAAAAAGATCAAGCTCACTTTTAACACGAAATAAATCAATTGGATCAGCCGCAGGCCGCCTCATATTGTCGTAATCAAATTCTGCTTCAATAGCAATAACGGGTTTTTGATTGTTTAATGTAAGTGGACTAAAAATCAAATGGTTAAGTAGTGAATAGGTGTACAAGGTTAATCCTAGGCCTATGGCGACTATCATTACGGTTAACAAAGTAAACAGAGGCTTTTTAAAAAGCAGTCTAGCCGCATATTTAATATCTAAACTAAAAGACATAAATTATTCCTTCTTGTTAAGCTTTTAGGCTATTTATACGGCAATTGCTGATAGCTTATCAGTGCTTTGATCCAGCACAATTTTGCCATCAAACACTTCAATCATGCGTTGTGCTCTAGTCGCTGAACGAGGATCATGTGTCACCATGCAAATGGTCGCCCCTTCATGGTGTAACTCATCAAGTAATGCCATGATTCGCTGTGCATTTTTTGAGTCTAAATTCCCTGTTGGCTCATCCGCCAAAATAATAGATGGATTACCAGAAATCGCTCTTGCAATTGCTACACGTTGCTGCTGCCCCCCTGAAAGCTGTGAAGGAAAATGATTTTCTCGATGAAGCATATCTACTTTCTTTAATGATTCTCGCACCATGGTATTGCGCTCTTGTTTACTTATATCGTCACGATAGCTAAGTGGCAGCTCGATATTTTCAGCGACAGTCAAATCACTAATTAAATTAAATGCTTGGAAAATAAAACCTATTTCCTTATTACGTATTTTTGCTCTTTCATCACGGCTTAAATTAGCCACCTGATGGCCTGCAAGGTAATAGTCACCTTCGCTTGACGTATCTAATAACCCTAACAGAGATAACAAGGTTGATTTACCACAGCCTGATGGCCCTGTAATCGACAAGTACTCTCCTTGCTCTATCGTTAAATTTATATTGTCTAATGCACGTGTTTCTACTGTTTCAGTAGTGAACACTTTTTTAATCTTTTTAAATTCAACCAGTAGTCGTTTTTCTGTTTTTTTATTGTTTGTATCCACGACGATCTCCTAATTTAATTGTATTTGTTGATGTTCATCCCAACTAGAAACATCTGAAATAATAATGTCTTCCCCTACATCCAATCCCGATTGGATCTGAATGTATTGTGCCGATGCTTGACCAAATTCGACAGCTTGCTTGCTAGCGTATTTTTGCTCGGCATCTAAAAGGTAAACCTGTGATTTTGTATGACTATTGACAAACATTGGCCTTTTCACAAATAAAGTATTTGGAATACGGGTAATATCTATTACGCCATCTATTGTTAAATCAGGCCTTGCTTCGCTAGGTATTTTGCCGATTAGCTCTACATCTATTTGTACAGAGCCATTCACCACCGCAGGATCTATTCTTTTAACAATTCCCTCCACCTTACTCGTTCTAGTATCAATGGTTGCCTTTTGACCCAACAACACATTATTAATTTGTTTTTCTGGAATTCTCAATTCCGCTAAAAACTGACCTTTTCGTGCCAACCTTGCTAGATTGGTTCCCACACCCACCTGTTGTCCAAGCTCCATTGGCATAACCTGCACAATACTATCCATAGTTGCCTTAACGCTTAATGAATTCACTTGATTTTGCACTCGTTGAAGTGTTTTTGTCATTCGGTTAAGCCGCGCTTGATAAGCTTTAAGTTGTGCAGAAACCGTTTGTCGTCTTTTATCTAAGCGCTTTTCTTCTAACTGCCAACGCTCTTTATATTGGGCAACTTCAATTTTAATTTCTTCATGATCAATTTGAGATACCGCCACAATACCTTGTTCTAATAGTTTCTTTTGCGCATTAAGCGTTAATAAAGCCCTTTCATAGTTAAGCTTTTCATTAATTACCGCTGCTTTTTGATCTAACAATTCAGCTTCTAATGATACTTTCTGTGCATTGGTATGTGCTCCCATTTCTTCAAGCTCCCATTTAGTTTCCTCTAATTGTTGCTCCAACTGTGGGTTACTTAGCTCCATTAACAAGTCCCCTGCTTTAACTTCAGCGCCCGCTTTAATAAGTATTCGCTCTACCCGGCCTTCAATAGTAGTAGCAACCCATCGAATATCTTTGGCGACTAAAACTCCTGAGCCACGTACAGAAATGTATAGCTCTCCCCGTTTAACCTTATCTACAAGCAATGCATCTTTACTAACAGCATATGTGCTGTTACTGCCATCAAACAATGACCACATTGCAAACAAAATAAAAACAATAAACATCACGCTAGCGTATAGCTTTATTCTCATCTTCTTTTTTTGCTTAACACGAATAATATCCATAAATAAACTCATCAAAATGTAATCACTATTAATACATTGCAACGATGAAGCCAAAAATTATATCCTTCAAAAACATAAGGTTAAAATTCAAATATGAGACTTAGTTTCGATATCGAGATAATAGAATTAGAATGAATACCGAAATCGAAATAATGATTAAGGACAATAAAAGGATTGCATGAACATAGGAAAAGTAGCAAAAAATAGATCCGAGCCAATTTACAATTCATGCTTTATGACTAGATGTTTATTCGCATACCGCTTTAAAGATAAATCATTAGAAGGCTCTGTGAATAAGGTGATAGCGAAGCTAAAGTCAAACGGTAAAATTGAACAGAGTTATGTGTTAGAAAGCCAAGCTAGTCTATTATCGTTTTTGCTTTTCAAGTAATGCGATAAATGATTTAAAATCAACAGGCTCGCTGAATAAATAACCTTGTACAGAGTTACAGGCATTATTAGAAAGAAAGTTCAATTGCTCTTCGGTTTCAACCCCTTCGGCAATGACCCCTAAATTTAAATTATGAGCCATCGCTATTACCGCTCTCACAATAGCTTTGTCGTTATCATCATTAACAATATCTTTCACAAACGACTGATCAATTTTTAAAAAATCTAAAGGCAGTTTTTTTAAGTAGGCGAGAGAGCTGTACCCTGTACCAAAATCATCAATCGCGACACTCATACCTATCGCCCTAACTTTATTGAGTAGTTTTTCAGTAATAGCGTAATCATCAACCAACACCCCTTCTGTTATTTCCAGCTCTAACAGTGCAGGATCAATTTTGTATTGCTTGACACAAGCATGTAGGTGAGGAAATAAATTTTCGTCAAATACTTGAGATGGTGACAGGTTTAACGAAATTTTAACTTGATGCCCCATGGCATTAAGCTTTTCTGCCATTTTACAAGCGGTATCTATCACCCATTTACCTATAATGATAATCAAGCCACTTTTTTCCGCAATTGGGATAAACACCTCTGGATGAATTTGGCCTTTTGTAGGATGATTCCAGCGTATTAAGCTTTCAGCTTTCACTATGCTATGTCGCTCTAAATCCACGATAGGCTGTAAAAACAATTCAAACTCGTTATTTTTAATGGCTAATCTTAATTCATTTTCAGTTTCTATTAATTGGCGCGAAGCATCTTTCATTGACTGAGAGTAAAACTGTAAGGAGTTAGCTTTGGCTTGCTTGCCATTGTAGGCACTTAAATCAACAAACTTCATTAATTCTTCGACACTTTGCGCATCATGAGGAAAGCTAGCAGCACCAATACTCAGGCTTATATGAAAGCTACCTGATTTACGCGTTTCAAAGCCTTTTCTAGTACAACCAATAATTCTTTCAACTACTTTTTCGCACCACTCTTGGTTATCAACATTGTTCAAAATAATGGCAAATTCATCTCCACCTACCCTAGCAATGAAATCAGATTCCTTAATGGTGCTCTTTATACGACCACTGATCTCAACAAGTAACTTGTCCCCTTCATCATGTCCATAAAATTCATTGTGACGCCTAAAGTCATTGATATCTACATAGAGTAAATAGAAAGGAGTATTCGATTTAATTTGTTTTTCTAGCGTTTGCCAAAAGGCAATGCGGTTAGGTAGCTCTGTTAACATATCTTGCAGGGCGAGTTGTTCATTGCGTTGAACTAAATATTTGATATTACTAATATCGTTAGCAAAAACTATCCAGTTTTTAACTTCGTTGAGTTCATCTAAAACAGGGTATAAAGCAACTTTTAACCACTTCAATGTTGATGGGGGGGAGATCCAGCACAGCTCCCCATCCCAACTCGATTTAGTTGAGATTATTCGTTCATATTCTGGCAATTGATTTTTTAATAATTGAACAATCACATCCATTGGTGTTGTTTGTTCATTACTTAATAATTTATCTTGTTCAAACAAGTTTACCGCCGCAGTATTCGCAATAATAGTGCTTAAGTTATTATCGGCAATTAACACCGCAAAACCCGCGTTTTCTATGGCTTTGGTCAGTGCAACAAGAATATCATTTTGCCCTGATGGCTTACTTAATATATCGAGCAATCGGGTATGCAGATATTCATTTTGTTCTACTAGTCGATCATTATGCAGTAGTAGCTCTCTAGCTGATTGCATAGTATTTTGTCGAAAAATAAATTCTTCAGTTTGATTACTGATAATTAATAAGGTATATATTTCTTGTTTGATGGCGATTGCTTCTAAATGCAGCTCTTTGTTGTTGGCAACAACTTCAGTCCAAAATCCGGAGCGTACTCGGCCATTTTTTTTATCATGCCATATTAATCTCGCATCAATCAGGAAGTCTTGTAAAAAGGGAATATTATCGTCAATCGCAAAGATTTTTTGGTGATTCGCATTAGGAAACAACTCGCTAACCCAGTCACTATCGCCTTCAATCAGCCGAAACGTTCCAGCATTACTGTCAACAACTTCAAGTACCACCTGTTCCATTGCGTTAAGTACATTATTAAGTAATGAAGTCATGTTGCTTAACTCTCTGCTAGCAAGCGAGCCAGTGCAGTAAACATATCTTCTACATTTTCGCCGGTTTTTGCACTGGTTGAAAATTGTAATTCAAAGAGATCTTTATAATCTTTTAGCTCTTTATCTTCCCAGTGCCAATTTGCCTGTAGATCATTTTTATTGATGGCTAAAATGGCTGGGCAGTTTGAGGCTTTTCGGGCAAGCGTGTGAATATCAATTCCTTCCATGAAAGAAGAAATGCGTGTTTGATCGACTACGATAATATAGGCAGCAGCACCGCGTAGGTAGCGTTCTTGAAAAACATTATAACGATCATTCCCTTCGATATCCCACAATAAAAACTGAACCTGTTTGTTTTCTATCGAGACAATTTTTTTATCAATTTTAACACCAATAGTTGTCAGGTATTTTTCGTTAAAAATACCTTCAACAAATTGTTTAACTAAGCTAGTTTTTCCTACACTAGATGCTCCTAGTAGACAAATTTTCTTTTGGATCAATTGTCATCTCCATTATCAATGATGTTCCTGATTTTCTAATGCCACTTAAGGAGTGAGCTATCCTTTTCAAGTTTTGAGTCGTTATCCAATTATTAGCCCAAAAAGATTATTAATGAAAAAAATTTGCTTTACTGTGTTCAATGGTCTTTATCTACATATACCACGTTAAACATAACTTTTCTTGCCTTATTTTGCACGTTATCAATTTCTATTTGTCCTAATCCGGTAATAAACATTTTCTCCTTGCTAAAACCTAATTTTTGCAGAGCATTTCCTGTGTTTTGTGCTCGTTGTAGACTTAATAACTCATTAGTCACTTTATTACCTGAATTATCACTGCAACCTATTACCACTAACCCAAAGCTAATGCCAAGCTCATCTGCTAACTGATTTAGCTGGTACAAGTGCTGGTAAAGATGTTGTAAGGTTAATTTCATTTTAGGCGTAATTTCATCACTTGCCACCGTAAAATCGAGCTGGATAGTAGATATTCGACCCACTAAATCCTTAAATATTTGTTGTTTAATCGATTTATTCGGTGAAATAAGACTGGTAGATGGAGAGCGTATTTGTTCTGTGTTTAAGTTTACACTCTCAGTAAAACCCACTACCGAAAGTGCATTGGATAATCTCTCTTGCTTAAGCAGTCCCAAAGAGCCTGATAAAATAAGCGTTTCTCCTTGCCAAACCGAGCTTATATCAGGGTATTGACGTAGAATTCGTTGCGCACGCACTTTTAACATATCAAAATCTAATGAGTGATAACGACGCTCGGTAAGTGCTAGCTGCTCTATGGATAAATTATTTTGTTGTAACCACTCAGATACTGAAATGGCATCAGGATCACGCAAAATATCTAGCTCAATATTGTTGTCATTGTGCACCTGAATCTGATTAACAATAACCCCCGATTGAAGATCAAGCTTCATGAGCTTATTCGATAATGCTTCTTTTTCCCACCATTGAAAGAGTTGAACAGCCACAAAAGTTACTACCATAAATACGAATAACCAAGCGAACCATAATGTCTTGCGGCTTGAGGATTCAGGTGTTTTCTGCTCTGACAATAAACAATCTCTTAACAAGGTATCTGAATTAATAAAGCTTTGGTTATCACCATTAAATTGATCGAGCTCATCATGATACAAACGATGAATATCTTCTAAGGTCAATTGCAGTTGATTGCTGACTGCTTGTGGTGGGTTACCAATTACAGCAGCGACCACCAATGCCGTTGGGCCAGGCTTTATTAATAAATTGAATGTGTCAGTTGTAACCGTTTGCAATTGTTCTTTAAGACCATCTTCATTATCTAGAAAAGAGTCTCCTACAAAATCGTTAATTGCGGTCAACATAGAAGAGATGATGTCAGCATTACTTTTAGCCGACTTATTTAGATCTATGGAATTGAGTAGTAGCCCCGTTTCTCGATGAATAAGAAAAACATGCTCAACACGGTAGACAAAGGTTTTTGAAGCAAGGTATTGAGCATAACTCACCCCTGCTTGCCAAGCTTCAATTCGCCACTTTATTCCTTTAATAGTGAAGCTACTATCAATTAATTGATTTGTTTTTTCCATAAAATCAGTCAAGAAAGCAGTGACTGATTTTCTGACCAAACTCCCCATTAATGGATAAAGAGAGCTGACTAGCCTTTCGCTATGGTGTGTAACAGAGTGCTGAACTGAATTTTCAACTAACGGTTGTAGAACTTTATCAACTGAGCCATCTTTCTTTTGTCGATCGTGCAAAGCCTCTGTGAGTACATCGCTAACAATAGTGCGCGCTTCACCTTTGATAGCATCAGTCACCAAGTGACCGTTTTTACCAAGTATCAACGTTCTTACTTGTTCAAGCTGTTCCTCTGGCTCAACTTGTTCAGTTGATGACGACTTTTGCGTTATAGCTGGTCATCTTCCAAATTAGTTGCCATTGTCGCCAACAATTTAGCAAGCGTTTTACGATCGGTTTTCGACGAGCTTAACTCTTTTGAAACATCCTCAAGGTGATTTTTTAACTGTTCAAGCTGCTCGTTAAAGTTGTGAGATATTGAAGAGCTTTCATTATCCAGCGATTGTTCAATGTTTTTGAAATCTTGTTGGGTGGCGGCGGCAAACATTTCATGTTCAGAAACTAAACTTGCATGTGCTTTCTGGATACTTGCTTCATTATCATCGTGTGTTTTATCAATAAACTGCAATCGCTTATTAAGCTCATCTAATTGTTGGTTAACGTCTTCTTGCACTTTTTCTATACGTGACGATAGCTTTTTATCTTGCTCACTCAACGCTTTTTCCATGTCACTTCGTAATGTCGTTAGTTGAAAAATTATCTGTTGCTCTGCTTCGCCAAAGACGATTTTACGAAGTTGGTCAAGCTCGCTTAACTGACTACTAGGCTCTTGTTGTGCTTTTTCATCATTTTTCTTGTTAGACATACTATATGTTCCATTTTCAGCAAAAAATAGTTCGTTATATTGAGTGTAACAGCAATTTTAAAAATTTCTTTTTTTTTCACTTTAAGTAATTAAAAACTAAAACTATTTGATCAAAAACAGTCTTTATTAACTGCCAATATAGCTATTGTCGTAAAAATGATAAGAGAAAACATTCGATAAATATTAGGGCTTCATTCTAATGCAATACAAGTTGCTGTATTATAATATCTATTAAGATACTGAAAAATGATTGTTCTCCACTTAAAACATCTATATTGAAGTACTCAAATTGATTATTAATTACAGTGATAAAGAACAAGAATAATCCACGTACACTAAAACAGAGTTGATATATTGATTTATAAAAACAAAAAAGAAATTAAAGCTACGCAAAATGACACTATGAATCAGCCTACTATCCTTTGGCACGATTATGAGACATGGGGCATCTCCCCTAAATTCGACAAACCATCTCAATTTGCCGGCATTCGTACCGATTTAGATTTAAATATCATTGGTGAGCCTGAAATGTTTTATTGCCAACCACCCATTGATTATTTACCTCATCCCGAAGCCTGTTTAGTTACCGGTATTACACCGCAGAAGGCGCGAGCTGAAGGCTTATCAGAAGCGGAGTTTGCTGCCCGAATTCATACACTATTTTCCCAACCAAATACTTGTGTAGCCGGTTATAACAATATTCGCTTTGATGACGAAGTAACTCGTTATTTACTTTATCGAAATTTTTATGATGCTTATGCCCGAGAATGGCAAAATGGCAATAGTCGCTGGGATATCATTGATATGGTGCGTGCGTGCTATGCATTACGCCCTGAAGGTATCAATTGGCCAACTGTTGAACGTGATGGTGAAGAAGTGGTGAGTTTTCGTCTTGAATTACTGACGAAAGCCAATGGCATCAGCCATGAAGCCGCTCATGATGCCATGAGTGATGTTTATGCCACTATTGCTATGGCAAAGCTTATTAAAGATAAACAACCTAAGCTGTATGATTTTATCTTTAATTTAAAAAACAAAAAGCAAGTGGCAGAGCTTATCAATGTTGCCGATATGACACCCATAGTTCACACCTCATCTAAAATATCATCAGCACATGGTTGTACCAGCTGGTTTGCACCAGTTAGCTATCATCCAGTTAACAAAAATGCAGTGATTTGTGTTGATTTAGCGCGAGATATTGAGCCACTACTTTCACTCACCAGTGAAGAAATTAAAGCACGTTTATATACCCGCCACGATGATTTAGCGCCTGATGAAAAGCCAATTCCAGTAAAGCTTATTCATGTAAACAAATGCCCTGTTGTTGCTCCCGCTAAAACACTATTACCCGAAAATGCGCAACGTTTGGCGATCCCTCGCGATTATTGCTTAGAAAATTTAGCAAAACTAAAACAGCATAACGAACTTAGAGATAAGCTGAGCGATGTCTTTGCGCCTGAGCCTTTCGATAATGAAGGTACAGATGCCGAACAAGCGTTATACGGGGGTAGTTTTTTCAGCCATGGCGATAAAGCCCAAATGGATATTTTACGCGGTTTACCAGCTGAGCAACTTGGTAGCCACCCATTCAAATTCCAAGATGAGCGATTATCGGTACTTTTATTTCGATATCGTGCCCGAAATTATCCACACACCTTAACCACTGAAGAGCAACAACAATGGCAACAGCATTGCCAAAACAAGTTGCAATATGGTGGTAAGGGAATATTAAGCATGGATGAGTTTATGATTAAAATTGAAAACTTAGCTCATGAACATGAAAAAGATAAAGGGAAAATGTCTGTATTAAAAGCCTTATATGAGTATGTGCAAGGTTGATTGAGTTCAATTATTGAATATTAGCCTAGCAAGAAGCGTTGGATAAGGTTCATACTCAAGTCATTCTCCTCGACATCCTTTAATCGAGGAGAATATTTAACTTATTGAATTCCCACATAAAGGTTTCGGAAGTAACAAATATTCTATGTTCATATATTTGTGTTTAAAATTTCATTTAAATATTAGCCTTAAAAATCGAACCTAACCCCCAATTGCATTGCTGACATATTTTTACCGATAGATGGCAGCCTGATTTCATCGTTATCTAACTGTTCGAATGAGGCCTATAAGCGAAATTTTTCGATAAGTCACAATATACTCAACTTTAACCGAACTAACATCGCCTTTAACTTCACAAGCATTAACAAAAGTAAAATCCTCAAAGACAGTAAGCAATGTAATTATTTATATAATGCTGACTTCTATTTCATTGCAGGTAACTTTATTGGTGGCTTTCCACACATCTGATTTTTTTTATGGATGGATATCGTTACTTTTATAGATAAAAAAGTGTAAGTAAAAAACAAAAAAACCATATATAACAACATGATGAAAACATGGCAGCATCCTTGCTAAACACAAGTAAGCAAAATTATAATAAACAACATAGTGAGGAAACTTATGAGTGACATTCAACACAAGGCTACGCCAATGCGTATGCTGATATTAGGTCCAGCATTAATGTTGTTGACCCTATTAATACCTTCTCCGTTTGAAGGTATGTCTCCTACAGCTTGGCATACTTTAGGTTTAGCATTATGGATGGCCACATGGTGGATATCAGAAGCAACCCCCGTTTCTGTAACCGCATTTTTACCTTTAATCGTTGCGCCTATTGTTGGTATAGCCCCAATTAAGGCCACCTCGACATCTTATGCTCACCCTTTAATATTCCTTTTTCTTGGAGGGTTCTTTATTTCAATCGCAATGGAGCGATGGAACTTACATAAGCGTATCGCTTTAAAAGCCATGTCATTAGTGAGCACTAAGCCGAGTCATCAAATAGGTGGTTTAATGCTTGTAACCGCTTTCCTCTCGATGTGGATGTCTAATACGGCAACCGCTGTAATGATGTTACCCATCGCATTATCAATTATTGAAATGGTTAGACAAAAGCAAGGGAGACACAGCAAAGATAACTTTTCTAAGGCCATGTTATTAGCAATCGCTTTTTCAGCAAGTATCGGTGGTTTAGCAACACTCATTGGAACTCCGCCAAATGCACTAATGGCTGCCTATTTATCAGATAGTTACAATATTGAGATTGGCTTTGCCCAATGGATGATTGTTGGTGTACCACTGTCAGCCATACTATTAACTATGTGCTGGGTTATCTTGACTAAGGTTTGTTATCAAGTAAATGAAGGGGAGCAAGTTGACACATCCAGCATGTTCAAGACCAAGTTGAAAGAGTTAGGAGCGATGAGCAAAGCAGAAAAATTAGTATTATTTTTCTTTGCTTTAGCTGCTTTAGGTTGGATATTTAGACCCTTAATCGCGAAAATAACTGGACTTGCCATCTCTGATACTGGTATTGCTATGTTTGTTGCGTTGATGCTATTCATTGTGCCCATTGATAGTAAAAAAGATATTCGCATTCTAGCTTGGGATGATACCAAAAAGTTACCTTGGGGTGTGTTATTGCTCTTTGGTGGTGGATTAGCATTAGCTGGCTTGATCAAAAAGTCAGGTCTAGCAGCTTATATTGCAACTCAGCTTGAAGCAACGTCAACCTTCCCTATTATTGGTGCTGTTTTAATTGTTACCATTACCATTTTGTTCTTAACAGAGGTAACGAGTAATACCGCAACAGCAGCAAGCTTCTTACCTTTGCTTGGACCAATTGCGGTTACATTAACTGATGGCCCACTAATGTTGGTCATTCCAGCAGCTTTAGCTGCCAGTTGTGCCTTTATGATGCCTGTTGCTACGCCGCCAAATGCAGTGGTATTTAGCTCAGGTCAACTGAGGATCACTGATATGGCAAGAGCTGGTTTATGGCTTAACATAGCAGCTATCGGCTTAATTATTGTATTAATGCTAACAACAGTACCTATGGTATTTAGCCTGTAAATTAAAGCGTCACTATTCGACAAAAAACGCCAGCTTTTAAGCTGGCGTTTATTTTTATCAATGCAAAGTTGTTGAGTGAACTTTACTTTTTAAAACGTGAAATTAAGCTTGAAGTATCCCAGCGATTGCCACCACTTGCTTGAATTTCCTGATAAAATTCATCAACCATCTTGGTCATAGGCAAAGGAGCACCATGCTTTTGTGCTTCATCAAAGGCAATAGCCAGATCTTTACGCATCCAATCAACGGCAAAACCAAAGTCATATTCGCCAGCAAACATGGTTTTATAACGGTTTTCCATTTGCCATGAGCCAGCGGCTCCTTTAGAAATAGTTTCAACTAATGCATCGGCATCTAATCCTGCTTTTTCAGCAAAATTAAAGCCTTCAGCTAAACCTTGTACTACACCAGCAATACAAATTTGATTAACCATTTTAGCTAATTGCCCAGAGCCTACTCCCCCCATCAATTGGCTAAAACGAGCATACGCATCCATAACAGGCTGTGCTTTATCGAATATGGCTTTATCACCACCTACCATAACGGTTAATACGCCATTCTCAGCCCCTGCTTGACCACCTGATACGGGTGCATCAAGAAAGTATTGATCTTGTTTCGTCGCAATATCAGCTAGTTCACGGGCAATATTCGCAGAAGCGGTGGTATGATCCACTAAAATACTACCTTCAGGCATACCTGATAAAATGCCCTGCTCACCTAAAACAACTTGGCGAACATCATCATCATTACCTACACAGCAAAATACAATGTCACAATCTTTTGCTGCTAACGCAGGTGTTTGAGCAAAATTGCCAGAAAATTCAGCTTGCCACTTTTGTGCTTTTTCCACACTGCGATTATATACACAAACATCATGACCCGCTTTTTGGAGATGCCCTGCCATGGGATATCCCATCACGCCTAAACCAATAAATGCTACTTTCATTGAATAACCCCTTATATGAAAAATGTATTGTAGTTTATTTTACAACTTGTAGAGCAACAGTCTTAAATGCAACGCCTTGCCAACCTGTTTTCATAAAATTGCGAATATTACCGTGATCATTGCCGGCAGGATTTGCTAAAACATCCTCGCGATAATAGCGACCAAAACACGCCAGCGTTTGTTGTTGGTTTAGATCATTTAATTGAGCAAACGAAAATATCTTACATGAGCCTTCATTAGTGCCTGCATCATTAAACAGCTCACCATTGGTGAAAGCTGCAGGCTGATAATGATAATTTTCGGCAATGACCTGCATCACTTGCTCAAACTCAACACTTTGCTCATTTTGTTTAATTTTACTCAGTAATTCAGTAAGCGAATAAGCTTGGTTGTTTATCATCAGCTACAAACCTTCTTTTAATTTAGATTTAGCCGCTTCTACTTTTGAAAAGTCTAACCCTAACTCGTCTACCGCTTCTTTAATAAGCTCTGGTTGAGTCATTACCAAGCCCATAATCGCTTGCAGTTTTTCTGGTGGAATACCTAATTGTTGAATAATCCCCATTGCCATCAAAGGATTGTCAGTTAATGCTTGAAATAATTCATTAATTTTTTCTTCGCTAATATTTTGCTCTTGTAACATTTGAATAATTGGGTTCATTTTATTTTTCCGAGAGATTACTTTTACTAGTTAACTTTTAGGCCTGAAGTTTAGCCTTTTTTGCAATTAAAATAAAAACAATATAAAGTTACGCAAAATTAAATTGTGCACAACTTAAATTAATAAAATTTAGCAAAGGAAGAACAATGAGCAATGATATCTATCAGTTTTCGGCAAAAGACAGTGGCGGAAACACCATTGATTTAGCAAGCTATAAGAATAAAGTTATGCTAATTATTAACACCGCAAGTGACTGTGGCTTTACCCCACAGTATAAAGGCCTACAAGCCCTATACCAAAAACACCAAGCTCAAGGATTAGAAATTCTTGCCTTTCCTTGCAACCAGTTCAAGCAGCAAGAAAAAGGCAGTGACGCAGAAATTCAACAATTTTGTGATTTGCGCTTTAATATTAAATTCCCTCTTTTTAGCAAAATTGACGTCAATGGTGAACATAGTCATCCATTATTCAATTTTTTAAAATCTGAGGCACCAGGCATACTTGGATCTAAGGGCATAAAGTGGAATTTCACAAAATTTTTGGTAAACAAGGAAGGCAAGGTTATCAAACGTTATGCGCCTACTACTAAACCAGAAGCTATTGAAGCTGATATAGAAAAACTTTTATAGATTATGGTTTACCTTGATGAATAACGATGCACATTTGAAATTAGAAAATCAGTTATGCTTTCGCCTTTATAGCTTAACAAAATTGATGAACCGTCATTATAGTCCAGTATTGAAAAAGTTAGGTTTAACCTATTCTCAGTACTTAGTGATGCTAGTGCTATGGGAAAATAATGACACCACACCCGCTATTTCAGTGAAGCAATTAGGTGAGAAGCTTGATTTAGACTCTGGCACCCTTTCACCGCTATTAAAGCGACTAGAAAAACAAGCGTTGCTGAGTCGAGTTCGCAATAGTGACGATGAACGCAGTGTTGTCATCAAACTGACAGATTCAGGCTGTCAGCTAAAATCACAAGCTCAAAACATCCCCGCTCAAATGTTTTCAGTAACGGGGTTGTCTATAGATGAGCTGCAAGGGCTAAATGTACAATTAGATGGCTTATTAGCGACAATGAATACCAAATAACCCTATAAGTTCACAGCGATTAATTTAAACAAACAACTCGTTATGTAATTTTTCAACCACATGGTTAGCGTCGTGCTCATCAACTAAAAAGCACAAGTTATTGGCACTAGCACCATGACAAATCAAGCGAATATTGGTGTCGTTTATTGTTTGGAAAATGCTTTGTCCAATCCCCTTGGCTGAGTCTAAACCGTTACCGATAACCGCCACGAGTGATAATCCATGCTCAACGGTTACCTCACAAAGCTGCTCTAACTCTTGCACTACGGTTGAAGTGAGTAACGCTTGAGTAGAGCCACTTGGGTTGTCAAACGTTAGTGCGACACTGATCTCACTGGTGGTGATCAAATCAACACTCAACTCATATTTAGCTAAAATGCCAAACACTTTCGCTAAAAAACCACTTGCATGTAACATTGCCGGGCTTTTAACCGTAACTAGGGTTTGCTCTCGTCGAAGAGCAATTGATCGGTAGGTTGGGTTTGACTCTACCGATTGCTTTATTTGTGTTCCTCCCTTTTCAGGCTCTTTTGATGAGCCAACAAAAACGGGGATGTTTTGACGCATGGCAGGTATTAAGGTTGCGGGGTGTAAAATTTTAGCACCAAAAGTGGCCATTTCAGCCGCTTCACCAAAACTGATTTCTTCAATTGCACGAGCTTGCTCGGTGATACGCGGATCGGTAGTGAAAATCCCGACAACGTCAGTCCAAATAGCTAGATTACTGGCATTAAGCGCTTCAGCAAGTAAGGCTGCACTATAGTCAGAGCCGCCACGTCCTAATGTCGTAGTTTCCCCTAAGCCATCTTGTCCGATAAAGCCTTGAGTGACCAATACGCGTTGCGACAACTCTACAGCTAATATCTCATCACAAGCACTTTTTAATTGCTCAATATCGACGACGGCTTTACCGTATAAACTGTTGGTTTTCATCACTTGTTGAACATTAAAATAAGCACCGTCAACACCAACAGATTGTAAAACTTCAGCGAAAATACGTGAGCTAAACTGCTCACCAAAAGCAAGTATGGCATCTGATTGTTTAACACTGTACTGCTGAGATTGTTTTAATGCCTGCTCTGCAAGTTGCGCCAATAAGGTATCTATTTCATCATTTAAGTGTTGTTCAATGTCACGGGCTAAATGTTGAGTGATGTTCACTTGAATTGCGCGAATATTAGCAATAATTTCCGCTTGTTCACTGCAGGGCACACTCTCTTGGCTCAAGCGTACTAGATAGTTAGTAACACCTGCACTGGCAGAGACTACAACTAAGCGATTACTACTGTCGTTTTTGATGATATGCGCACATCGCAACATGGCTTGATAATCAGCAACACTTGTACCGCCAAATTTGGCTACAGTGATTGCTGTATTGTGTCTAGATTCTTGCTGAGATGATTCGTTATGAAACATGTTTATTCTTCCTAAGTGCTATGATTTTTTTATGTCTGAAGGCAAAATCATTGGCTAATTAATACAGGAAGAGCATGACTGAGAAGTTGCTAGGCTTTTACATAAAAGAACTTTATGCAAGCAATATAATCTTTTCAGCCAGAAGCTCTCCACCTTGTTAATAGCATTTATTTTCTTATTTAATAAACACTACCGGTGACAGCCCTAAGGATTCAGCCTTAGTGACCGAGCATTAACGACCACAGTGTTAATGCTCTCGGCGATAATCTCCCTCAATAACGCTTATTGGAATGTGGCTCCAAACGTTATCTACCTAGTTATCGCTCCTCTTCTGGTGTTGCCAATATACGTACAAAAAGAAATATATTTGAGCAACTGCTCTATTAAACCCTAAATAAGGAATAAATGCAATAGACTTTTAGACGTCTATTCTAAATTTATTGATTAAAAATATTCTGCTTTCCCCTCATAACCTTGCTTAATGTGTTCTATCAGCAAACGAATTTTTGCCGGCAAATGTCTGGTATAAGAGTAAACAGCATAAACTCCTAAAGCTCTTGGCTTGTAATCAGCTAAGATTGACACTAACTTTCCTACTTGCAAGTCCTCATAGACACTACACCTTGGCACATAGGCAATACCGTAGCCAGCAAGTGCAGCCTTTCTTAATGCTTGAGCATTATTAGTGGCAAAATTACCAGAGATACGAATGTTTTTTTCTACTGAGTCTTTTTCAAAACGCCAGTCATGACTGCCTTTAGCCTGCCCTGTATAAGCAAGGCAATTATGAGTTAATAAATCTTCAATATGCTCTGGCCTACCAAATTTTTCAATATAGCTAGGTGAGCAGCATACTATCCAATGTGACACAATTAAGGGCTTAGCAATTAAGGTGGAATCTTCCAAGTCACCTGTTCGAATAGCTAAATCCAAACCTTCCTTGACCAGATCGGCAAATTCATTCTCAAGGCGTATATCAACGCTAATTTCAGGGTGTTGATGACAAAACTCAGCAACTATTTCAGCAAGTAGCAACTCGCCTGAAATCGTCGGAACACTGAGTTTAATTTCACCTGAAATTTTTTCACTGAAATTACTTACTGCGCCTACGGCTTCATTGACTTGCTGATTAATATTTTTTGCATGCTGATAAAGTGTCTCCCCTGCTTCGGTCAGGCTGAGACGCCGAGTGGTTCGATATAACAACTGCACACAAAGATCTTTTTCTAATTTTGATATTTTCTTACTCAGCGCTGGCGTTGATATTCCTGCAATTTCTGCCGCCTTATTAAATGAGCGCGCTTCAACTACTAGCACAAATAGGAACAACTCATTGACACCGACCATCTTTTCCTCACTCTTTCATTGCATAACGCATGTCAAAACACCACATCATTACAACGTTTTTAGAAACAATAAATTAATAAACAACATATATATTAACAATAACATTAGCGTTATGTTAGTACATCGATAGAAAACTTGCTAAACGCCAGTAAAAGGACAGGTTATGACAACTATTAACACTCAGCATTTAAGGTATTACCCACAAAAGCCAAGCGAGGTTTATCTTTATGGTACTTGTCTTGTCGATAGCTTTTTTCCTAACTCTGGCATTGACGCAATAACCTTCTTAGAAAAGCAAGGTATTAAAGTCCACTACCCTCAAGGGCAAACTTGTTGTGGTCAACCTGCTTATAATTCAGGTTATAAAGAGGAAGCGAAAGCTGTAGCATTAGCGCAAGTAGCACAATTTCCGTTAGATATACCTATCGTTATAATCTCGGGCTCTTGTGGCGGTATGATGCGCCATCATTATCCAGAGCTACTTGATGATGTTCCCGAAATCCAAGCCTTTTGCGATCGTATCTTTGAATTCACCGAATTCCTTGTACAAGTATTAAATATTCAATTAACCGATAATGGTCAGTCAGAAAAAGTAGCATTGCATACTTCATGTGCCGCTCGTCGTGAAATGGGCGTTCATATCACCGGCGGCAAACTGATTAAACAATTAAAAAATGTCGAGCTAATAACCCATGAAAATGAGAGTGAATGCTGTGGTTTTGGTGGCACTTTTTCCGTAAAGCACGGTGATATTTCTGCCGCTATGGTTAATGACAAGAGTAATAATTTAGATAAAGCAGGGGTTGTACGCTATGTCAGTGCCGACTGGGGCTGCATGATGAATATCAATGGTGCGCTCGAATACCAGAAAAAATCCCTGCGTGGTGAGCATATTGCTAGCTATCTACTAAAAAGAACCCAAGCACAAGGAGCAAGCTAATGTCAGCCCATCAAGTTACCCCTAACGAAAGTAAATATGCGGCGTCCGCGCGAAACTTTAGAAATAATGTTGCTCGGGATCTTAACAATGCTGAATTACGGGAAAATTTTCATGGCGCCATGCATTATTTACGTGACAAACGAAGTGCAGCCTTCCCTCAGCAAGATGAATTAGAAACCTTGCGTGAGCAATGCAAGTTGATAAAGCAACGTTGTTTAGCAAAGCTCCCTTACTTGCTTGAGCAACTTGAAGAAAACTTAACTAGCAACGGCATTAAAGTTCATTGGGCTGAGTCCACTAGCCAAGCTAACGACATTATCGCTACCCTTATAGAGGAAAAGAGTGGCTCACAAGTCGTTAAAGGTAAGTCAATGGTTTCAGAGGAAACTGCACTCAACGATTTTCTTGAGCAACGAAACATAGAGTGCTTAGAGTCTGATATGGGCGAGTATATTGTTCAACTAGCCAAAGAACACCCTTCTCATATCATCATGCCTGCTATTCATCAAAATAAAAAACAAGTCGCTGATTTATTTAAACAAAACATATCAGATTTTTCTTATACCACAGATGTTGATGAGCTGATTAATGTCGGTAGAAATATTTTAAGAGATAAGTTTTGCCAAGCTGATGTGGGAGTTACTGGTGTTAACTTTGCCGTTGCTGAAACCGGTACCTTATGTTTAGTTGAAAATGAAGGCAATGGTCAAATGTGCACCACGGTTCCACCATTGCATATCGCTATCACAGGTATAGAAAAAGTCGTTGAAATGCTGGACGATGTTCCGCCACTACTCAGTTTATTAACCCGTAGTGCCACCGGACAAATCATGTCTACCTACTTCAATATGATTTCACACCCTCGTCAAATAGGTGAAAAAGATGGCGCCCAAGAAGTACATCTCGTTTTATTAGACAATGGCCGCAGCCAAGCCTTTGCTGATGAAGAATTAAGACAAACCCTACAATGTATTCGCTGTGGCGCTTGCATGAACCATTGTCCTGTTTATACCCGTATTGGTGGCCATGCTTATGGCACTGTTTATCCGGGTCCGATAGGACAAATTGTTTCTCCTCATATGTTGGGATTAGAGCCGACTAAAGATTTACCGACTGCATCATCTCTGTGTGGTGCTTGTGGTGAGGTTTGTCCAGTAAAAATTCCTATTCCTAAGCTGCTGTTAAGGTTAAGACAAGAAAGTGTTAAGAAGCAAGACGGCAATAGTCAAGTGATGAAAGGCGAAGGAGTTGGCCGAAGCAACATTGAAGCCATGGTTTGGAAAGCATGGGCTGGCGTACACAGGCACTCATCAATTTATAATTTCTCTATGTGGTGGTTAACTCGTTTGCGCAAATTAATGCCAAGTAAATTAGGCGTTTGGACTTCTGTGCGTACAGCACCTAAACCGGCGGCCAAAACCTTACATGAACGCGTTAAAAAACATCAATCTTCAGGGGCTAAATAATATGACTAAATTACAACACAACATCGCTAGAGCTAATATTTTAGCCAAGCTTAAACAACAGGTCGCTGGTGCTGATTATACTAAATTGCCGATTGAAACACCTTATCATTATCCTGAAATTGAACGTGAGCAACAAATTAGTCAATTTATTACTCATTTAACCAATAACCATGCACAAGTGATTAAAACAACTCAGGCAGCGTTAGCAGAGCAAGTTGCAGATATTTTAAATACCTTAAAAATAGAAAACTTACTATACGGGAAAGACTCTACCTATAGCCAAGAAATTGAACAGCTAAATCCGACAGTAAAGCTTCAAGCATTTGATTTTACTTTAGAAGATAAAAAAGAGCATTTATTCAATAATACCCCTGCCAGTATTACTTCATCACACGCATCGATTGCCGCTACCGGCTGTATTGTATTGTGGCCGAGTAAAAATGAGCCTAGAACTATGTCTTTGATCCCCCCAGTGCATATTGTGATTGTTGATGCCAACGATCTCTACAGTGATTTTGCAAGCTTAGTTAAGGCGCAGCAATGGCAAAATAAGCTTCCTACCAATGTCTTATTAATTTCAGGGCCGTCAAAAACGGCTGATATACAACAAACCCTAGCATATGGAGCCCACGGGCCTGAAAAGCTATTTGTATTATTACTTAACAGTTAAAATAGCTTTTACATAGCATGAACTAAATAGCACCAAGCAATTGTTTTTGTTAGGTGCTTTTTTAATTACGGCTCGTTAAATTCTTGTTATAGTGACTCAATCTATTTAAAAAGCACATTCATTCGAAACGCAAGTAATACCTAATTACCATGGATTTATTCTTACTTAAAAAAGTAATATCAGTGTTTATCATGCCTATTAACCTTGTGCTGATCTTATTATTCATTGCAGCTATTTGTTTCAAAAAACGACCTAGCACAAGCTTTAAATGTTTAATTTCCGCGCTGCTTTTGTTGTTTGTCTCTTCAATGCCTATTGTTTCCGATACGTTTATGGGCAGTATTGAAGATAATTACCAGGCGTTTACTCGGGCTGATCGCCCTGTCGATTATATTATTGTCTTAGGCCATGGTCATTTCAGCAACGAAGCATTACCCGTTACCAGCCAATTAAAAACAGGCTCTTTACAACGACTCGTTGAAGCATTACGTATTTATCAAATTCATCCAGAAGCAAGAATTATCACTTCAGGCTTTGCTGGTGATGATCTGGTATCAAATGCTGAAAAAATGAAGGATTCGCTTGTGTTATTAGGGATCCCTGAGCAAAAAATTATCAGTGAAAATTTTCCAAAAGATACTGAAGAAGAGGCTGAACTCATCAGCCCAAGAGTGCAAGGAGCAAACGTTGTGTTGATTACTAATGCTGATCATATGCCAAGAGCAATGACGTATTTTCAAAAGCAAGGGATTTACCCTATTGCAGCGCCAACAGGGTACTGGGTTAAAAACCAACACACGCCAAAGAGTTGGCCTTACTATTTTCCAAACAGTGAAAAGTTTCTTCAAACCACAACGGCTTGGTATGAAAGTGTAGGCCGTTTAGTTCAATGGTTTAAAGGACTATTGAGTTAAAAAATAACTTAGAAGTTCAGGTAACTTACACTGGATTGTCAATATCAACAAACACTACGTCTAGGCCTTGTTCGTTAGCGATATATTCCCCAAGTGCTTTAACACCATAACGCTCGGTTGCATGATGACCTGCTGCAAAAAAATGAATATCCATTTCATGAGCAATATGGGTTGTTTTTTCCGATACCTCTCCAGAGATAAAGGCATCAATCCCCTGCTCTGCAGCCAATTCAATATAGTCTTGCCCGCCGCCGGTACACCAAGCAAGGGTTTTAATGACTTTATTAGAAGGTGGTGCAATATGTAAACATTCTCGATTAAGTTGGTTAGTTATCCTATGCGCCAATTCTGTACCGGTTTTGTGTTCAGATAAACTTCCTTGTATGGCAACGCTTATCGGATTTCCTAATTCCAATGGCCCTGTCACATCAATATTGAGTCGCTTTGCTAGTTGCGCGTTATTCCCTAAAGCAGGATGAATGTCTAACGGTAAGTGGTAAGCAAATAAATTAATATTATTATCAAGTAACGCCTTGATACGCTTATGTTTCATACCTCTAATAACATAAGACTCATTTTTCCAAAAATAACCGTGATGAACAATGATCGCATCAGCTTTTTCATCAATTGCCCGGTCAATTAACGCCTGTGAAGCGGTAACACCAGTCACTATTTTATTAATTTTCTCCCGCCCTTGAATTTGTAAACCATTAGGGGCGTAATCCTTTATTTGAGCTGGTTTAAGCAACTCATCCAAATAGCATTCGAGTTCATTTCTATTCATTATTTCTTATCTACCTCTAAACTTTTAAACAATATCGCCTAAACGATTAACCCTTATGGTACGATTTTTTTGTGCCTTTCATTGTTCGAACTCACATTCATACTTGGCACTTTTACGGGATTAAACTTAGCCCTGATCTGCCATTTAGGTTTAATCGGCGTTAACGGTAACACTCTTTTTTTGGCAATAATAATATATACAGAGCCCAAACTAGTAAAATAATTACTCGCAAATTTTCGCCAATAATTTGCAATACCGTGTTCGCTCATTTTTCCTACTAATGAGCTGTGCAAACAACGCTCGTCACTGAGAATTTCATACCCCATTAAGTGCAACCAATCTTTAACTCGCATGGGAGAAAAAAAGTGTTCATTCCATGGCGTTTTCTTTCTACGATAGGGTATTGCGCGATTCAGCCCAGCCAAAGAAATGGGGTTGAAGCCAGTAACAATTAAGTAGCCATTAGGAATTAACACCCGATTAGCCTCGCGAATAACATGGTGAGGATCGAGTGAAAACTCAAGTGCATGGCTGAGCAAGCAAACATCTACACTGTGCTCTAACAAGGGTAAATCATCTAACTCTCCAACAATGCATGTACTTGGGCTGTTACTGATATTTTGCTTCGCACAGCTTGTACTAAGACAGCAAGTCACTTGATGCTTGATCAGACTATCATTAGTATCTACGCCATGGCTTAACGCCCCTACTTTGAGTAAATGATAACCAAAAAATTTTTGCCACCAAGGCTTTAATGACTCTTCAATCGCTGACAAAACAGTGCTGCCATTAGGTAACTCTTGCCATGACTGTGGATAATGCGGTTGTCGAAATGCTAAAGCAGGTTTCATAAACAATGTTATTACAAAGTAAAATAAGTATAATCAAGTATATACCTAAGCAAGTTGGAAATTCCAGATGAGTGCAATAAAAACAAGTAGCTCGGCGGTTAATATTAAAGCTATACAAGCTTTTTCTGATAATTACATTTGGGCAATCACCAACTCAAGCACGGCTGCACTCATTGACCCCGGTGACGCTAAGGTGTGTATCGAATTCTTAGAGAAAAATCAGCTTAACCTTAGCGCTATATTAATAACTCATCATCATGCAGATCATACCGGCGGTATAAAAGAGTTAATTGCCTATTGCCAACAAAAGCAACAAACAATTACCGTTTATGGTCCCGCACATGAAAATATTCCCTATTGTGATGTTAAGCTCACTGAAAATGATAAGGTAAAGTTAACCGAGTTAAATGCTAATTTTCGAGTAATCGATTTACCCGGTCACACTGCTGGCCATATTGCTTACTTCGCTAATGACAATAATATCCCTGTGCTATTTTGTGGCGATACTCTGTTCTCTGGAGGCTGCGGGCGCTTATTTGAAGGCAGCGCTGAACAAATGCTTAGCTCACTAACCAAGCTCGCTAACTTACCTGAAAACACCCAAGTGTATTGTGCTCATGAGTACACGCAAGCAAACCTAACATTTGCTTTAACGGTTGATCCCAATAATCAAGCGTTAATTAATTACAGTCATAAGGTGAACGAATTACGCGCTAATGAGCTAAGCACCATCCCAAGTTCTATTGGGGTAGAAAAACAGGTTAATCCCTTCTTACGATGTCACGAGACGTCACTCAATGCTAGCGCAAAACAGTTTGATGCAACTATCTCTGAAAGTGAGCAAGATACCTTCACAGTGATTAGACGCTGGAAAGACCAATTTTAACGTGGTAGTCTTAAAGCCGTTTTTTCGACAACAAATAATAACGATTAAATATGTTTAATTACCTTGTTGTCGACATTGTGTTTTTAATTATCATTGGTTTTTCATGAAATACTTTTTTTTTCCTGCTCTTATATTATTTAGTGGCTGCCAAAGTACGCACTTATCATCAACTAACGAAAGTAATAAAAACTTAGCCCCTCAAAATATCGCCAGTACCCTTGACATCAACCAAGCTTTACTCGCTGATGAGAATATTGATGTTACTCACCCTGTTGATGACGTCGACTTTTCCTTAAAGGATAATGCACTTCAAGACAGTAACGACGTATGGCAACGTATTCGAGGACAGTTAAGCTTCGACGTACCTGAAAATAACCGTGTTGTTATGCAGCGCAATTGGTATGTTAAGCATCCGAGTTATCTTGATAGAGTCGCTAAACGCGCAGAGCCCTTTTTATATTACATTGTTGAAGAATTAGAAAAAAACAATGTGCCGGTTGAACTTGCACTACTGCCTGTTGTTGAAAGTGCCTTTGACCCCTTTGCCTACTCTCATGGTAGAGCATCAGGTATGTGGCAATTCGTACCTGACACAGGTAAGCGCTTTGGCATGAAGCAGAATTGGTGGTATGACGGTCGACGCGATGTGGTTGCCTCAACTGAAGGTGCCATCAAATATATGAAGTATTTGCATAAATTCTTCGATGGCGACTGGCTATTGGCTTTAGCCGCCTATAATTCGGGGGAAGGTCGAGTACAACGAGCCGTAAGAAAAAATAAAAGTAACGGTAAAAACACCGACTTTTGGGCGTTAGATTTACCGAAAGAAACCCGTGCTTATGTGCCTAAATTATTAGCACTTGCCGATATAATAAAGCGCCCAGAACACTTTAATTTGTCATTATATAAAATTGCTAATGAAGAAGTGATCAGCCAAGTTAATATTCAATCACAACTGGATTTAGCTAAAGCAGCAAGTTTAGCTGATTTATCCTTAACCGAGTTGCAACGATTGAATCCTGGGTTTAATCGTTGGTCAACCGATCCTGATGGCCCTCACCGCTTATTACTGCCTAAACATAAAGTTGACCATTTTGAGCAAGGGCTAGGAAAATTAAAAAAAGCGGATCGCCTAGCTTGGCAACGTT